>CAYNYQ010000188.1:0-3397 GCA_964401305.1 uncultured Acetobacteraceae bacterium | reverse complement strand
ACGATGTCGCCCCGCCTTCTCATGAACGCCGCGCTGGTGCTGAACCTGATCGGCTTCGCCAATTATGCCGCGGTGCTGCCGGCGCTGCGCGCCGACACGGGCCTGACGGAGGTTCAGGCGGGAATCGCCGGGGGCGCCTTCTTCCTCGCCTATGCGCTGGGCTCGCCGGTCTTCGCCGGGCTGACCGACACGCGCGACGCGCGGCGCCTCTATGTCCTGGGCGGCGTGCTCGGCGTGCTCGGCGGGGCGCTGTTCCCGCTGGTGGATGACGGCTTCGCCGCGCTCCTGGCGAGCCGCGTGCTTACCGGCCTCGGCATGGCCGGCACCTACATGCCCGGGCTGCGCCTGCTGATCGAGGCCGTGCCGCCGCAACGCCAGCAGCAGGCGGCGGGCGACTACGTCTCGGCGCTGACCCTCGGGCTCTCGGCCTCCTTCGCCCTGTCGGGCGCGCTGGAGTGGGCCTTCGGCTGGCAGGCGGCCTTCCTGGGCGCCGCGGCGACGGCGGCGGCGGCGCTGCTGCTGGTGCGCGCCACCATGCCCGTGCCGCGCCTCGCGCCCACCACCGGCAACCTGGCCGAGCGGCTCGGGCGGGTGGCGCGGACGCGGCATGTCTGGCTGGTCCTGCTGGCCGCCGGGGGCAACAGCTGGGAGGGCATGGCCTTCCGCACCTGGTGGGTGGCGCTGCTGGGCTTCGCGGCGACCCTGCCGGGGAACCTCGGCTATGGCGGCGTGAACTTCGCCCTCGCCACCGCCTTCGTCGGCCTGCTGGCGATGCCGATCAGCGCCCTGGTCGCGCGCCGCGCGGAGGCGGGGCGCCGGCACCGCGTGATCGCCGCCGCGGCCTTCTCGTCGGTGCTGGTCGGCACCGCGCTGGCGCTGCTGCTGGAGGCACCCTTCCTGGCGATCTTCGGCCTGACCATCGCCTATGCCTGCGCGATCTTCTCGGATGCCGGCGCGCTGACGCCGGCGCTGCTGGCGCGCGTCCCGCCGGCCGAGCGGGGTGCGGCGCTGGCGCTGCTCTCGGCGGCGGCGAATCTCTCCGCCTGCGCCGCGATCGTGGTGGTGGGCGTGGTGCTGCACCTGGCCGGCGGGGCGGAGTCCCTCGCGGCCTGGCAGGCCGCGATCCTGACCATCGCCGCGGGATCCGCGGTGACGGGGCTGGCGATGCTGGCGCTGGACCGCGCGGCGCCGTCCCGGCCCGCGGCCGGGTGACCGTGGCGGCGCCCCGGAATGCGGTCGGGTGACCGTGGCGGCGCCCCGACGTGCGGCCGGGTGACCATGGCGGCGCACCGAAGCGCGACCGGGTGACCGTGGCGGCGCCCCGAGGCGCGGTCGGGTGTCCATGGCGCCGCACCGAAGCGCGGCCGGGTGACCGTGGCGGCGCCCGGTCGTGCGGCCCGGCGCTCGCGGCACCGGGCCTTGCCTCGGCCCCCGATTGCGCCACCCTTGCGCGATCGCCGAACGGGAGACGGGGGACCACCATGCCCATGCAGCCGCGCGAGCGCGCACCCTATTCGGCCATCGTCGACCGGCCGCCGCTGCGTCTGCCGGGCGGCGCGCGCCTGGTGCTCTGGACCATCGTGAATCTGGAGGTCTGGGACATCGCCAAGCCCATGGCGCGGCAGGTGCTGCCGGCGCCGACCGGCCAGGTGCTGCTGCCCGACGTGCCCAACTGGTCCTGGCACGAATACGGGATGCGGGTCGGGGTCTGGCGCTTCTTCGCGCTGTTCAAGCGGCTCGGCATCGCGCCGACGCTCTCGATCAACGCCCGGGTGGTCGAGGACTACGAGCGCGTCGCGGCGGAGGCGCGCGACGCCGGCTGGGAGTTCATGGGCCATTCCTGGGAACAGGGCCCGATCCACAAGGAGCCAGACCAGCGCGCCATGATCCACCGCTCGCTCGACCGGCTGGAGGCCTTCACCGGCACGCGGCCGGTCGGCTGGCTCGGCCCCGGGCTGACCCAGACCGACGAGACGCCGGAGCTGCTGGCCGAGGCCGGCGTGAAGTACATCGGCGACTGGGTCTGGGACGACGAACCCTGCACCATCGCCACCGAAAAGGGCCCGCTGGTGACCCTGCCCTACACCGTCGAGCTGAACGACATCCCGATGATGATCGTGCAGCACCACGAGAGCGACTACCTGCTGCGCCGCGCGAAGGACCAGTTCGACCGGCTCTACGCCGAGGGGGCGGAGCGGGCGAAGATCATGGCGCTGGCCATCCACCCCTACATCTCCGGCCAGCCGCACCGCATCCGCTGGCTCGAGGAATTCTACGACTATGCGAACCGGCACGCGGGCGTGCTGCACTGGAACGGGCCGCAGATGCTGGACTGGTACGCCGGCCAGCCGAAGGCGTAGCCGGCGCGGGCAGGCGGGGCCGCGGCGCCCCGCCACCGCATACCCGCCCGCCACGCACCGGCCCGCCGCACACCCGCCCGCCACGCCCCTGCACGCCGCGCCCCTGCACGCCACGCCCCTGCACGCCACGCACCTGCACGCCACGCCCGGGCCCTGCCGTGCCGGCGCAGCGCCTCCTTCGTTTCGGCGATGTCGCGCCGCCGCCCGCCTGCCACGCTGTGCGGGCGTCCCGCCCCGCCGCGCCTCCCCGCTTCGTGATGTGATCCAGATCACGGCGGCCGCCCCACACCTGCCGCAATTCACGGTGCCCTGACGGTCGGTTGCGTCTTCTTCGGCAGGTTCAGCACGCCGACGCACCGCCAGCTTGATGCCGGACAGGACGGAGGCATGGAACGAACCAGGCGGGAAGAGGCAGCAATCATGACAACGGTGACCATCGACCTCTCCGGATCGACCCGTTCGCCGCAGCGCGCCGGGCATGAGACGCGCGCCATCACGCCGCCTGCGGTCGCGGCGGGGGCGCCGCAATGGGAGGCCTTCGATGCGCTGGACGAGGGGCTCGCCCTGCACGACCGCCCCGGTCGGCAGGTCTTCGCCAATGTCGCGCTGCACCGCCTGGCCGAGGAGGGCGACGGGCTGACCCGCGCCCCGGGCGGGGCGGTGCTGCCCTCGGATCCCGGCGCGCTCCGGCTGCTGCAGCGGGCGCTCGCGGCCGCGGCGGCGGGCACGCCGATGGAGTTGCCGGTGCCGCGGCGCTCCGGCGCCTCGCCCTACCTCGTGCGCTGCACCCCGGTACCGGGCCGGTCGGGCTGGATCGTGCTGCGGGTCGCCGACACCGCGGCGCGGCGGGCGCCCTCCCCGGCGGTGCTGCGCAGCGCCTATGGCATGACCCAGGCAGAGGCGCTGCTGGCCGTCGCGCTCTGCCGCGGCGCCAGCCTCGGCGACTTCGCCGCCGAGCGCGGCATCTCGATCCACACGGCGCGCACCCAGCTCCGCGCGCTGCTGAGCAAGACCCGCACCGAGCGCCAGGCCGATCT
>CAYNYQ010000187.1:0-9031 GCA_964401305.1 uncultured Acetobacteraceae bacterium | reverse complement strand
ACCGAGGCGACCTTCGCCCTGCCGGTCTTCCGCCACCCGCCGCCGGAGCAGGAGGTGGCGAAGCTGCTCGACAGCCTGCGCCTGTTTCCGGAGCGGACCCACGTCGTCGGCTGCTACGCCCTCGGCAAGTGCCAGCGCGTCATCCGGCTGCTGCGCGCCGCGGGCTGGGACGCGCCGATCCACCTGCATGGCGCGCTGGCGCCGCTCTGCGCGCTCTACGAATCGCTCGGCGTGCCGCTCGGCCCGCTGCGCCCGGCGACCGTGGCGGACCGGGCGGCGCTGCGGGGCGCGATCGTGCTCGCCCCGCCCTCGGCCGTGCAGGACCGCTGGGCGCGGCGCCTGGCGGAGCCCGTGGTGGTGGCGGCCAGCGGCTGGATGCGCGTGCGCCAGCGTGCGAAGTCGCGCGGGATCGAACTGCCCCTCGTCATCAGCGACCATGCCGACTGGGACGCGCTGCTGGCGACCATCGCCGAGGTCGCCGCGCCGGAGGTCTGGGTGACGCATGGCCGCGAGGACGCGCTGGTGCACGCGCTGGCCGGCATGGGCGTGCGCGGCCGGGCGCTGCACCTGGTGGGCCGCGGCGAGGAGGACGAGGCGGCCGAGCCGGCGCCGGGCCCGGAGGGTGAGCCCGCGCCGACCACGGCGACAGGGCCCGCGCCGACCACGGCGACAGGGCCCGCGCCGACCTCGGCGACAGGGCCCGCGCCGACCCCGGCGCCAGATCCCGCGCCGATCTCGGCGACGGAGCTCGCGCCGGATGCCGGCTGACCCGGCCCCGGCGCGCCGCCGCGGCTCAGGCGCCGAGCCGCCGGCGCCAGCGCCGCCCGGCCCACCACCGGGCGAAGAGGCCGCGCGGCACGCGCAGCGTCGTGCTCGGCGTCGGGATGCGCGCCATGCCGGCGATGGCGGCGGCGTATTTCGCCTCCATCCGCGCCTGCAGCGCGTGGAAGGCCGCATCCACCCGCCCCGCGCTGAGATGCCGCAGGTGGAAATCGATCACCCAGGCGCTGCGCCCGGCCAGCCGCGCATGCAGGCAGAGATCGGCGCCGTAGAGATGAAAGCCCGCGAGATCGCGCGAGAGGCCGAGCGGCACGCCGCCGCGCAGCACCAGGAAATTCTCATCGAGGCTCACCACCCGCGCCGGCAGCTCGCCCCGCCGAACATCCTCGCCATGCGGGTCGGAGATGCGGATGCGGTACGCGCCCTCCGCCGTGCGGCCCGCATTGCCGGCGATCGCCCAGCAGGGCGCGATGCGCTCGAGCGCGGCGAGCCGCTCGGCCAGCACCGCCGCGCCATCCTCGATCAGCCGCACGTCCTGGTGGCAGAGGATCACGTGCCGCCCCCGCGCGGCGGCCAGCAGCAGCGGGATGCCGGCGAAAGCGTCCCAGCGGTTGCCGCTGCTGTTGTCGAGGTAGAGGAACTCCGCCACATCCGGCGTGAAGCCGCGGGCGGCGAAGCTCTCGCGCATCGCCGCATAGGCCGCCGGGTCGGTGACCAGGGTGCAGATGGAGAAGGCCGGGCCCCGCGCGCCGGCCTCGACCGCGCGCGCCGGGACGGGATGGTCGGGGGACAAGGTCCGTGGTCTCGCGATGGCGGGAGCCACGGGCCCATGCCGGATCGGCGCCGGCCTGTCGAGGGGAAAGCAGGGCGCGCATGAGCCTTCCCGCCTTTGCCGCGCTGCTCGAGCGCCTGGTCTTCACACCAGGGCGCAACGCCAAGCTCGCCCTGCTGCAGGACTGGTTCGCCACCCAGCCGGATCCCGATCGCGGCGTCGGCCTCGCCGCCCTGACCGAGGAGCTGGTCTTCACCGCCGCCAAGCCCTCGCTGGTGCGCGACCTGGTGGCGGCGCGGACCGATCCGGTGCTGCTCGCGCTCAGCCACGACTATGTCGGCGACTTCGCCGAGACGGTCGCGCTGATCTGGCCGGAACGAGAGGGGACGAACGCGCCGCCGCCGACGCTCGCCGAGGTGGTGGAGGCGCTGGAGCTGACGCCGAAGGCCGAGCTGCCGGGGCTGATCGCCGGCTGGCTCGACAGGCTCGATGCTGGCGGGCGGCTTGCATTGATCAAGCTGGTGACGGGGGGGCTGCGCGTCGGCGTCTCGGCGCGGCTGGCCAAGACCGCGCTCGCCGCCTGGTCGAACCAGCCGCTCGAGGCGATCGAGGAGGTCTGGCACGGCGTCGCCCCGCCCTACCTGCCGCTGTTCCGCTGGCTGGAGGGCAGGGGGGAGCGCCCGGATCCGCGCGACGCGCCGGTCTTCCGCCCGCTGATGCTCGCCCATCCGCTGGACGATGCCGATGTCGCCGCGCTCGACCCCGCGGCCTGGCGCGCCGAGTGGAAATGGGACGGCATCCGCGTGCAGCTCACCGCCGGCCCCGGCGGCGCGCGGATCTGGAGCCGCGGCGGCGAGAACGTCTCCGCCGCCTTCCCCGAGATCCTCGACGCCATGCACTTCCACGCCGTGCTCGACGGCGAGCTGCTGGTGATCCGCGACGCGGGCGGGGAACGGGCGGTCGCGCCCTTCGCCGACCTGCAGCAGCGGCTGAACCGCAAGCAGGTCTCGGCGAAGATGCAGCGGGACTTCCCCGTGGGCGTTCGGCTCTACGACATCCTCTTCGACGGCGCCGAGGACCTGCGCGGCCTGCCCTTCGATGCCCGCCGCGCCCGGCTCGAGGCCTGGATCGCGCGCGAGGCGCCGGCGCGCATGGACCTCTCGCCGCGCATCGCCTTCGCTTCCGTCGCCGAGCTCGCGGCGATCCGCGATGGCGCGCGCGCCGCCTCGATCGAGGGGCTGATGCTCAAGCGCGCCGACAGCCCCTATGTCGCGGGGCGTGTGAAGGGCCTCTGGTGGAAGTGGAAGCGCGACCCGCTCAGCATCGACGCCGTGCTGATGTATGCGCAGCGCGGCCATGGCAAGCGATCCAGCTTCTATTCCGACTACACCTTCGGCCTCTGGCGCCCGGACGGCGCGGGGGGCGAGGAGCTGGTGCCGGTGGGCAAGGCCTATTCCGGCTACACGGACGAGGAGCTGGCCTGGCTCGACCGCTGGATCAGGAACCACACCACGGGCCGCTTCGGGCCCGTGCGCGAGGTCGAGAAATCGCTCGTCTTCGAGGTCGTCTTCGACGCGGCGCAGCGCAGCACGCGGCACAAGTCCGGGGTGGCGCTGCGCTTCCCGCGCATCGCGCGCATCCGACGCGACAAGCCGGCGGCCGAGGCGGACCGGCTGGAGATGCTGATGGCCTATGTCTCGGGCGAGGCCGAGGAGGAGGCGTCGCGCAGCGCCGCCGGGTCCAGCCCCTCGTAGAGATCCTCGAGGGGGAGGGCGATGCCGGCCTCCGGCAGGTCCAGCATGTCGCCGGGCCAGAGCACGGTGCCGGTCCAGTGCCCGTCCCGGCGCACGAAGCTGGTGGCGGAGATGCCCTCCTGCTCGATCAGGACGTAGCGGCGGATCGAGGGCGCGTCCCAGTATTCGCGCATCTTCTCGACCCGGTCGGTCCGCGCGGTGGAGCGGCTGAGGATCTCGAAGACGATCACCGGGTCGTCGCGCACCGTGCCGCGCAGGTTGACCGGGCCGCAGGCGATGAAGGCGTCCGGATAGCGGATGCTGCCGGCGAGCTGGACCTTCACGTCGCTGCCATAGGCCCGGCACGGCCTGCCGCGCAGGCGGTCATGCAGCGCCGCCAGGAGGTTCACCTGGATGAGCTGATGCGCCTCGGTGCCGCCCGTCATCGCCACGGGGGTGATCCCGTCGAACTCCCAGCGCAGCGGCTGGGTCTCCTCCCAGGCGAGGAACTCGGCGACCGTCATCGGCGGCGGTCCGGTGCGGGCGAGCGACATGGCACGAGCCTACCACGCCCCGCCCGCACCCGCATCGTCTACAGCCGCTCGGGCGCCGGCGGCGCGCCGCCGAACCAGCTGCGCTCCAGCATGGCCCGTGCCTCCGACGCGCCGGCCTGGTCGCTTCCCGCCTCGGCCGCCCGCAGCAGCCCCGCCGCGGCCCAGCCATTGTTCGGCACCTGGCGCAGCGCCGTGCGGAAGGCCTCGGCCGCCTCGGCGTTGCGGCCCTCGGCCAGCAGCGCCGCGCCGAGCGTCTGGCGCACCGGGTAGTACCAGAAGGGCGGCTCCATGTAGGGCAGCCCGTCCTGGATCCGCGCCGCCTCCACCAGCAGCGGCACGGCCCGGGCATGGTCGCGATCGGCCTGCGCCGCCCGCGCCTCGACCACCCGTGCGGCGATGTCGAGCACATCCGCGGCCGGCACGCCCTGGGCGGGCAGCGCGACGATCGCCGGCGCCGCCAGCAGCGCGCGGATCGCCTCGGCCTCGCGCCGCGCCTCGGCCGCCTTGCCCTGCCGCGCCAGGGCCTCGCCCCGCGCGTAGTGCCAGTGCGCGCGGATGAAGGGGAATTCCTCGGCCGGCGCGGGCAGGGCGAGGATCGCCTCGGGCGCCGAGAAGCGCGCATGGGCGACATAGGGCGCGGCGGCGACGGGCTGCGCGAGGCCAGGGAGGGCGCGCTTGGCCTCCTCCGGGATGAGCGTCGCCAGGCGCTCGGCCGCCTCCACCGCCGTGCGGCCGTCGCCGCCCATCAGCGCCGAGGCCATCACGAAGTGGACGTTGTGCGCGAAGTAGCCGCCGGCATAGAGCGGGCTGGCGCCGCCGCGGGCGATCTGCGCCTCGTCGGCGGCGATGGCGCGGCGGTTCGCCTCCAGGCTCTCCCGCCACTGGCCGAGGCGGTACCAGATATGCGCCGGCATGTGCACGATATGGCCGGCGAGCGGCATCGTCGCTTCCAGCCGCGCCGCGTGCGGGGCGGCGCGTTCCGGCCGGTCCGAGGCCTCGACGGCGTGGATGTAGAGGTGGATCGCGCCGGTGTGCAGCGGGTTCGGCGTGACCGGGCTCTCCCGCGCGCCGAGCGCGCCCTCGAGCAGCGCGACGATCTCCGCGGTGGCGCCCTTCGGCGTGCGGCCCTCGTCCTGCCAGTAGTCCCAGGGCTGCAGGTTCATCAGCGCATCGGCGGTGAGCACCGCGATCTCGGTCTCCGCCGGGTAGCGCGCCTGCACGGCGCGCATGGCATCGGCGAAGGCGCGGTCGAGCTGCGCGCGCTCGGCCCCTAAGTCCCCGCTGTGGCGCTGCGACAGCGCCTCGATCAGCGCGGCGCGCATCGGGCCCGCCTTCGGCGCCAGGCGCCGGGCCTGCTCGAGCGCGGCGAGGGCGCGGCGGTTGGCGTCCTCCTCCATGGGGAAGTTGATGTGCGGCCCGAGCACCCAGGCCTCGCCCCAGAAGCACATGGCGCAGTCGGGATCGAGCGCCTGGGCGGCGCGGAAGGCACGCGCCGCCTCGCCGTGGTTGAAGCCCCAGGCGAAGCGGTAGCCCTGGTCGAAATAGGCCTGCGCCTCGGGGTTCGTGGTGCCGGCAGGCCAGGCGAGGATGCCGAGCCCGGGGATCAGCGCCGGCGTCTCGGTGCTGGTCGGTGCGGCGGCGCCGCGTGGCAGCTCGCTGACCTGGCCGCCGAGCTCGGTGCGCGGTGGCAGGGTCAGCGCGGGCGACTGGTCGGCAGCGGCGGCTTGGGCGAAGCGCAGGCGCATCGACGGCCCGGCCCGCGCGGGGCCCGTCGCCTCGGGGCCGGCCGTGCAGAGGGCGGGCCCGTAGAGCGCCTGCAGCATGCCGGGCTCGGCCGGTGCGTTGGCGGCGGGGGCGATGTCCGCTTCCGCCACCGGCGGCGCCGCGGGCAAGGGCGCGGCGCTGGCCAGCAGCCCGGCCACGGCGGCGAGCAGCACGGCGCGGCCCGTGACGCGAAGGCTGGTGCCGCGCGGCGGCAGGGCGGGTGCGGAGCGAGGCGTCATGGCTGGTCCCTCCCGTTCGGTCTGGTGCGATCGCGCCGGCGCCGGGGTACTGCCTGTGACGGGCGATCCGCGGCGGCGCGTGCTGCGCCCTGCCGCCCCGGCGCCCGCCGTCGCGGCCTGGGTGGGATCGCCCCGCCCCGACCCTAGCGCGGTTGCAGCCGGCGAGGGGAGGCTTCGCGCCGTGCCGCCGCCAGCCTTGGGTCACGTTGCGGGGAACCGGAGCGGACCCGCCGCCGCGCGCCGCGGCGCCGGGCGCAGGCGGCGCCGCTCGATTGACCGGCGCGGCGCCGCGTGATCGCCTGCCCCGCACACCCGAGGGAAGGAACGGCCATGCCGATCGCCACCAACCATGCCCGCCAGCGCCTGGCCAGGGGCGAGCTCGCCCTCGGCTTCGGCGTGCACCACCTGCGCGGCAGCGCCGTCGGCATGCTGGCCGCGGCGGCGGGCTACGACTGGCTGTTCATCGACATGGAGCACGGCGCGATGTCGGTGCAGGAGGCGACGCAGATCGCCATCGCCGCGCTGGGGCAGGGGATCACGCCCATCGTCCGCGTCTGCCGCAACGCGGTGTTCGAGGGCACGCGCGCGCTCGACAACGGCGCGATGGGCGTCGTCGTGCCGCATGTCGACACGGTCGAGGACGCGCGGGAGGTCGCGGCCGCCTACCGCTTCCCGCCCGTGGGCACGCGGAGCTGGGGCGGGCCGCCCTTCGCCTATGGCATGAAGCCGCCCTCGACCGCCGAGGCGCAGGCGGAGCTGAACCGCGAGATCATCGTCGCCTGCATGATCGAGACGCCCGAGGCCGTGCGGAACGCCGAGGCCATCGCGGCGGTGCCGGGGGTGGATGTGCTGCTGATCGGCACCTCCGACCTGACGGCGGCGATGGGGATCAGCGGGCAGATCGGCCACAAGGACGTCTACGCCGCCTACGAGGCCGTCGCCGCGGCGTGCGGCAAGCACGGCAAGGTCATGGGCATGGGCGGCGTCTACGACGAGACCCACGCCGCGGCCTACATCAGGATGGGCGCGCGCTTCCTGCTCAGCGGCTCGGACCACAACCTGCTGATGGCGGGCGCGGTGGCGCGGTCGCAATTCCTGCGCGGGCTGCCGACGGGCTGAGAGCGCGCAAGGCCGGGCCAGCCGGCCGGTTGTGCGATCCTTCGCGGGCGCGGTCGATCCAGGGGGCCGGGCCGGGGTGGCCTGCCCGCCCCCGGCCATCCTTGCGCCAGCGCAAGGCGGGGCGGCCCGGGCGCCGGATAGCCTCGGGGTGACGCTGCTTTCTCACTTGCGAATGGTTCTCATTATCTCTATCAACATGGCACCGACCCCATCCGGAGACCGCCGCCCATGCCCGCCCGTCCCGCCCGCCGCAGCCTCGGCCACCTCGCCGCCGCCGCCGCCGGCCTCCTCCTCCTCGGGCAGGCCCCGGCGCAGGCGCAGCCCCAGCAGGAGGTCCACGTCTATTCCTCCCGCCACTACGACACCGACCGCGAGCTGTACGACGCCTTCACCCGCCAGACCGGCATCCGCGTCCGGCTGATCGAGGGCGATGCCGACCAGCTCATCCAGCGCATCCGCTCCGAGGGCGCGAACAGCCCGGCCGACGTGCTGATCACGGTCGACGCCGCCCGCCTGGCCCGCGCCAAGGAGGCCGGGATCCTGCAGCCGATCCGGAGCCAGGTGCTCGACAGCCGCATCCCCGCCAGCCTGCGCGACCCGGAGGGGCACTGGTTCGGCGTCTCCAAGCGCGCCCGCGTGATCATGTACGACAAGCAGAAGGGCGCGCCCGAGGGCCTGGCGCGCTATGAGGACCTCGCCGATCCGCGCTTCCGCGGCATGGTCTGCATCCGCGCCGCGGCGCACCCCTACAACACCAGCCTGGCCGGCTCGATCCTCGCCGCCGACGGGGCGGAGCGGTTCGAGGCCTGGGCGAAGGGCGTCGTCGCCAACATGGCCCGCCCGCCGCAGGGCGGCGACCGCGACCAGTTCCGCGCCATCCCCGCCGGGCAGTGCCAGGTCGCCGTCTCCAACACCTACTACCTGGCGCAGATGCTGGTCTCCCAGCGCGCCGAGGACCGCGCGGTGGCCGAGCGCATCGGCGTGATCTTCCCCAACCAGGGCGCCGGCGACCGCGGCGCGCATGTGAACGTCTCCGGCGCCGGCGTGGTGCGCACCGCGCCCAACAAGGCGGCCGCGCAGCGCTTCATCGAGTACCTCACCAGCGCCCGCGCGCAGGAGATCTTCGCCGTCGGCAACATGGAGTACCCGGTGGTGGACGATGCGCCGGTGCACCCCGCGCTGGCCGGCCTCGGCAGCTTCCGCGAGGACCAGCTGAACGCCGCGCGCTACGCCGCCAATGCCGCGCAGGCGCTGCAGATCATGCAGCGCGCGGGCTGGCGCTGAGCGCCGGGGCGGGGGGGGCGCCGAACGTGTACATCTGCCTTTGCAACGGGCTGACCGACACCCAGATCAATGCCCTCGTCGCGGCCGGCGCCAGGCGGCCGAAGGAGGTCTACTGCGCCTGCGGGGGCCGCGCCCAGTGCGGCAACTGCACCGCGACCATCCTCTCCATGATCCGCGCCGGGGGCGTGGAGCCGCCGCCGGCCCGGCCCGCCGCCTGAACCGGGACCGCCCCGCGCCGTTGCGGCCGGGTGGCCGCAACGAAGAGGGACCTGCCGCATGCTGCGCGACCCGAAGGTCGTCGAGCACCTCAACACGGTGCTCACCAACGAGCTGACCGCGATCAACCAGTACTTCCTGCACGCCCGCACGCTGCGCCACTGGGGCGTGACGCTGCTGGGGAGGAAGGAATACGCGGAATCGATCGAGGAGATGCGCCACGCCGACTGGGTGATCGAGCGCATCCTCTTCCTCGACGGGCTGCCCAACGTGCAGCGGCTGAACCAGGTGCTGGTCGGCCAGAGCGTGCAGGAGATCCTCGAGGCCGACCTCAAGCTCGAGGAGAAGGCGATGGCCGACCTGCGCGACGGCATCGCCTATTGCGAGCAGGTGCGCGACTACGTCTCCCGCGACCTGCTCCGCCGCATCCTCGAGAACGAGGAGGAGCATGTCGACTTCCTCGACCGCCAGTTCGACCTGATCAAGCGCATCGGCATCGAGAACTACATCCAGCTCAACAGCGCGCCCGCAACCGAGCAGGACGAGGGCGGCGCGGGGAAGGAGTGATGG
>CAYNYQ010000186.1:0-9033 GCA_964401305.1 uncultured Acetobacteraceae bacterium | reverse complement strand
TCTCGCGCAGCGAGAAGAACTGCGCCCGCACCAGGCGCGCCACCGGCATCCAGCGGAAGCCGCCGATCACCAGCACGATCAGCAGGAAGACGCTGACCTCCGGCCCCATCAGGTCCTTCAGCCCGTCGCGGAACAGGTAGATGATCAGCAGCAGCAGCGGCAGCTCGGGCAGCGAGAGGAAGAGGTCGGTCAGCCACATCAGTGCCGCATCCACCCGCCCGCGGGAGATGCCGGCCAGCGCGCCGATCAGGATGCCGACGACGATCGCCACCGCCATGGCGGCAAAGCCCACGGCCAGCGAGATCCGCCCGCCATAGAGCATGCGCGCCAGCAGGTCCTGGCCGAGATCGTCGGTGCCGAAGGGATGCGCCCAGGAGGGCCCCTCCAGGCGGGCGGAGAAGTCGATCTCGTCGATCGGCACGGTCCAGACCAGCGGGCCGAAGACGACGGCGAGGATGATGGTGCCGAGCACGATGCTGCTCGCCATGGCCAGCTTGTGGCGGCGGAAGCGGCGCCAGGCGTCGCGCCCCGGCGAGGCGCGCAGGCGCCTGGCCGCGGGTTCCGGCCCGGGGGCGGCCGCCCCCGCGGCCGGGCTATCGGTAGCTGATGCGAGGGTCGAGCCAGCCATAGAGGATATCGGCCAGGAGGTTGAAGAGGACGACGAGGCAGGCGATGACGAAGGTGACCGCCATGATCACCGGCGTGTCGTTGGCGAGCACGGCGCTGATCAGCAGGCTGCCGATGCCGGGCACGCGGAAGATCTGCTCCGTCACGATGGCGCCGCCGAAGACCACGGGCATCTGCAGCGCCACCAGCGTCACCACGGGGATGAGTGCGTTGCGCACCACGTGGCGGTTGATCACGGCGCGCTCCGGCAGGCCCTTCGACCGCGCCGTGGTCACGTAGTCCAGCCGGATCACGTCGAGCATCGCCGAGCGCACGAAGCGCGTCAGCGCCGCGCCCTGGAACAGCCCGAGCACGGCGACCGGCATGATCGACTGGCGCAGGTGCTCCCACCACCAGCGCCAGCCCGTGGCGTCGATGTCGGCGCGGTAGACGAAGGGCAGCCAGTCCAGCGTGATGCTGAACAGCAGGATCAGCAGCAGGCCGGTGAAGAAGGTGGGCAGCGAGAAGCCGATGAAGGCCAGCGTGTTCGCCACCTGGTCGAAGAGCGAATAGGGCCGCCGCGCCGCCATGATGCCGACCGGCAGCGCGATCAGCAGCGCCAGGACCTGCGCCGAGCCGATCACCGCGATGGTGGTCGGCAGGCGCTGCAGGATCAGCTCGTCCACGTCGACGCGGCTGACGAAGGAATAGCCCCAGTCGCCCTGCAGCATGGCGGTCAGCCAGCGGAAGTAGCGCACCCAGACCGGGTCATCGAGGCCGAATTGCTGCCGCAGGTTCTCCCGCACCTCCGGCGGGATCGCCGGGTTGGTCGCCAGCTCCTCGAAGGGATCGCCCGGCGCCAGCGCCAGCACGGTGAACAGCACCACGCTGATCCCGAGCATGCTCGGGACGGCGATCAGCAGGCGCCGGATCAGGTACTGCAGCACGTGTCCGGCCGATCCCGTCCCGAGGCCCCGCGGTTCAGGACTGGCGGTCGCGGAACCAGTCGCGCAGGTTCCAGAAGGTGTTGTCCCAGCCCGAGAGGCTGTCGCGCAGGGTGCGCGCGCTGGCGCTGACCAGCGGGCGCGCCACCACCGGGATCACCACGCGGTTCTGGATGACGAGGTCGTTGCACTTGATCAGCAGCGCCGCGCGCTTGACCGGGTCGAGCTCCCGCGTCGAGGCCCGCCAGGTCTCGTCGTACTCGGCGCTCTGCCAGCGCGTGATGTTGCGGCCCTGCCACTTGTTCTCCCGCGTCGCCGCCTCCCAGGAGGCATAGGCCTCCATGAAGACCTGCGGGTCGGCCTGGCCCATGGTGGTGGTGTACATCTGCATGTCGGCCCAGAACTTCGTGTAGGTGTCCGGGTTGGCGACGTCGGAGGAGAAGAACACCGAGGCCGTCACCGACTTCAGCTCGAGCTCGATGCCGGCGCGCTGGCAGGCCTGCTTGATGATCGCCTGGGTCTTCTGGCGCGGCGCGTTGATCGAGGTCTGGAAGACGAACTTCAGCTGCCGGCCGTCCTTGGCGCGGATGCCGCCCTGGCCGCGCGCCCAGCCGGCGCGGTCGAGGATCTCGTTCGCCTTGGCGATGTTGAACTCGAAGGACGTATTGGGCGAGCGGAAGCGCGGCGGGTTGTTCACGAAGTTAGGCGTGGCGATGCCGGTACGGCCGTAGATGAAGTCCTGCACGGACTTGCGGTCCACCAGCAGGTTCAGCGCCTCGCGCACCGCCGGGTCGGTCAGGGTGGGATGGCGCGACTTCAGGCTGGCGCGCTCGCCGTCCACCTCGGTCCAGGGGTCGGTGTTCTGCAGCTGGATGAACTCGATGTTGCCGGTCTCGACGATGTTCACCCGGCCGCGGCCCGCCGCCTCCAGCCGCTTGAGGATGTCGTCCTCCACCTGCAGGTTCCAGGCGTAGTCGTACTCGCCGGTCTGCAGCACGGCGCGCGCGGCCGAGACCGCGTCGCCGCCGCCCTTCACCTCGACCGTGTCGAAATACGGCCGGTTCGGCAGGTAGTAGTTCGGGTTGCGCTCCGCCTTCACCAGGTCGCCCGGCTTGAACTCGGTGAAGCGGTAGGCGCTGGTGCCCACGGGGCTCAGGTTCGTCGGCGCGTCGCGCGACTTGTCGCCGACGAAATCCTTGAACTTGTGCTTCGGGATCATCTGGCCGCGCGTGCCGACGAAGGTCTCGGCCCAGAACGGCGTCGGCTGCTTGAAGTGCACCCGCACGGTGAAGTCGTCGACCTTCTCCACCGTCACGTCGCGGTAGCTGCCGCTGGTCACCGCGGCGGTCGCCGGATTGGTCGCGTACTCGTAGTTGAACATCACGTCGTCGGCGCTGAACTGCTCGCCATCGTGCCACTTCACGTCGCGGCGCAGCTTCCAGGTGACCGACTTGCCGTCCGCCGCCAGGCCGCCATTGTCGCGCGAGGGGATCTCGGCGGCCAGGAAGGGCTCGAGCGTGCCGTCGGCGGCCCAGCCGGCGAGCGGCTCGTAGAACAGGCGCGAGCCGTCCTGGTCCTTGGTGCCCACTGCGAAATGCGGGTTCAGCAGCGTCGCGCCCTGCCAGTAGAGGATCTTCAGCGGCCCGCCGCCGCCCGCCTTGGTCGGCGTGTAGCCGGAGGCCGGCTGCGCCTGGGCCGGCGCCGCGCCGGCGATGGCCAGCAGCTGCGTCGCCATCGGCGCGGTCAGCCCCACGGCCGCCATGCGCCGCACGAAGCCCCGGCGCGAAAGCCGGCCCGACTTCACCGCCCCGATCAGGCGGTGCAGGTTCTGCTCGTCCATTGTCCTGCTCCCAGACGTGGCCGTTCCGATTGCGGATCCGGCCTTACAAATCTTGTACCAACAAACCTCGCCCCAACAAATCCTGCACCATCTTGCACGTCCTGCGCCAGTGTCGCGTTGCGTGGACGGGCCGGCGGCCACGCCGCCCAGGGCACGGATCCAGGCTCAAAGCTCGGGCTCGCCCCGCTTCGCCTCGCCGAAGCGGCCGAGCAGCGCGAACATCTCCTGCGCCGCCTGCTCCACCATGGCCGCATCCGTGCCCTTGGCGACAAGCGCGACGCCGCCCGAATTCTGCCAGTAGTAGGGGTAGCTGCCGAGATCGAGGGCGGGATAGCGGCCCTGGATCGCGCTCAGCCCGTCGGCGATCTGCCCCTCGAAGACCATGTGCGCGTGCACGCTGCGCGAGACGACGGGCGTGCCGCCGGCCAGCGTCGGCGCCAGCGCCTCGAACATCGCCCGCATGATGCGCGGCACGCCGGCCATGACATGGACATTGCCCATGGAGAAGCCGGGCGCCGTGGTCTCGGCGCTGCGGATCGGCACCGCGCCGCGCGGCAGGGTGGCCATGCGCAGCCTGGCCGCGTTCAGCTCCACCGGCGGGTGCCGGCGGGCATAGTCGGCCGCCATGATGGCCCGGCTCTCCTCGTGCACCTCCCAGGGCACGTCGAAGGCGCGGGCCACGCATTCGCTCGTGATGTCGTCGTGCGTCGGGCCGATGCCGCCGGTGGTGAAGACGTGGTCATACCTTGCCCGGCATTCGTTCACCGCGGCGATGATCACCTCCGGCACGTCGGGGATCACCCGCGCCTCGCGCAGCGGGATGCCGATCTCGCCGAGGCGAGTGGCGAGGTATTGCAGGTTGGCGTCGCGCGTCCGGCCCGAGAGCACCTCGTTGCCGATGACGAGCAGGCAGGCGGTCGGATTGCTGGACATCGGTCCTCCGGCAGACACAGAGGGAAAAGGGTCGGGCCCTGGCCGCGCGATCAAAGCAGCCGCGCCGGGGCAGGCCAAGGCGCCGCGGTCAGAGGAAGTCCCGCAGCATCGCCACCAGCGGCTTGTCGGCCGGCGGCATCGGGTAGTCGCCGAGCCGCGGCGGCCGCACCCAGGCCAGCGCCTGCCCCTCCGTCGCCCGCAGCGTGCCCTGCCAGCGCCGGCAGAGATAGAGCGGCATCAGCAGGTGGAAGCGCTCGTAGCGGTGCGAGGCGAAGGTGAAGGGGGCGAGGCAGCTCTCGGCGACGTCGATGTCGAGCTCCTCCTTCAGCTCGCGGATCAGCGCCTGCTCCGGCGTCTCGCCCGGATGCACCTTGCCGCCCGGGAATTCCCAGAGGCCGGCCAACGGCTTGCCCTCGGGCCGGCGCGCCAGCAGCACCCGCCCCTCGGGGTCGACCAGGGCGCAGGCGGCCACCAGCAGGATCGGCAGCGCCGCCGCCGGCGGGTCGGCCAGGGGCGCCGCGGCCGCCGGCGGATCGGCCACCGGCCCGGCGACCGGCGCCTCGGGGGCCAGGTCCTCGCGCCCGGCGACGAAGAGCCGCACCGGCATGCGGCCGCCGCGGGAGAGGAATTCCTGCGCCCCCTCCCCCGCCGTGCGGAAGCCGATCCGCGCCAGCACGGCCTGCGAGCGCGCATTGTCGAGCAGCGCGCTGGCCCGCAGCCGCAGGATGTCGAGATTGGCCAGGCCCCAGCGCGCCAGCCGCCCGGCGGCCTCGGTCGCCACGCCATGGCCCCAGAAGCGCCGCCCGACCCAGTAGCCGAGCTCCGCCTCCTCCCCCTCCCGCGTCAGGCCGACGCAGCCGACCAGCATCTCCTGCCCCGCCTCCTCGCCGGTGATGGCCAGGTGCCAGGCGGTGCCGGCGGCGATCTGCGCCCAGGTCGAGGCGATCCACTCGTCGGCGAGCTCGCGCGGATAGGGGAAGGGCACGCGCGCCAGGGTCTTGGCCACCTCCCAGTCGTTCACCAGGCGGTGCAGCGCCGGCGCGTCCTCCGCCCGCAGCGGGCGCAGGGTCAGGCGCGGCGTGCGCAGCGGGGCGAAGCCGGGCGGCAGCGGCGGCGGGGCGGCGGCGTCGCGCAAGGGCGGGGTCCGGGGCGGGAGGATCGGGCGCCCTGCTTGGCCACCGGGGCGCGGCGCTGTCAACGCGGCGCGAGCGGGGCACCGCGCCGCTCAGCCGCGGCGTGGCCGCCGACCGCTCACCCGCGCCAGGGCCGGCGCTGCCAGAGCGCGCGCAGCTGCGCGTCCACCCCGGCCGCCATCGCCTTGTACTCCTCCCCGACCAGCGGCCGCAGCGGCATCACCAGGCGCTCCGCCTCGCGCAGGAAGGCGGGGTCGGCCATGGCGGCGCCGAAGGCCTCGCGCAGCCGCGCGGCGATCGGCTCGGGGATGCCGGGCGGGCCGACGATGCCGCGGGACGCCGAGCCGATCAGGTCGTAGCCGAGCTCGCGGAAGGTCGGCAGCTCGGGCGCCTCCTTCATGCGCTCGGCCTTGGCCACCGCGAGGCCGCGCACCTTGCCCTCGCGCGCCAGCACCGTCGCCTCGCCCGCATTGCCCACCGCCAGGTCGAGATGCCCGCCCAGCAGCTGCGGCGTCAGCGCCGCCGAGCCGGCGAAGGGGATGTGCGTCTGCTCCGGCAGCCCGGCCGCGGATTCGAAGAGCAGCCAGAGGATGTGGTCGTCCGAGCCGATGCCCGTGGTGCCGTAGGTGACGCTGCCCGGCCCCCGCTTCGCCCGCGCGATCAGGTCGGCCAGGGTGCGGATCGGGCTCTCGGCGCGGACGAAGAGCGCGTTGGGGTCGTCGACGATGTTGCAGATGAAGGTGAAGTCGAGCGGGCGGAAGCGCGTCGGCCGCTCGATCGGGATGCCGCTGTGCGCCGGGATGGTGGTGGCGCCAATGGTGTAGCCGTTGGGCTGGGCGTTGAAGGTGGCCTCGAGGCCGAGCTGCCCCGCCGCGCCGGCGCGGTTGATGACGACGAAGTTGGAGCCCGGCAGCCGTGCCTGCGCCAGCGGCAGGATCAGCCGCGTCATCACGTCGACGCCGCCCCCGGGCGGGAAGGGCACGACGACCTCGATCGGCCGCTCGCCGGGCCAGCCGCCCGTCTGCGCCAGGGCGGGGCGGGCGAGGCCGGCGGCGGCGAGCGCCGCGGCGGCGGTGCCGAGGCGGCGGCGTCCGATGGTCATGGTGGGCTCCTCCCGGGGTGTCGTTGCGCCGAGCCTGCCGCAAGCGCGGCGCCCGCGCTATCCCGGCTTGCGCGCCACCACCAGCAGTTCGACCGGCGGCGGGTCGCGCGGCACGCCGAGCAGCCGCGCCGCCAGAACCCCGGCCAGGAGGCCCCAGGCCGCCGAGAGATGCCAGCGCCAGCTCGGCTTCAGCCAGAGGCCGGGCCGCGTGCGCACCGGGCTGAGCCGCGCCGCCCAGACGAGGATCGCCTGCAGGCGCGACACCGGCAGCGTCCCGATGCGCACCGGCGCGAGCCCGAGCGCCACGCAGAGCGCCGCCGCTGCCTCCGCGGTCCACCAGGTCAGGTGGTGTGGCGGAAGGTTTACCAGGTTGTTCGGCACCGTCGTGACGGGCGAGGGCCAGAGCGGCATGGCCAGCACCAGCAGCCCGCCGGGCCGCAGGCAGGCCACCATCTCCCTCGCTTGGCCGAGCGGATCGGCCACATGCTCCAGCACGTGGAAGGCGCAGGCGAGATCATAGGCGCCGGGGTGGCGCGCGGCATGGGCGGCGGCGGTCTCGGCCAGGATGGGGGGCGCACCCTCGGGTGGCGCGCCATGCGGCTCCAGCCCCTGGTAGTGCGCGCCGGCGGGCAGCAGCGCGGCGAAGGCGCCATGGCCGCAGCCGACCTCGAGCACCCGGTCGCCCGGCCGCACCAGCGCCGCCGCCGCCCTCAGGTCCTCGCGTCGCGCCGCATCGGCGCCGAGCAGCGCATGCGCGCCGTGCCGGCCGTAGAACGCCCGGTAGAAGGCGCCCGAGCCCTCGAAGGCCGGGTGGAAGAACCCGAGCCCGCAGGGCGCGCGGTAGAGCCCGATGCTGCCGGACCCGCGCCGCAGCGGCGCCGGGTCGACCCGCAGGCCGAGCCGCCACATGTCGTGCAGCAGCTTGGCCGGCATGCGCTGCAGCAGCGCCGCCGCCGGGGCGCCGGTGATCGGGCAGGGCGGCATCGGGGCGGGATCGGGCGCGGCGCCCCCCGGCGCCCCGGCCATCGTCGCGCTCAGCTGCGGTAGGAGCCGTTGATGTCGATGTACCCGTGCGTCAGGTCGCAGGTCCACACCGTGGCCTTGCCGCGCCCGAGGCCGAGATCGACGGTGATCTCGACCTCCCGCCCCTTCATGTGCGCCACCACCGGCGTCTCGTCGTAGCCCGGGATGACGCCGCCCTCGCGCGCCATCCAGGTGCCGCCGACGGCGACCGAGAGCCGGTCGCGGTCCGCCGGCTCGCCGGCCTTGCCGACCGCCATGACGATGCGGCCCCAATTCGCGTCCTCGCCGGCGATCGCGGTCTTCACCAGCGGCGAATTGGCGATCGACATGGCGACGCGGTGCGCCGACTTCGCGCTGACCGCGCCGGTGACGTCGATGCGGATCAGCTTCTGCGCGCCCTCGCCGTCGCGCGCGACCATCAGCGCCAGGTCCATCAGCACCTCGTGCACGGCGCGGGCGAAGTCGCGCAGCACGGCGCCGCCCTCGGCGGGGACACGCGTGTGCTTCGCCGCCCCGGTGGCGAAGAGCAGCACCGTGTCGGAGGTCGAGGTATCGCTGTCCACCGTGACGCAGTTGAAGCTGCGGTCCGTGCCCTTCTTCAGGATCGCCTGCAGCGCGCCGGCCGGCACCTTCGCGTCGGTCGCCAGGAAGCACAGCATCGTCGCCATGTCGGGGGCGATCATGCCGCTGCCCTTGGCGATGCCGGCCACCGTCACCGTCGCCTCGCCGATGCGCGCGGTGCGGATCGCCGCCTTGGCGAAGGTGTCGGTGGTCATGATGGCGCGCGCCGCGCCGTCCCAGGCCTTCTCCTCGAGCGCGGCGAAAAGGGCGGGCAGCGCGCCGGTCAGCTTCTCGGTCGGCAGGCGCTCGCCGATCACGCCGGTGGAGGCGAGGAAGACCTCGCGCGGCCGGCAGCCCGCGAGCTTCGCCATGGCCTCGGCGGTGGCGGCGCAGGTCTCGCGCCCGGCCTTGCCGGTGAAGACGTTGGAATTGCCCGCCGTGACGACGAGGGCGCGGGCCTTCCCGCCCTTCAGCGCCTCGCGGCACCAGTCGACCGGGGCGCCGGGGCAGCGGTTCTTGGTGAAGACCCCGGCGACGGTGGTGCCGGCCGGGAAGGCCATCATCGTCACGTCCTCCCGCGCGCGGTAGCGGATGCCGACCGCGGCGGTGCCGACGCGCACCCCGCCGACCGGCGAAAGATCCGGCATCGGAAGGGCGAGGGGCGAGACGGGATGATCCTGGCCGGCCATGCTGGTTTCCTCCTGACTTGGCCTGGTGCCCCGCCGCCCCGCCGCGCCGGATCCCCGGCACGGGGCGCGGACCGGCGGGTCACGCGAAGAACGGGGCCGGCGGCCGGGGATCGAGACCCGGCAGGCCGGCGGGGCCGGACCTGATCGGTCGGCCGGATGCCGCCGCCGGCGCGCCGGGCGCCCGCGGCGCGGGGTTGCGGCT
>CAYNYQ010000185.1:0-9069 GCA_964401305.1 uncultured Acetobacteraceae bacterium | reverse complement strand
CAGCCCGGCGCGCCGGGCCAGGTCTGCGGCGTGTGCAGCCAGGCCATCGCCTCCCGCGCCGCCACCGGGTCGCGCCCCGCCAGCCACTGGTCGCGCAGCTCCGCCCTGACGCCGGCGGCGTGGTAGATGTCGCCGAAGATGCGCGCGACGCTCTGCACACGGCCCGTGCGCAGCACGCGCAGCGCCTCGTAGGCGGCGAAGGCGGCCGGGATATCGCCGCCATGCGCGCCGATCTGGTCGGCCAGGCACACCGCATCCTCCAGCGCCATGTTCGCGCCCTGCGCCAGGTATTGCAGCATCGGGTGCGCCGCATCGCCGAGCAGCGCAACGCGCCCCTCGGTCCAGCCTCGCCGCGGCTCGCGGTCGCAGAGCACCCAGAAGCGCCAGGTCTCGATCCGCTCCAGCAGCGCCCGCACCTCGGGCCGCGTCCCGGCGAAATGGCGCCAGAGCAGCCCCGTGTCGCCCGCCTCGTCCCAGCCCTCGGCGTAGTGGTCGGAGTGGAAGACGGCGACGAGGTTCATCAGCTCGCCGCGCCTGAGCGGGTAGTGCACCAGGTGCAGCCTTGGCCCGGCCCAGAGCTGCACCACGTCGCGCGGGATGCCCTCGGGCACCTCGGCCATCGGCAGCACGGCGCGATAGGCGATGTGGCCCGAGACCACCGGCGGCCCGTCGCCGAGAAGCTGCGCGCGCACCCGGCTCCAGAGCCCGTCGGCGCCGATCAGCGCCGCGCCGCGGACGGGCGCGCCGCCCTCCTCGAAGGCGAGGCTCACCCCCTCCGCGTCCTGGCGGTAGCCGGCCACGGTGCGGCCGGTCTCCAGCGTGATGCGCTCGGGCAGCGCGCGGCAGGCCTGCAGCAGCACCTCGAGCATGTCGCCGCGATGGATCACGGCATAGGGGTGGCCGTAGCGCGCCGGCATGCCCTCGAGCGGGATGCGCGCCACCTCGTGGCCGTGCACGGCGCAGCGCATCACCAGGGCGGTCGGGAAGGCGGCCTGCGCCGCCATCGCCGCGGTCAGGCCGAGCCGGTCGAACATGGCGAAGACATTGGGGCCGAGCTGGATGCCGGCGCCGATCTCGCGGAACTCCGGCGCGCGCTCGAAGACGCGGACCCGGTGGCCGGCGCGCGCCAGGGCCAGCGCGGCGCCGAGCCCGCCGATGCCGCCGCCGGCGACGAGGATGGGCTGCATCACGCGCCGCGCCCCGTCACGCGGCGGCCTCCGCGATGCTCTCCGGCGTGAAGGGCAGGCGCCGCGGCCGCACGCCGAGGGCATCGTGGATGGCGCCGGCGATGGCGGCGATGGTCGGGCCCATGCTGGCCTCGCCGGCGCCGAGGAAGCGCTCCTCCGGCCGATCGATCATCTCGACCCGCACCTGCGGCACCTCGGAGAAGCGGAGGATCGGGTAGCCCTCCCAGGAATCGCTGGTGATGCGGCGGCGGTCGAAGCGGACGCGCTCGAGCAGCGCGACGGAGGCGCCATGGATGGCCCCGCCCTCGAACTGGTTGGCGACGCCGTCCGGGTTCACCACCTCGCCCACATCGCCGGCGATCCAGAGGCGGCGGCAGAAGACGCGCTCCCGCGCCTCCACCTCGGCCACCACCGCGGCCCAGGCGCCGCTGTTCTTGTAGCGCGCGGCGGCCAGCCCCAGGCCCCAGCCCTCGCGCCGCGCCCGGCCGCGCCAGCCCGCCATCGCCGCCGCCCGCTCCAGCACGTCGCGCGCGCGCCGGTCGTCGAGGTGGCGCAGCCGGTAGTCGAGCGGATCCTCGCCGGCGAGCGCGGCGAGCTCGTCCATCACCGCCTCGATGGCCCAGACGTTGATCAGCGCCCCGAGCCCGCGCAGCGCGGAGGTGCGCACCGGCATCTCCAGCAGCCGCGTCAGGCCGACGCGCAGGTCGGGGATGCGGTAGAAGGGCACGGCGTTGCGCTGCGCGCCGCCGCCCGAGGCGAGGGGCGGGTTGATCGAGGGCTTCACCGGGAAGGGCTCGGCCAGGTAGGAAGCGGCGACGAGCGTCGGGTTGGGGTCGCGCCCGGGCCGGCCGGAATGGCCGTTGCCGATGATGCGGCTGCGCCAGCCGGTCAGCGTCCCGTCCGCCGCCTGATCGGCCTCGACCTCCACGAGCATGGCCGGCGAGAAGGGCGCCCAGCCCAGCTCCTCCGCCCGCGTCCAGGCCAGGCGGACGGGGCGGCCGGGAACGGCGCGGGCGATCAGTGCCGCCTCCAGCGCCACGTCGTCGGCGCCGTTGTGGCCGTAGCAGCCCGCGCCCTCCACGTGGCGGACCACCACCTTCTCGGTCGTGGTGCGGAGCGTTGTCGCGATATCCTCGCGCAGGTTGTAGACGCCCTGGGTGTGCGACCAGACCTCGACAACCTCGCCCTGCCAGCGCGCAACCGCGCAGGAGGGCGCCACGGAGGCATGCGCGATGAAGGGCCGGTGGAAGCGCCGCGTGACGGTGCGGGCGGCGGGCGCGCCGTCATCGGCGATGCGCTCCAGCACCACGGAATGGTCGCCGCGCGCGCCGGCCTCCTCCAGCCAGGCGATCAGCGCGCCCTCCTCCGGCAGCGAGTCCTGCTCGGCCCAGGTGCTGCGGGCGGCGATGCGCGGGGCGAGCGCCTCGGCCTCCCATTCCCGCTCGGCGATCACCGCGAGGAAGCTGCCGTCGCGCACCACCTGGGCGCCGGGCGGCAGCGCGACCTCCCCCAGGCGTTCCAGCACGGCGCGGCGCGAGGGCGGGCGCACGACGCGCGCGTGCAGCATGCCGGGCAGGCGCAGGTCGTGCACGAAGCGGGCGGCGCCGAAGACCTTGTCCGGCAGGTCGAGCCGCGCGACGGGCGCCCCCGCGATGCGGCGCGCGGCGGCGGGCTTCGGCCGCGCCTCGACCGGCGCCTCGGTGTCCAGCAGCCCGGCCCCGGCGAGGCTCCAGTAGCTGCCGAGCTCGACGCCGTCGGGCCCGAGGAAGCGGCCATCCTCGACGGCGATGCGCTCGAGGGGCACGCCGGTCCGCTGCGCGACGACCTGCAGGTGGATGGCGCGCGCGGCGGCGCAGGCGTGGCGGATGGCGCTGCCGCCGTCCTGGATCGAGAGGCTGCCGGAGGTGACGCCCTCGTTCGGGCTCGCACCGGTCGTGGTCTGCGCCAGCGCGATGCGGCCGAGCGCGACGTCGAGCTCCTCCGCCGCGATCTGGCTGAGCGCGGTCAGGATGCCCTGGCCGATCTCCACCTTGCCGGGCTTGAGCAGGACCCGGCCATCGGGCCGGAACTCCAGCCACTGCGCCAGGCGGCGGTTGGCGTGCAGGCTGCCGGGCAGGCGCGGCAGGCCGTCATCGGGGCGAGCGCCCGGCGAGAAGCCCCAGCCGGCGCCGCTCATGCCGGTTCTCCCTGCATCGCGGCGGCGGCGCGGCGCACGGCGCGCAGGATGCGGTTGTGGCTGCCGCAGCGGCAGAGATGCGGCTCGAGCGCAGCGCGGATCGCCGCCTCGTCCGGGTCGGGGTCGCGCGCCAGCAGCGCCGCGGCGCTGACCAGGATGCCGGAGAGGCAGTAGCCGCACTGCCCCGCCTGCTCCGCCAGGAAGGCGGCCTGCAGCGGGTGCGGGCGGTCCGGCGTGCCGAGACCCTCCACCGTCGTCACGCTGCGCCCGGCGACGCTGCCTGCGGGCAGGGTGCATGCATAGGCCGGCATGCCGTCGAGCAGCACCATGCAGGTGCCGCACCGCTCCGTACCGCAGCCGAAGCGCGGGCCGGACAGCCCCCCGGGCCCGCGCAGCGCGTGCAGCAGCGAGACCTCCTCCGGCACGTCCAGCGCCACGGCGGCACCGTTCAGGGTGAGGGCGACCATCGGCGAGGTTCCTTCGTGCTGACGCGGCCGCCCCAGCCTAGTCGCCGCGCGGCGGGCGGCAAGGTCAGGCGGGCGTGATCCGCGCCATGCGGATCCACTCGCGCTGCCGCTCGATGTCGCGGCGCAGGAAATCGGCGAAGGCGGCGACGCTCATCGGCATGGGCTGCGCGCCGCCCTGCGCCATCACCGCCTGCGTCGCCGGCAGGGCCAGGATGCGGTTCAGCTCCGCATGCAGCCGCTCGACCACCGGCGCGGGCGTGCCGGCGGGCGCCATCACGCCGAGCCAGATCGAGGCCTCGTAGCCGGGCAGCGTCTCGGCGACGGTCTGCAGGTCGGGCATCAGCGGGCTGCGCCGCGGCCCCGTGGTGGCCAGGCCAAGGACGCGGCCGGCGGTGATCTGCTCGCGCATCGTCGGGATGGCGTCGAACATCATCGGCACCTGGCCGGCGATGAGGGCGGTGCGCGCCTCGTTCGAGCCGCGGAAGGGGATGTGGTTGATGTCGATGCCGGCCATGGCGGCGAAGACCGCGCCGGCGACGTGATAGGGCGTGCCGGGGCCGGAGGAGGCGAAGTCGATCTTCCCCGGCTCCGCCTTCGCCCTGGCGATCAGCTGGGGCAGCGTCGTCACGCCGAGCGAGGGATGCACGGCCAGCACGTGGTGCGCGACGTTCAGCGCGGCGACGGGCGCGAGGTCGCGCAGCAGCACATAGGGCCGCTGCGGCAGCAGCGTCTCGTTCGCCGTGTGGGTGTTCGACATCATCAGCAGCGTATGGCCATCCGCCGCCGCCTTGGCCACGGCATCGGCGCCGATCGTGCCGCCGGCGCCGGGGCGGTTCTCCACGACCACGGGCTGGCCGAGCGCCTGGCCGAGCGGCTCGGCCAGCAGCCGCGCCACAACGTCGGCCGAGCCGCCGAGGCCGAAGGGCACGATGATGCGCAGCGGGCGGGCCGGGAAGGCGGGCTGGGCGCCGGCGCGGCGGCTGCCCGCCAGCGCCGCCGGCAGCAGCGCGGCGGCAAGGATATGGCGGCGGTTCGGCATTCCTGGCGCTCCCCCTGAGGACCCTGGCGGCTTGCGCGCCGCCGGGTCGTTGCCTGCCCTGTAGCCGCCGCGCCAGCCGCAGGCCAGCCCGGCGCGGCTAGACCCCGAGCCAGTCCGGCGCCGGCAGCTGGACATAGGCCTCGCGCAGCGCCGCCGACCAGCGCTCGCGCACGAAGCGGAAATAGGCGTCCTCCTCGGTGATGCGCCGCCGCAGCGCCAGATGCAGGCCGTCGGTGCGGATCAGCGCCAGGTCGATCGGCATGCCGACGGTGAGGTTCGAGCGCAGCGTGCTGTCCATGCTGACCAGCACCAGCTTCACGCCATCGGCCAGCGCCGTGTCGAAGGTGAGCGCGCGGTCGAGGATCGGCTTGCCGTACTTCACCTCGCCGATCTGCAGGAAGGGCGTGTCCTCCGTCGCCTCGATGAAGTTGCCGGCCGAATAGACCAGGTAGAGGCGCGGCGGCCCGCCGGCGATCTGCCCGCCGAGCAGGAAGGAGCAGTCGAAGGCCACCCCCTGGTTGGCCAGCGCCTGGCCATCGCGCGCGAAGACGTCGCGGATGGCGGCGCCGACGAGCTGCGCGGCATGGAACATCTGGTCGACGTCGAGCAGGGTGCGGCGCGCGCCGTCGAGCCAGACCCCTTCCTGCAGCCGCGCCACCACCGCCTGGGTGATCGCCAGGTTGCCGGCCGAGAGCAGCGCCAGCACGCGCTGGCCGGGCACCTCCACGACATGCGTCTTGCCGAAGGTCGAGATGTGGTCGACGCCGGCATTGGTGCGGGTATCGGCGAGCAGCACGAGGCCCTCGGCCAGGAAGAGTCCGACGCAGTAGGTCATGGCAGGTCTCCGCCGCGGTCCCCGGGGGGCGGCAGACTAGCCGGCCCGGGCGCGAGGCGCGAACAGGCTCCGCGACGGTGGCGATCAGCCGCGGATGTAGAAGCGGTCGATCTCGTCGCCGAGCACGGCGGTGCGGGTGATCAGGTCGGTCAGGAAGGCGTGCAGCCCCTGCTCGAAGATGGCGTCGAGCCGGCCGAAGCGCAGCCGCGCATGGATCTCCCCGGCCAGGCGGTGGCATTCGCCGCGCCGTCCGCCCTGCCCCACCGCGATGCCCTCCAGCATCTCCACCACCTGGCCGTGGCAGGCGATCAGGCTGCGCGGCAGCTCGGGCCGCAGCGTCATCAGCTCGACGATCCGGCGCGGGTCGAGCCGGTCGCGATAGACCCAGTGATAGGCCCGTAGCGCCGAAACGGAGCGCAGCGCCGCCTGCCAGTGCACGTACTCGACCGCGCCATCGGCCTCCGGCTTCAGCTGGTGGTGCCGCACGTCGAGCAGCCGCGCGGTGTTGTCGGCGCGCTCGAGCATGGTGCCGAGGTGGACGAAGCGCCAGGCCTCCTCGCGCAGCATGGTGTCCTCGGCGGCGCCGTTGAACAGCATCACCCGCTCGCGCACCCGGCCGAGGAAGTCCGGCAGGCGCTCGCCCTCGCTCGCCTCGGGCGGCAGGGCGCGGAGCAGGTTCCAGCCGTCGTTCAGCGCCTCCCACATGTCGACCGTGAGCGCAGTGCGGACGGTGCGCGCATTGCGCCGCGCTGCCTCGAAGCAGGGCATGATGCCGGAGGGGTTGTCCGGGTCGTGCACGAGCCAGTGCACGACCGCCTCCTGCGTCGGCGCCTCGTACTTGCGGTAGAAGCCGGCATCGCCGCCCGAGGCGGTCAGCAGCGCGCGCCATTCCCCGTCGTCGCCGCCGAGCTGGGCGCCGAGCCCGGCCATCCGGTAGGCGACGCCGAGGCCGCGCGCGACATTGCCGGCGCGCTCCGCGTAGCGGGCCAGCCAGAACAGGCACTCCGCGGTGCGGCTGAGCATGCGGCCTCAGGCTCCGGCCCGCTGGCGCTGGGATTGCGCCTGGCCCTGGGTCTGCGACTGGGTCTGCCCCTGGGTCTGCCCTTGGGCCAGCTCGGCCGTGACGGCGGCGACCAGGTCGTCCTCCAGCACCCAGGTATCCTTGGTGCCGCCGCCCTGCGAGGAGTTCACCACCAGCGAGCCCTCGCGCAGCGCCACGCGCGTCAGCCCGCCCGGCACGATGCGGATCCCCTCGGCCGAGGAGAGCACGAAGGGGCGGAGGTCGACATGGCGCGGCACGATGCCCTGCTCGGCGACCGTGGGGCAGGTGGAGAGCGCAAGCGTCGGCTGGGCGATGTAGTCGGCGGGCCTGGCCAGGATGCGGGCGCGGAACTCCTCGCGCTGCGCCGTGCTGGCATGCGGCCCGACCAGCATGCCGTAGCCGCCGGAACCCTTGGTCAGCTTCACCACCAGCTTGTCGAGGTTGGCGAGGACATACCTGCGGTCCTCCTCGCGCTCGCAGAGATGGGTGGGGACGTTCGGGATGAGCGGCGCCTCGCCGAGGTAGAAGCGGATCATCTCCGGCACGTAGGGATAGATCGCCTTGTCGTCGGCGACGCCGCAGCCCGGCGCATTGGCCAGGGCGACATTGCCGGCGCGGTAGGCCGCCATCAGCCCGGGTACGCCGAGCATGCTGTCGGGCAGGAAGCATTCGGGGTCGAGATACTCGTCGTCGATGCGGCGGTAGATCACGTCCACCCGGCGCGGACCGGCGGTGGTGCGCATGTACACGACCTGGTCCTGCACGAAGAGGTCGGCGCCCTCCACCACCTCGACGCCCATCTCGTCGGCGAGGAAGCAGTGCTCGTAATAGGCGCTGTTGTAGGGGCCCGGGGTGAGCAGCACGACCGTGGGCTCGCCCTTGCAGCCGGCGGGTGCTGCGGCCTTCAACGTGGTCAGCAGCTCCTCCGGGTAGCGCGCGATGGGCGCGATGCGGTGCCGCGCACAGAGCCGGGGGAAGAGGCGCAGCATCGCCTCGCGGTTCTCCAGCATGTAGGAGACGCCCGAGGGCGTGCGCGCATTGTCCTCGAGCACGAAGAAGGCATCGGGCCCGGTGCGCACCACGTCGATGCCGCAGACATGGGTGTAGATGCCGCCCGGCGGCGCGAAGCCGACCATCTGCTGGCGGTAGAGCTCGTTCTCCAGCACCAGTTCGGGCGGCACCTTGCCGGCGCGCAGGATCTCCCGCTTGCCGTAGACATCGGCGAGGAAGGCGTTCAGCGCCCGCACCCGCTGCCGCAGCCCGGCCGAGAGCGCGTCCCATTCCGAGCGGGCGAGGATGCGGGGGATGAGGTCGAAGGGAATGAGCCGCTCCGGATCGCCGCCCTCGCCGTAGACGGCGAAGGTGATGCCGATGCGGCGGAACAGCAGCTCCGCCTCCTGCCGCTTGCCGTAGAGCTGCTCGCGCGGCGTGGCGCGCAGCCAGCGGGCGATCTCGGCATAGGGGCCGCGGGTCTCGCCCTCCGGCCCGGTCATCTCGTCGAATGCGGCGATGCTGGCCTGCGACACCGGCCCCTGCCCCCCGATGCGGTCTTTTCGCCTCCAACGCAGCATGGCGGGTGGGCAGGCGCAAGCGTCCGCCTGTCCGCGAATGCGCCGCCCTGTCTTCCGCTGCCCAGGCTTTGGCCAGGGGCGGGCCGGCGGACGCCGCATGGGCAGGCAGATGCGCCGGCCTTGGCGGCGGGCGCCCGGCCCCTATGCTGCCCTCGAGGCCAGGGCGAGGAGACAGCACGGCATGGCAAGCGGGCCTGATTCCGCCACGACCGGGGCGGCGGCCATCATCGCCGCGCTGCGCGCCGCCGGCACCACGCGGCTCTTCGGCGTGCCGGGCGGCGGCTCGAGCCTCGACCTGGTGGCCGCCGCCCGCTCCCAAGGTCTGCCCTTCGTGCTGGCGCGGCACGAGACGGCCGCGATGATCATGGCCGCCACCACCGCCGAGCTCACCGGCGCGCCCGGCGCTGTGCTGGTCACGCGCGGCCCCGGCGTCGGCAACGCCGCGAACGGGATGGCGCAGGCCTCGCTGGACCGCGCGCCGGTGCTGCTGCTGGCCGATGGCTTCACCGAGGCCGAGCGCGCCTTCGCCAACCACCAGTTCTTCGACCACGCGGCGATGCTCGCCCCGGTGAGCAAAGCGGCGGCGAGGGCGACGGGGCCGCGCGCGGCGGCCGGGGCAATGGCGGCATCGCTGCTCGCCCAGGCCCTGGCCGCGCCGCGCGGGCCGGTGCTGCTGGAGCTCACGGCGGCTGCCGCGCGCGGCGAGTCGGCGGCGCTGGCGGCGGACGCGCCGGCGACGGCGAACGCAACCG
>CAYNYQ010000184.1:2812-9119 GCA_964401305.1 uncultured Acetobacteraceae bacterium | reverse complement strand
CAGCCCGCGAGGACCGCCCCCGATGACCGACGAGATCGAATGGATGCGCCTGACGGCGGAGGAGCTGCGTGCCCGCGCCGCCGCCGATGCGCTGGTCATCATTCCCGTCGCCTCCATGGAGCAGCACGGGCCGCACCTGGCGACCGGCGTCGACATCGTGCTCGGCAGCAACGTCGCCCTGGCGACCGCGCGGCGCATCGCCGCGGCCGGCCGGCCCGTGGTGGTCACGCCCTGCGTCTGGACCGGGCTGGCCGAGCACCACATGGCCTTCGGCGGCACCGTCACGCTCGACTACGAGGCCTTCGCCGGCGTGCTGCGCGGCATTGTCCGCTCCGCCGTGCGCGGCGGCTTCAAGCGGGTGATGCTGCTGAACGGCCATGGCGGCAACAACGAGGCGGTGGCCGTGGCCGCCACCGCCTTCAGCGTCGAGTTCGGCATCCGCGTGGCGGGCGGCACCTACTGGCATGTGGTGCCCGAGGCGATCGCGCCGCTGCTCGAACGCCAGGCGGGCCTGATGCATGCCTGCGAGGCCGAGACCTCCATGATCATGCATCTCGAGCCGGGCATGGTGCGGCGCGACCGCCTGGCCGAGGCGCATGGGCCCGCCTCCACCCGCGTCGAGGGCCAGCCGCCCGGCCTTGCGATGCGCCGCTCCTTCCGCCAGCTCAGCCCCTCGGGCGTGGTCGGCGATGCCCGGGTGGCGACCGCGGAGAAGGGCGAGACGCTGCTGGCCGCCATCGCCGCACGCATGGCCGAGGTGCTGCTGAACCCGAAGCTCTGGGACTGAGCGGCCGCCCTACCGCTCGAGCGGGCGGGCGAGCATCTGCGCGCCGCGGCCGATCACCTGCGCCGTGGTGCCGACGATCAGCGGGTCCGGCGCGTGCACCACGGCGGGGTCCTTGCCGGGATACGGCAGGGCGCCGAGGAAGTGCCGCATGCATTCGAGCCGCGCGCGGCGCTTGTCGTCCGACTTCACGATGGTCCAGGGCGCATCGGCGGTATCGGTGTAGAAGAACATCGCCTCCTTCGCCTCGGTGTACTCGTCCCACTTGCCGAGCGAGGCCTTGTCGATCGGCGACAGCTTCCACTGCTTCAGCGGGTCGGTGCCGCGCGACTCGAAGCGGCGCGCCTGCTCCTGCTGCGTCACGCTGAACCAGAACTTGAAGAGGCGGATGCCGGAGCGGACCAGCATGCGCTCGAGCTCGGGGCACTGGCGCATGAACTCGAGGTACTCGTTGGGCGTGCAGAAGCCCATCACGCGCTCGACGCCGGCGCGGTTGTACCAGGAGCGGTCGAAGAAGACGATCTCGCCGCCCGAGGGCAGGTGTTCCACGTAGCGCTGGAAGTACCACTGGGTGCGCTCGCGCTCGGTGGGTTTCTCCAGCGCGACGACGCGGGCACCGCGCGGGTTGAGGTGCTCCATGAAGCGCTTGATGGTGCCGCCCTTGCCGGCGGCGTCGCGCCCCTCGAACAGCACGGCGATGCGCGCGTCGGACGCCTTGGCCCAGGCCTGCACCTTCAGCAGCTCGACCTGCAGCGGCAGCATGCGCTGCAGGTAGTCCTTCTCGGTGAGCCGGGTGGCATAGGGGTATTCGCCGCTCTCGAAGGCATGGCGCACCGCCTCCGGGTCGTGCGGCGGGCGGCGCCCGTGCGGCGTGCGGCGCGCGGCGGGGGGCCGGAGGGGCGCGGCCGAAGCCGGTTGCCCGGCGGGCGGGGGTGCGACCGGTTCGGCGGGGGGCGGCATGGGCGGCGCCATGCCGGCGTCGCCCTCCGTGGCCACCGCTTGCGTCCCTGCCGCGGCGGGGCTCGGGGCCTGCGCCCCGGATGCGCCGCCCGCAGCGCCGGCCTGCGGCGCGGCCCCCGCGCTTGCGGCGGGGCGGCGTGCGGTCGCCGCCTGGCGTGGCGCGCTGGCCGGGGGAGGCACCGTGTCGGTCATGGGCAGGCTCCGTGCGAGGCGCGATTGCACCCTTCGCCGCGGGCGCTGCCCATGATCCATGTCAAGTACGTGACAAACCGATGACGCGGTGCGGGCGGCCCTGCCGTCAGGGCCCGAAGCCGGTCGCCATGGTCCAGAGCGCCAGGCCGGCCAGGGTGGCGACGGCCACAAGTCCAGCCGCGATGGCCCGCCAGTTCCAGCCGCGGCGGGGTGCCGGCGGGCGCGGGGCGCTGCGGACGGTTCGCAGTGGCGCGGTGGCGGCCAGCAGGCGCCGCCGTGTCTCGGTGCCCAGGGGCAGCATCCGCTCGCGCCGGATCAGCGGCGCGCGGCCCCGCGCCTCGAGGATGCGGTCGCGGTAGAGCCCGGTTTCCTCGTCCCAGGCCACCGCCACCAGCACGAGCACGACCAGCGCGCGCTGGCCGAACTCCCGGCAGAGCATGTCGTACTCGGCCAGTGCGTCGATGCGCTCGGCAAAGGGGCCCGCCATGTACCAGCGCCCCTCCAGCCCGTTGCGGGTGCCGGGAAGGGTGTGCAGCAGGACCTCGAAGCTCCGGTCGGCCGGCGCCTCGGTGGCCACCGGGCTGAGGGTTTCCGACGCCATGCAGCCAGTCTGCGCGCGATTGCTGAAGGAAGCATGACCGCCACGCCCAGCCACTGCCGTGCGCGTCGATCCCGGAGCCGTCAGGGATCCAGCCGCCTGGCCATCAGCGTCACCGGCCCGCCGCGCCAGGTCGCCTCGCCCATCGGCGCCCAGCCGCGCGCGGCGTAGAAGCGCACCTTGTCGGGCTCCGGCGTGAACAGGTGGATCCGCCGGTGGCCGAGCGCGCCGGCCGCCGCCTCGACATGCGCCACCAGGGCCGAGGCGACGCCCTGCCGCCGCGCCGTGGGCGCGACCCAGACGCTGGCCAGCCAGGGGGCGAGGTCGGGCCGCGCCGGCAGGTCGTCGAGGTCGAGGGTGGCGGTGCCGAGCGGCTGCCCGTCCCGCTCGGCCACATACGCGACCGGCGCGGCCGGCCCCGTGGCGCGGCGCAGGAAGTCCTCGGTCGCCGCGAGGCTCCAGCCATCCGCGGCCCACCAGGCGGCGTGCAGCCAGGACGCGACCAGCGGCAGGTGCGCGGTGCCGGCGACGGGGCGGATGGTCAGCATGGCGGGGGCGCTCCGGGCCGCGGGGGGGCCGCCCCCTGCTTCGTCCCGGCCGCGGGCGCGGCATCGCCGCCCGGGCGGGGCGTCACCAGCGCAGGTCGATCCAGGAGAGATGCCCCCCCTTGCCGGCGCCGGTGTCGAGGAAGAGCGCGCACCCGCCCTGGGCGCCGCGATGCAGGAAGGGCCGCCCGTCGCCGGAGCGGCGGTCATGCCCGCAATGCACCCTCACCCCGCGCGGGATCGCATCCACCCAGTCGTAGATGCGCTCCGGGAAGCCGTCCGGCCGGGTGCGGCCCGTCACCTGGCCGAACAGCGCGCGGGAGAGCACGTGGTCCGGCCGCCGCGCCCCGGCATCCTCGGGCGGCGGGCCATGCAGCATGCGGGGGTGCCAGCCGGCATGCACGAAGAACCAGGGCCCCATGCGCAGCCAGGCCGGCGCCGCGGCGATCTCGGCGACGGCCCGGGCCTTCAGCGCCGCCCCGTCCGGCGCGGCGTCGAGCTGCGCCAGCGTCCGCCCGAGCCCCTCTGCGGCGTAGCGCACCTGCTCGCCCTGCAGCGCGCGGCGCAGCTTGTGGTCGTGGTTGCCGAGCAGGAAGCGGCCGCGCCCGGCATCGAGCAGCGCGAACATCAGCCTGAGCGCGCCCGGGCTGTCGGCGCCGTAGTCCACCAGGTCGCCGAGCTGCAGCAGGAAGAGCCGCTCTGCCTCGGCGCCGGCGATGGCATGCGCCAGGGCCGCGGGCTCGCCATGCACGTCGCCGACCACGCGCAGCCCGGCGAAGCCGCGGCGGGAGAGGGCGGCGGCCTCGGCCGGCAGCGGCGGCAGCAGCCGCGTCTCGAGCGGCGGCCAGGCGCCCGCCTCGCTCACGCGGTGCCCTCCGCCGCCGGCTCGCGCAGCGTGGCGAAGGCGGCCAGCGCCCGGGCCCGCCCGGCCGCGGGGTCGACGACGGGGCGCGGATAGTCCCGCCCGAGGGTGAGGCCGGCGCCGCGCAGGATGGCCTCCGGCGCCTCCCAGGGGCGGTGGAGGAAGCGGTCCGGCAGGCGGGCCAGCTCCGGCACGAAGCGCCGCACGTAGCGCCCCTCGGGGTCGAATTTCTCGCCCTGCAGCACCGGGTTGAAGACGCGGAAATAGGGCGCCGCATCGGTGCCGCAGCCCGCCACCCATTGCCAGGAGGCGCTGTTGGAGGCGAGGTCGGCATCGACGAGCGTGTCGCGGAACCAGGCCTCGCCCTCCTGCCAGGGCTGCAGCAGGTGCTTCACCAGCAGCGAGCCCGCGACCATGCGCACCCGGTTGTGCATCCAGCCCAGGCGCCAGAGCTGGCGCATGCCGGCATCGACCAGCGGGTATCCGGTGCGGCCCTGCTGCCAGGCGCGCAGCAGCGACGCGTCGCGCGCCCAGGGGAAGCGCGCGAAGGCCGGGCGCAGCGGGCGGTCCGGCAGCTCGGGCCGGTGCCAGAGCAGGTGGTAGGCGAACTCCCGCCACAGGATCTCGGCCAGGAAGGGCCGCGCCGCGGCGCGGTCGCCGCCCAGCGCCGCCAGCGCCGCATGCCAGACCTGGCGCGGCGAGACCTCGCCCCAGCGCAGGTGCGGCGAGAGGCCGGAGGTGCCCTCGATCCCCGGCGTGTTGCGCCCGGCCGCATAGCCGCGCAGCGCGCTCTCGGCGAAGCGGGCGAGCCGGGCCTGCGCCGCCGCCTCGCCCGGGGTCCAGAGGGTGGGGAATTCCGCGGCCCAGTCGGGCTCGCCGGGCCCGGGGTAGAGCCCGTCCAGCAGCCCCGGGGCGGTCACCGGCGCCTCCGGCACGGGGCGCAGCCGGGTGGGGGCGGGCAGCGGCGGCGGCAGGTCGGCGAGCTCCGCCTCCAGCCGCCGCGCGAAGGGGGTGTAGACGCCATAGGGCCCGCCGGCGCCCGTCGTCACCCGCGCCGGCTCGTGCAGCAGGCTGCTGGTGACGAGGCGGAGCGCCCGGCCCTCGGCCTCGAGCGCGGCGTGCAGCGCGCGATCGGCGGCGCGGCCCTCGGGGTCATAGCGCCGGCCGGCGAGGATCGCGGCGGCGCCGATGCGCGCGGCGAGCGGCGGCAGCAGCGCCTCGGCCCGGCCACGGAGCAGCAGCAGCGGCGCCCCCCGCGTCGCCAGCGCCTCGCTCAGCGCGGCCAGGCTCCGTTGCAGCCACCAGCGCGCGGCGCCGCCGGGCGGGCGGGCCAGCCCTTCCTCCAGCACGAAGACGGGCAGCACGGGCCGCTCGCCCGCCGCGGCGAGGGCGGGGTTGTCGGCCAGGCGCAGGTCCTGGCGGAACCAGAGGATGACGGGGTCGGTCTCGGCCATGGCCCTGATGTGGGGCGGCGCGGCGGCTGTGCAGCCGGCGGCGCGCTCAGCCCGCCCGCGCCCGGCCCGCCGCCAGCGGCATGGCGAAGAGCCGGTCCCGCCCGAGCAGGAAGGCGCGGCCGCCGCGCGGCAGCAGCCCCGCGATGGCGGGGTCGGCCACGGCCAGCCCGCCGGTATAGGCGCCGAAGGCGGGCAGGATCAGCCGCCGCCCGTCGGTGACGAAGCAGGGCCGCGTCACCCCGCCGCAGCGGGTCGGCATGGTGGCCTTGGGGTGGAAATGGCCCGAGACCTCGAAGCCGGCGACGGCGCCGGGCTGCGCCTGGTGGCGGAACAGCACCGCGCCCTCGCGCCACTCCGCGGCGGCGCTGCCGGGCAGGGCGGCGGGCGCGACGGGATCGTGGTTGCCGAGCACCCAGAGCGTCTCGATCCCCTGCAGCATGCGGCGCAGCAGGGCGAGATCCTCCGCGCCGAGCCGCGCCGCGCCGTCGCGGTCGTGGAAGCTGTCGCCGAGGGCGATCAGCCGCGCCGGGCGCCAGCGGCGGATCGCCAGCTGCAGGCGCGCCAGGGTCTCGCGCGTGTCGTAGGGCGGCAGCAGCCCGGCGCCGCGCGCGGCGAAGGCGCTGCCCTTCTCGAGGTGCAGGTCGGCCACCACCAGCAGCCGCTGCGCCGGCCAGGCGAGGAGGCCGGCCGGGTCGAGCATCAGCCGCTCGGCGCCGAGGTGCAGCGGGGCAGGGGTCATGCGGCGGCCGGGTCCGTCGGGGCAGGGGTCATGGGGGCGCGGGTCATACGGGGTTCCCCGAGGGCACGGCAGGGGTCACGCGCCGCCCACCCCGCGCGGCCCGGCACCCCCCGGCAGGGTCCGGGTGAAGCGGCCCATGCCGCGCCGCCGGCCCTCCGCCGCCGCGCCGTCGC
>CAYNYQ010000184.1:0-2712 GCA_964401305.1 uncultured Acetobacteraceae bacterium | reverse complement strand
GTCCGGGTGAAGCGGCCCATGCCGCGCCGCCGGCCCTCCGCCGCCGCGCCGTCGCGGCGCCGCGGCTTGTCCACCAGCCGCGACGGGCTCGGCCGCACGCCGTCGGTCACCGCGGCGAGCGTCTCGGCGAACTGCTCGAGCCCGCCCGTCGCCTCCTCGACCAGCGCCGCTGCCTCGGCGAGCAGCGCGTCCTCGGCGCCGCCGGCCACCCATTCGCGTCCCTCCTCGATCAGCGCCGGCACGGCGAGCGGGCTCACCCGGTCGAGCCGCATGTGCCGGATGCCGCCCGCCCGGGCGCGCGCCAGCAGCAGCCCGATGCGGGCGATGTCGGTCAGCCCCGCCGCCGCCTCCTGCCGCGTCGCGCGCAGCAGCACGTGGTCGGGCTCGTGCCGGCGCAGCACGTCGTAGATCAGGTCGGCGTTCATGGTCATCTGCCGGCCGGACTTCTCGGCCCCGGGGTGGTTCTTCTGGATCAGCCCGGCGATGGTGGCGATGTTGCGGAAGGTGCGGCGGAGCATCGAGCTCTCCGCCATCCAGGCCTCCAGCTCCTCGCCCAGGATGTCCTCCTCGAAGAGCGGGGCGACCTCCGTCGGCTCGAAGGCCGACCAGGCGGCCAGCACGTAGTCCGTGGCGAGATAGCCGAGCGGCCCATAGCCGAGCTTCTCCATCCGCCGCGTCACCAGCATGCCGAGGCTCTGGTGCGCCAGCCGCCCCTCGAAGCAGTAGGCGACGAGGAACCAGCGCCCCTCGCCGCGCGGGAAGGTCTCGATCAGCAGCCCGTCGCGGGCGGGCAGCGCGCTGAAGCGCTGCTGCAGGCGCAGCCATTCGCGCACCGGCTCGGGCAGGCCGGACCAGCGCCGCGGGTCCTCGACGATGGCGCGCACCCGCGCTGCAAGCCAGGTGGTCAGCGGCATGCGGCTGCCGGCATAGGCGGGCACGCGGGGGTCGCCCTCGCCGCCGCGCGCGACGATGGCCGCCCCCGCATCCAGCCGCTCGAAGCGCAGCAGCTGGCCGGCGAAGATGAAGCTGTCGCCGGGCAGCAGGGTGGAGACGAAATATTCCTCGACCTCGCCGAGCACGGGTCCGCCGCGGAGGCGCACCTTGACCAGCGGCGTCTCGACGATGGTGCCGAGGTTCATGCGGAACTGCCGCACCACGAGCTGGCTGCGCACATGCACCCGCCCCTCGGCGTCGCGGAAGAGGCGGGCGAAGCGCTCATAGGCGCGGAGCGCATAGCCGCCATCCTCGACGAAGCGCAGCACGTCGTCGAAGTCGCGCCGGGAGAGGGCGGCATAGGGCTCGGCGCGCGTCACCTCGGCATAGAGGTCGTCGGGGCGGAAGGCCGCGTGGCAGGCCATGCCGAGGATGTGCTGCGCCAGCACGTCGAGCCCGCCGGGCCGGGGCGGGTCGCCGTCCAGCTCCTCGGCCGCGATGGCCTCGAGTGCGGCGGCGCATTCCACCACCTCGAAGCGGTTGGCCGGCACGAGCACGGCGCGGGAGGGCTCGTCCATGCGGTGGTTGGCGCGGCCGACGCGCTGCAGCAGCCGCGCCACGCCCTTGGGCGCGCCGACCTGGATCACCTGGTCCACATCGCCCCAGTCGATGCCGAGGTCGAGCGAGGCGGTGGCGACCACGGCCCGCAGCTTCCCCGCCGCCATCGCCGCCTCCACCTTGCGGCGCTGCTCGACGGTGAGGCTGCCGTGGTGCAGCGCGATCGGCAGGGTCTCGTCGTTCAGCTTCCACAGCGCCTGGAAGATCAGCTCGGCCTGGGCGCGGGTGTTGACGAAGACGATCGTCACGCGCGCCTCGCGGACCCGCCGGTAGATCTCGGGCGCCGAGGCGAGGCCCATATGCCCGCCCCAGGGCAGGTGCCCCTCCGGCAGAACGACCGAGAGCTCGGGCGCCGCGCCGCCCCGCACCTGGATCAGCCGCACGCCCTCCGCCACGCCGTCCGGGGCGAGGAAGGCGCGGAGCGGCCCGGGATGCGCGACCGTCGCCGAGAGGCCGACGCGCCGCGCCGCCGGGGCCAGCGCGCCGAGGCGCGCGAGGCAGAGCGCCAGCTGGTCGCCGCGCTTGGTGCCGGCCAGGGCGTGGATCTCGTCCACCACCACGGCGCCGAGCTGGCCGAACATCGCGCCCGCCTCGGGCAGGGAGAGCAGCAGCAGCAGGCTCTCGGGCGTGGTCAGCAGGATATGCGGCGGATCGGCGCGCTGGCGGGCGCGGCGGTTGGCGGGGGTGTCGCCGGTGCGGGTCTCGACGCGGATCGGCAGGTCCATCCCGCCGATCGGCGCCATGAGGTTGCGGGCGATGTCGACCGCGAGCGCCTTCAGCGGCGAGACGTAGAGGGTGTGCAGCCCCGCCGGCCGCGCGCCGGCGGCCAGCTCCACGAGGCTCGGCAGGAAGCCGGCGAGCGTCTTGCCGCCGCCGGTCGGCGCGACGAGCAGGGCGGAGCGGCCGGTCCTCGCGGCGTCCAGCACGGCGAGCTGGTGGGGCCGCGGGGTCCAGCCGCGGGCGGCGAACCAGGCGGCGAAGGGTTCCGGCAATGTTCTCATGCGCGGCTGACTATGGCGTCGCCCGGGGCGGACGGGAAGCGGGGCGGCGGTGGCGGCCGGATGCGGCTCAGGCGTCGCGCGGCGCCGCCGGCGCGGGCTGGCGCGGCGCCGAGCCGGGCGAGGTCCAGCACGGCGGGGTCGGCGGCATTGCCGATGACGA
>CAYNYQ010000183.1:7054-9166 GCA_964401305.1 uncultured Acetobacteraceae bacterium | reverse complement strand
GCCTGCCGCCGCGCCACGCGCCGGAACCCGCGGCGGGCGGCCTCGGCGGCGTGCTGGGCTCGGTGCTCACGGGGGGCGGCGGCAAGCGGGAGAGCCCGGTCGAGGCGCTGGCGAAATCGGCGGCGCGCAGCCTCGGCACCCAGCTCGGCGGCGCGATCATGCGCGGGGTGCTGGGATCGATCCTGAAGCGGTAGCGGCAGCGGGCGCCGCCCGCCCGCACCCGAAGCGCTTGGACTTCCGACGCGGCCGGCCTATCTCCCGGGGCGAAAGCCGGGCGGGCCCGCCCCGCGCCGCCGCCGGAACCCCATGACCGACACGCCCCTCTCGCAGATCCGCAACTTCTCGATCATCGCTCATATCGATCACGGGAAATCGACTCTGGCCGACCGCCTGATCCAGGCGACCGGCGCCGTCGCCGCGCGCGAGATGAAGGAGCAGCTCCTCGACAACATGGAGCTGGAGCGCGAGCGGGGGATCACCATCAAGGCGCAGACCGTGCGGCTGCGCTACCCGGCCAGGGACGGCAGGACCTACACGCTGAACCTCATGGACACGCCGGGCCATGTGGACTTCGCCTACGAGGTCAGCCGCAGCCTCGCCGCCTGCGAGGGCTCGCTGCTGGTGGTCGACGCCAGCCAGGGGGTCGAGGCGCAGACGCTGGCCAATGTCTACCAGGCGATCGATGCCGGGCACGAGATCGTCCCCGTGCTGAACAAGATCGACCTGCCCGCCGCCGAGCCCGAGCGGGTGAAGCAGCAGATCGAGGACGTCATCGGCCTCGACGCCACCGACGCGGTCGAGATCAGCGCCAAGACCGGCCTCAACATCGAGGGCGTGCTGGAGGCGATCGTGACCCGCCTGCCGCCGCCCCAGGGCGATGCCGAGGCGCCGCTGACCGCGCTGCTGGTGGACAGCTGGTACGACGTCTATCTCGGCGTCGTCGTGCTGGTGCGGGTGAAGGACGGCGTCCTGCGCAAGGGCCAGAAGGTGCGCATGATGTCGAACGGCTCGGTCCACACGGTCGAGCAGGTCGGCGCCTTCACGCCGAAGATGGTGCCGGTGGAGTCGCTCGGACCCGGCGAGATGGGCTTCATCACCGCGGCCATCAAGACCGTGGCCGACACCAACGTGGGCGACACCATCACCGAGGAGCGCCGCCCGGCCACGGCGCCGCTGCCCGGCTTCAAGCCCTCCATCCCCGTGGTCTGGTGCGGCCTTTATCCCGTGGACGCCGACGATTTCGAGAAGCTGCGCGAGAGCCTGGGCAAGCTCCGCCTCAACGACGCGAGCTTCCACTTCGAGCCGGAGACCTCCGCCGCGCTCGGCTTCGGCTACCGCTGCGGCTTTCTCGGCCTGCTGCACCTCGAGATCATCCAGGAACGCCTCTCGCGCGAGTTCGACCTCGACCTGATCGCGACCGCGCCCAGCGTCGTCTACAAGCTGCGCAAGACGAACGGCGAGGAGATGGAGCTGCACAACCCGGCCGACATGCCGGACGGCAGCGTGATCGACAGCATCCAGGAGCCCTGGATCAAGGCGACCATCCTGGTGCCGGACGACTATCTCGGCGCCGTGCTCACCCTCTGCAACGAGCGGCGCGGCCAGCAGGTGGAGCTGACCTATGTCGGCAACCGCGCCATGGCGGTGTACCGGCTGCCGCTGAACGAGGTGGTCTTCGACTTCTACGACCGGCTGAAGTCGGTCTCCCGCGGCTATGCCAGCTTCGACTACCAGATGGACGGCTACGAGGAGGGGGATCTCGTGAAGATCTCCATCCTGGTGAATGCCGAGCCGGTCGATGCGCTGAGCTTCATGGCGCATCGTTCCGCCGCCGACCGCCGCGGGCGGGCGATCTGCGAGAAGCTGAAGGAGCTGATCCCGCGCCAGCTCTTCAAGATTCCGATCCAGGCCGCGATCGGCGGGCGCGTCATTGCGCGCGAGACGATCAGCGCCCTCTCCAAGGACGTCACCGCCAAGTGCTACGGCGGCGACATCACGCGCAAGCGCAAGCTCCTCGAGAAGCAGAAGGAGGGCAAGAAGCGCATGCGGCAGTTCGGCAAGGTCGAGATCCCGCAGAGCGCCTTCATCGCCGCCCTCAAGATGGACGCCTGA
>CAYNYQ010000183.1:0-6954 GCA_964401305.1 uncultured Acetobacteraceae bacterium | reverse complement strand
GGCAGCAGCGTCGCGTCCAGCACCGGCAGGCCGAGTTCGGCCTCGAGCTCCGCCGCCACCAGCGCCCCGGCATAGTTGGTGCACCAGGTCAGCACCGCCTCCGGCCGCGCCGCCGCCACGGCCTCTCGCACCTGCCCGGCGATGCGCGCCGGCGCCACGCCGGCATAGCTGAGGTTGTCGGTCAGCCCGAGATGGCTTTCGGCCACGCACTCGAAGCCCTCGGCCGCGAGGGTCGCCATCACCCGCCGCTGGTAGCCCTCGGCATAGGGGGTCACCAGCGCCAGGCGCCGCGCCCCGAACCGCTCCAGCGCCTCGACCAGCGCGAGCGAGGAGGTGGTCGCGGCAATCCCCGTCGCGTCCTCGATCCGCCGCGCCAGCGCGCGGTCGTGATCGAGCCCGATGGCGCCCCCCTTGCTGCCGTTCCACTGGATCGTCCCGGGCTTCGCATCGGCCAGCAGCCGCGCCGCGGTCAGCATCGCCGCCAGGTCGTAGCGGTCGGGGAAGGGGTCCCGCGCGCCGGCCACCGGGATGCGGGAGAAATGCGCCGAGACCCCGGGCAGGTCGCGCAGCACCGCCGTGACCACCCGCTCCACCACCAGGTTGCCCGAGGGCGTGATCACCCCCAGCGCGTGGTCGAACCCCATCGCATCCGCCATCGCCGCACCCCCCGAGGCCGCTGCCCCTTACCACGCCCCGTCCCCCCGGGGGCGCCCCGGGGGCGGCGAATTCCCCGCGCGCCGCCTTGCGCCGTAACCTTGGCATGGGCTACCGCAGGCGGATGCACGGCCAAGCGCCCGCTCCTGCCGCCCCGGCCCGTCCCGCGCCCGCCATGGCCGAGCTTGCCGACGCCGTCCGCCTGCTCCGCCGGGGCACCGCGCTGATCGTCGGCGACGCCATGCTGGACCGCTACGTCTTCGGCCAGGTCACCCGCATCTCGCCCGAGGCGCCGGTGCCCGTCCTGACGGTGGAGCGCGAGGTGGCGCTGCCCGGCGGCGCCGGCAACGTGGTGCGCAACCTCACCGCGCTCGGCTGCGCCGTGGCCTTCGTCTCGGTCGTGGGGGACGACCAGGCCGGCAGCGACCTCACCGGGCTGATCGGCGGCCAGCCCGGGATCGAGCCCTGGCTGCTGGTGCAGGGCGGCCGCGCCACCACCACCAAGACCCGCTTCCTCGCCGCCGGCCAGCAGATGCTGCGCGCCGACCGCGAGCAGACCGACGCCATCCACCCCCGCCTGGCGGATCGCCTGGTGCGCATCGCCGCCGACACGGTCGCCGCCACCGCCGTGATGGTGCTGTCGGACTACCGCAAGGGCGTGCTGGCCGCCGATACCCCGGCGCGGCTGATCGCCGCCGCCCGTGCCGCCGGCCGCCGCGTGGTGGTGGACCAGAAGGGCGGCGACCAGGCCCGCTTCGCCGGCGCCGACCTCCTGGTGATGGAGGCCGAGGAGCTGGCCGAGGGCACCGGCCTGCCCGCCCGCACCGCCGCCGAGGTCGCCGTCGCCGCGCACGGGCTGCGCGCCGCCCATGGCTTCGGCGCCGTGATCGTGCTGCGCGGCGCCGAGGGCCTGACCCTGGTGGACGAGTCCACCGCCGCGCCCGGCGCCGCGCTGCACCTGCCCTGCGACACGGTCGAGGTGGTGGACCGCGCCGGCGCGATGGATGCGCTGGTGGCCACCGCCGCGGCCGGCCTCGCCGCCGGGCTCGCCCTGCCGCTGATCGCCCGCATCGGCGCGCTGGCCGCCGGCATCGTCGCCGGCAAGACCGGCATCGCCGTGGTGCGCGAGGAGGAGCTGCTCGAGGTGCTGCAGCCCGGGCGGCTGGCGGCGCGCAAGATCGCCTCCCGCGCCCAGGCCGCCGAGCGGGTGGAGCGCTGGCGCCGCGCCGGCTGCCGCGTCGGGCTGCTGGTCGCCGCGCCGAGCCGCGCCGCCGGCGGGGTCGAGGCCTATGCCGAGCTGCTCGCCCAGGCGCGGGCCTGGTGCGAGCGCCTCGTCGTCGCCCTGCCCGAGGCCGAGGCCGGCGCCGGCGCCGCCGAGCGCTTCGCCGAGCAGCCCACGGTCGATCTCGTCACCCGCTATGCCGGGGACGCGCCGCTCGACCTGATCCGCCAGCTGCGGCCCGACGTGCTGGTGCAGGACCCCGAGCAGGCGCCGGAGACGGTCGCCGGCGGCGAGCTGGTGCAGGAATGGGGCGGCCAGGTGCGCCGCCCGCCGCTCGGGCTCGGCATGGCCGGCGCGGCGGCGTGACGGATCGGGCCCCGGGGGCGGACCGAGGGCGGAACAGGGGCGGGGCCGGGACCATGCGGAACAGGATCGGGCGGGCGGCATGCCTCGCCGCGGGGTTGGTCGCGGCGCCCTTCGCGGCCGGCGCGCAGCAGCGGGGGCCGGTGCAGGCCCAGGCGCAGCCACCCGCCGCCGAGGCCGCCGCCGGGCCCGAGCGCACCGCGGCGCAGTTCGGCGACTGGACCGTGCAGTGCGTCACCGTGCCGCAGGGCGGGCGCCGCATCTGCGAGATGGCGCAGACCATCCAGGACCAGCAGCGCCAGCAGCCGGTCGCCGTGGTCGCGGTCGGGCGGGTGGCGAAGGACCAGCCGCTGAAGCTCGCGCTGCGGGTGCCGGTGAACGTGCTCGTCGCGCAGCCGGCCCGGCTGGTGCTGGAGGGTCCGGCGGGCCCGGCCAACGAGCCGCTCTCCCTTGCCTTCCAGCGCTGCAGCGTGCAGCCGCTCGGCTGCTTCGCCGAGGCGGAGCTGCGCGACGAGGCGCTGCGCCGCCTGCGGGCGCGCCCGGCCGACCGGCCCGGCCGCATCGGCTGGCGCGAGGCCGGCGGCGGGGAGGCCTCGATCCCCGTCTCCTTCCGCGGCTTTTCCGCGGCCTGGGAGGCGCTGCAGAAGGAAGGCGGCTGACGGTCGGCACCGCGGTGCCGCACGCCTGACGGGCCGGTTCAGCCGTCGCGCGGAAGCGCGCCAGGATCGTCCCGCGGCGGCGCGCCCGGGCCTGGCGGCAGGACCGCGCCGGCCGATCCCCCCTCCCCGAGTTGCGCGTGCAGGTCCGCGGCCAGCGCACCCACCGCCGTCACCTCGCCCAGCTCGCGCGCCTCCGCATCCACCACCCGCTCGGCGATGCCGAGCTGCGCGCTGATCCGCCCCAGCATCTGGATCACCTTCGTCACCTCCTGCTCGGCCAGCAGGCTGATCTGCAGGTCGAGATGCGCGCGCTCCTCGGCCCGCGCGCTCATGCGGTTCTGCTTCATCAGCACGAAGGCCGCGAGCAGCACGCCCTCGAGCGAAAAGAGGCCGCCGAGCAGGCCGAAGGGCCAGGGGTCGAAGGGCGCGAGGCCCGGCACGCGCCCGGTGTTCACCGCCGCCCAGGCGCCGATCAGGCCAAGATGGGCGAGCACGAAGCCCAGCGTGCCGGCCATGCCCGCGACCAGGTCGGCGACGCGGCTGGCCGGCGGGCGGCCGCGCTCCGCCGCGCGCTCCAGCCGGACCACCTGCTCGATGTTGCGCGCGGCCGGCCCTGCCGCGCCCTGCATTGCCGCCATGCCGCCGACCCTCCCCGCGCCGGCGGGGAGAGCGCGCGAGGCCGCGGCCGGTTCAGCCCGGCCGGGCCGCCATCGCCTCCAGCACCGGCAGCAGGTGCGGGCGCAGCGCGGCGTAGTCCTCGCTCATCGGGAAATGGCCGAGGCCCGGCATGATCACCGCCTCGGCGCCCGGGATGGCGGCGGCGGTGGCGCGCGCATCCTCGGGCCGGGCGGAGTAGTCGTAGTCGCCGTTGAGCAGCACCACCGGGCAGCGCCTGGTATCGATCCGGGCGAGCTTCGGCCGCAGGTCGCCCTCCTCCGAGTAGAAATGCAGGTCGCCGCGGAAGACGCCGGGGCCGCCCTGCATGTAGTGCCAGAGCGTCTCCCACCGGGCGGCCTCGGGCGCGGTCGGCGCCACCAGGCCGGAGACGATGGCGCCGCAGACCTCGCCGCCATGGATGTGCGGGTGGTGCAGCACGGAGAGGTCGTAGTAGCGGCCGGTGAAGGCGCTGCCCTGCAGGCCGATCACGCCGCGCCAGCGGTCCGGATGCCCGGCGGCGAGGTCGAGCACGATGCGCCCACCGATCGAGCAGCCCATGACGATCGGCCGCTCCAGCCCGAGCGCATCCGCCATGCGCAGCACCAGGCCGGTATAGCCCGCCGTGGTCAGGCGGTAGCCCTCCTCCTGCCAGCCGGCGGGCGGCGAGGACTTGCCGTGCCAGGGCATGTCGAAGGCGATGCAGCGGAAGCGGCGCGTCACCTCGGCATCGTTGAGCAGGTCGCGCCATTGCCGCCCGTCGCTGCCGGCGGTGTGCAGCAGCAGCAGGGGGATGCCACCCCCGTCCCCTGGGCCCGCCTCCTCGACATAGACCCGGTGCGGGCGCCCCTCGATGTCGAGGCGCCAGTAGCGGCCGGTGATCGGCTCGGCGGTCACGCTGCCCCAGGGGGCGGGCGGCGGCGCCGGCCGCGGCGCCGGCGCGCCCTCGCGCAGCAGGGCGAGCACGCCCTTGAACCACATCAGGTGCTGGAAGAAGGGCAGCGTGTCGCCCTCCACCCGCAGCGCGCCGTGGCGGCGCAGCGCCAGAAGGTCCTGCCAGCCCGGCTCCGGCAAGGGGGCGAGGAAGCGCGCCAGGCCCTCCGGCTCGAAGCGCAGGGCGAAGGCGTAGCGCGGCATGACGAAGGGACCGGCCTGCACCCGCGCCACCTGGCCGTCGCGGATGGAGAGCAGCCATTCCCGCGCACCCACCGCCAGCAGCACCTCGGCGGTCAGCTCCCGGCCCCAGCGGGCGAGGGCGGGCGTAGCGACCACGCGGGCGGGCAGGGTCTCGACGGCGATGTCCATGGCGTCTCCTCCGGTTGGCGCGACGCCTGGCTCAGCCCGCCTTGCCCGGCAGCGGCGGCGTCGCATAGGTGCGGAAACTCTCGGTCATCTGCAGCCCCCAGGCCTGGCCCTTGGCGCGCTCGGCCTCGGTCCAGGTGATGGTCCTCCAGTCCGGCGCCAGGACCAGGCGCGCGCCTGCATGGGCCAGCTCGATCCGGTTGCCGCCCGGCTCGTAGACGTAGAGGAAGAAGGTCTGCTGGATGGCGTGCTTGTGCGGGCCGTTCTCGATCGGCACGCCGGCTTCCAGGAAGGTGTCGGCCGCCTGCAGGATCGCCTCCCGGCTGTCGAGAGCGAAGGTGACGTGGTGCAGCCGCCCGCCGACGCCGTTCGCCTCCCGCGCATAGGCGAGATCGTAGGACTTGTTGGTGGCGGTCAGCCACATGCCGGCCTCGAGCCCGTTGTCGAGCTCGATGCGCTCGGTGCAGCGGAAGCCCAGCGTCGCCTCGAGGAATTCCCGGCAGGCGCGGACATCGACGGCGAGGCAGTTGAAGTGGTCGAGGCGGCGGACGTTCACGCCGCGCGCCGGGTAGCGCTCCCGTTGGTTCTTCAGCGCGGGGCGGCGGTCGGGCGGCGGCTCGTACCACTCGGTCTCCCAGTAGAGCTCCAGCACGTGGCCGTCCGGGTCGCGGAAGCGCCACCCCGTGCCGTGGCCGAGCTCGCCCTGATGCGGCCAGACCTCGGTGCCGGCGGCGCGCAGCGCGGCGATGCGGCGTTCCAGCGCCTGCGGGCTGCGGGTGCGGAAGGCGGCATGGCCGAGGCCGGAGGCGGGCGCGGCCGTCAGCTGCAGGGAGTACCGCTCGTAGTCGTCCCAGCCGCGCAGGTAGACGCTGTCGCCCTGCCGGCCGCTCTCCGTCATGCCCATGACCTCGGTGAAGAAGCGGCGCGACTCCTCGGGCCTGGGCGTCAGCAGTTCGACATGGCCGAGATGGGCGATGTCGAGGACCGGCTCTGGCGGGTGCATGGCGTCTCCTCCGGGGCCGGCGCGCCGGCTCATGGCCAGCCTAACGAGGTGGACGGCGCCGCGGCACCCCTGACCAAGCGCCGCCCGGGCGCTACATAGCGGCCAACAGGAGTGTCCCCGCCGTGGTCGCCGTCACCTCGCCGAAGTTCAAGGAGAATGCCGCCCGGGCCCTGGCCGACCAGGGGCTGCAGAAGGCGCTCGGCACCGCCAAGGGGGCCTTCCTGCAGCGCCGCGCCGCCGCGGTCGGCGCCCTGCCGGAATTCGAGCGGCTGCGGGAGATCGGGCGGGACATCAAGAACCACACCCTGGCGCATCTCGATTTCTACCTCGAGACCTATGCCGCCAATGTCGAGAAGGCGGGCGGCACCGTGCATTGGTGCGCGACGGCCGAGGAGGCCCGCGCCGCCGTGCTGGCGATCTGCCGCAAGGCCGGCGCGAAGACGGTCACCAAGGGCAAGTCCATGATCTCCGAGGAGATCGCCCTCAACGACCATCTGGAAGCCAACGGCATCACCCCGGTCGAGACCGATCTCGGCGAGTACATCATCCAGCTCCGCCGCGAGCACCCGAGCCACATCATCGCCCCCGCCTTCCACCTCAACCGCGAGGACTGGGAGGCGGATTTCCGGCGCGCCCATACCGACCTCGATCCCGCCCGCGTCTTCGCCGAGCGCCGCGACATCCTGGCCGAGGCGCGCACCAAGCTGCGCCAGCGCTTCCTCGCCGCCGATGTCGGCATCACGGGGGCGAATTTCCTGGTGGCCGAGACGGGCAGCTCGGTCATCGTCACCAACGAGGGCAATGGCGACCTGACGCAGACCCTGCCGCGCGTGCACATCGCGCTCGCCAGCATCGAGAAGGTGGTGCCGACGCTCGAGGACTGCACCAGCCTGCTGCGGCTGCTGGCGCGCAGCGCCACGGGGCAGGATTTCTCCGTCTACACCACCTTCAGCACCGGCGCGCGGCGCGCCGCCGACCTCGACGGGCCGCAGGAGTACCACGTGGTGCTGCTGGACAACGGCCGCTCCAACATGCTGGGCACCGAGTTCCAGGAGATGCTGCGCTGCATCCGCTGCGCCGCCTGCATGAACCACTGC
>CAYNYQ010000182.1:0-9191 GCA_964401305.1 uncultured Acetobacteraceae bacterium | reverse complement strand
CCGCCATCGCCGAGCAGCGCGAGCACCGGCGCCGCCGCCTCGGCATCCGGCATCTGCATCGCCTCGCTCGAGAACAGCAGGGCGCGCCCGCCGGCCTCGGCGAGGGTGCCGGCGAGCCAGGCCCGCGCCGCCGCGGGGTCGAAGCGCGACGGCGCCAGCCGCGGCTGCAGCAGCCGCCCGAGCGCCAGCGCATTGCCCGAGGTGACGCCGCCCTCCCGCGCCGAGGCGTCCTGGTCGGGGTAGAAGGCGGCCGGGTAGTGCAGGCCCGCCGCCGCCAGCCGCTCCCGCGCGCGGGCCAGCCCGACCTGGATCGCCGAGGTGCCGGTCTTGCCGGTGCCGACATGCAGCCAGACGTCCATCGCCCACTCCGTTGCGGGGACCGATAGCCGAGGCCGGCCGGCGGCGTAATGGGGTGGCGCGGCCTCCCCGTGTGATGGCCTTGCGCGCCACCGGGTGCCATAAGCGGCCGATCGGGGTCCGGTCGCGCCGGGCCGCCCGCTATGGGAAGGGGCGATGCGCGAGCTGTTCCTGCATGTCGGCATGCACAAGACGGGCACGACGGCGATCCAGGCCACGCTCTTCGCGCATCGCGCCCTGCTGCAGGAGGCGGGCTACAGCTATCTCGACGCCGCGGCGAACCATTCGCGCCTGGTCCACTCGGCCTTCAGCGAGGCGCCGGAGCGCTACCCGCCGAACCGCCGCGCCGGGCTGCTCGCCCCGGCCGCGGCGGCGTCCTTCGCGGCGGAATGCAGGGCGCGCCTCTCGGCCTTCCTCGAGACGGCGCCCGGCCCGCGGCTGGTCATCAGCGGCGAGGGCATCGGCATGCTGGGCGCGGCGGGGATCGGCCGCATGCTCGCCGCCATGCGCCCGGCGGTGGACCGCATCACCGTCATCGGCCTGGTGCGCCCGCCGCGCGCCTACATCGCCAGCGCGCTGCAGCAGCGGATCCGCGCCGGCGGCCGGCTTGAGCGCATCATGGCGACCCTGCGCCCGGACTACCGCGCCCGCTTCGAGCCCTTCCTCGAGGCGCCCGAGGTCGCCGAGGTGCGGCTCGAGCGCTACGTGCCGGAAGCGCTGGTGCAAGGCTGCAGCGTGGCGACCATGCTGCATCTCTGCGGCGCGCCGCCGGCGCTGCATGCCGCCATGCAGGTGCAGCGGCTGAACGAGCGCATGTCGCGGCTCGGCGCCGTGCTGCACCTCGCGCTGAACGAGGCGGTGCCGACCGCCGGCGCGGATGGCGGGCCGAACCCGGCGCGCGCCCCGGGCATCGGCCGCTTCCTCGACGGGCTCGGCGGGCCGCCGCTGCGCAGCCTGCCGCCGCAGGCCGCCGCGGCGCTGGACCGCGCCGCCGAGGACATCGCCTGGATGGAGCGCGTGCTCGGCCAGCCCTTCGCCGAGGCGGAGAAGCGCGCCGACGCCGCGGATGCGCCCGACCCGCTGCGCGGCCTCGCCTGGCCCGAGATCCTCGCACTGGCCGAGGCGCTGAACGCCCTGCTGCGCGAGTCCGCGCCGGAGCGCGGGGCCGGGGCGCGACGGCTGCAGCCGGGCGGGCGGGCGGCGCGGCAGGGCACATCGTGACGCGGCGCCAGGCGCCGCGCAGCAGGGAAGGACAAGCCGGCGCATGCCGCTGACCGACGAGCAGACATCCGACATCGCCGCCGCCCGCGCCGCCGAGGCGCGCACCCTCCGCCCCACCGTGCCGGCGCTGGAGGCGATGCTGTTCGAGGCCATCCCCGTGCTCGACCACGGCTTCGTGCGCGTCATCGACTACATGGGCGACGACGGCGCCGTCGTGCAGGCGGCGCGCGTCTCGTACGGCCGCGGCACCCGCGCGGCGAACGAGGATCGCGGGCTGATCCGCTACCTGATGCGGCACCGCCACTCCACGCCCTTCGAGATGTGCGAGATCAAGTACCACGTGAAGCTGCCGATCTTCGTCGCCCGGCAATGGATCCGCCACCGCACCGCCAACGTGAACGAGTATTCCGCGCGCTACTCCATCCTGGACCGGGAGTTCTACATCCCCGCACCCGCGCAGCTCGCCGCGCAGTCGAGCGTGAACCGCCAGGGCCGCGGCGCGGTGCTGGAGGGCGCCGAGGCCGCGCGCGTGCTCGACCTGCTGCGCGAGGACGCGGCGCGCTGCTACGACCATTATGCCGAGATGCTGAACGAGGACGAGCAGGGCCAGCCGGTCGATCCCGGCCGCCAGGGCCTGGCGCGGGAGCTGGCGCGCATGAACCTCACGCTCAACGCCTATACGCAGTGGTACTGGAAGACCGACCTGCACAACCTGCTGCACTTCCTCTCGCTGCGCGCCGATGCGCATGCGCAGTACGAAATCCGCGTCTATGCCGAGGCCATGCTGCGCACCGTCGAGGCCTGGGTGCCGGAATGCTTCGCCGCCTTCCGCGACTACCGCCTGGGCGCGGCGACGCTCTCGGCGCAGATGCTCGGCGTGGTGCGGCGCCTGCTGGCGAACGAGGCCGTCGCGCAGCCGGGCAGCGGCCTCTCGAAGCGGGAATGGCGGGAGCTGATGGCGATGCTGGGGCGGGAGGAATGATCTGGGTCTTCCTCGCCCTGCTGCTGGTCTTCGGCCTGCCGGTGGCGCTGCTCTTCGCGGGCTTCGCGCTGGCGATCTGGATCACGCTGGCGGTCGCCGGGCTGGTCTGGGGGCTGGTCACCTTCCTCTTCGGCTGGCCCGTGCTCGGCATCATCCTGGCGCTGGTGATCGGCATCGGCATCGGCCGCGCCATGGCGGAGAAGCGATGAGCGGCGCGCGGCGGGCCCAGCCGGCCGCCCGCGCCGCGCCCCGGCCGCGCGCCGCGGCGAAGCCACGCAAGGCGGCGGCGGCACGCGGCGGCGCCGCGCGGGCGCTGCTGCACCGCTGGTGGAAGGTGGCGCTGCTGGTCCTGCTGGTGATGCTGGGCCTGCCCCTGGCGCATGCCATGTTCGGCGAGGTGGCGGCGCTGCTCGGCGGCGCCGTGCTCTTCGGCTTCCTGCTCGGCCGCTGGACGGCGCCGATCCGCTGAGGGACCCGCGGCATGGACACCGCCCGCATCGCCGCCATCCTCGACTTCCTGGCACTGGCCGACCGGCTGAAGCACGTGCTGCGCCGCGGCTGCACGCAGGACCCCGCGACCGGCGCGCTGCGGCAGGAGAATTCCGCCGAGCATTGCTGGAACGTCGCCCTCGTCGCGCTGCTTCTGCACGGGGAGGTGCAGGACCCGCCCGACCTCGCCCATGTGCTGGCGATGATCGCCGCGCACGACCTGGTGGAGGTCGAGGCCGGCGACACCTTCGCCTATGACGAGCAGCACCGCCTCACCCAGGCCGCGCGCGAGCGCGCCGCCGCAGATGTGGTCTTCGCCGCCCTGCCGCCCGATCTCGGCGCCCGGCTGCGCGCCCTCTGGGAGGAGTTCGAGGCGGGCGAGACGCCGGCCGCGCGCTTCGCCATGGCCTGCGACCGCACCCAGGGCTTCCTGCAGGGCGTGATCGGCGGCCAGCACTGGCGCGATGCCGGCGTGACGGAGGGGCAGACGCATGGCCGCATGGCGCCCGCCCGCGCCGCCGCGCCGGCCTTCGACCTGTTCATCGAGGCGATGTACCTGCGCGCCCGCGCCGGGCGGATGTTCGCGGAATGAGCGTCCTCGTCTTCGGCTCGGTCAACGCCGACATCGTCTTCCGCGTGCCCGCCCTTCCCGCGCCCGGGGAGACGGTGCTCGGCCCGGCCGTCGACCTGCTGCCCGGCGGCAAGGGCGCGAACCAGGCGGTGGCGGCGGCCAGGGACGGTGCCCGCGTGGCCTTCGCCGGCGCGGTCGGGCGCGACCCGCTCGCCCTGGTGGCGACGGCGGCGCTGCGCCAGGCCGGCGTCGATCTCTCCCGCCTCGCCGAGGTCGAGGCCGCGACCGGCTGCGCCGGCATTGCCGTCGATGCCGCCGGCGCCAACCAGATCGTCGTCGGCTCCGGTGCCAACCTCGCCGCGCGCGCCGCGCAGGTGGAGGATGCGGCGCTCGGCGCGGCCACGACCCTGCTGCTGCAGATGGAGGTGCCGGCGGCCGAGACCGCGGCGCTGGTGCTGCGGGCCCGGGCGCGCGGGGCGCGGGTGGTGCTCAACCTCGCGCCGGCCGCCGCGCTGCCGATGGCGGCGCTGCGGGCGCTCGACCTGCTGGTGGCGAACGAGGCGGAGGCGGCCTGGCTCGCGGCGCATCTCGGGTGCGGCGCGGGGGCGGAAGGGCTGGCGGCGGCGCTCGGCGGCATCGCCGTGGCCGTGACCCTCGGCGCCGCGGGGGCCGAGGCGGCGACCCCCGCCGGGCCGCTGCGCATCCCGCCCTTCGATGCCGGCCCCGTTTGCGACACCACCGGCGCCGGCGATGCCTGGTGCGGCGTGCTCGCCGCCGGGCTCGACCGCGGGCTGCCCATGGCGGCGGCGATGCGCCGCGCCTCGGCCGCCGCCGCCATCGCCTGCACCCGGCAAGGCGCCGCCGCCGCCTGCCCCGACGCCGCCGAGACCGAGGCGCTGCTGGCCCGGGGATAGGCCACGCGCCGGCAGGCGCCGCCCGTCCGGCCGCCCCGCCTTGCGCCCACGCTGCCCCCGGTCTGCAATCCCGCCGACCCCGCCGGGAGCCCGCCATGTCCGAGGACCTGATCCGCCTGACCGCCACCGAGGCCGTCGCGCGCCTCAAGCGCCGCGAGGTCTCCCCGCTGGAGCTGATCGACGCCGCCGAGCGCCGCATCGCGCAGGTGGAGCCGGCGGTGAACGCGTTGCCCACCCTCTGCCTCGACCGCGCGCGCGACCATGCGAGGCGCATCATGGCCGGCGAGGGCGCGCAGCACGCCGACCATCCGGGCTGGCTCGCCGGCCTACCGGTGACGATCAAGGACCTGACCGACGTCGCCGGCGTGCGCACCACCTACGGCTCGCCGATCTTCAAGGACCATGTGCCGACCGCCTCGCACCCGCTGGTCGAGCGCATCGAGGCGCTGGGCGGCGTCGTCATCGGCAAGTCGAACACGCCGGAATTCGGCGCCGGCGGCTCGACCTTCAACGAGGTCTTCGGCCGCACGCGCAACCCGTGGAACACCTCGCTGACCTGCGCCGGCTCCACGGGGGGCGGCGCGGTGGCGCTGGCGACCGGCGAATGCTGGCTGGCGCATGGCTCGGACCATGGCGGCAGCCTGCGGCGGCCGGCGACCTATTGCAGCGTCGTGGGCATCCGCCCCTCGCCAGGGCGCGTGACGCGCGGCACCTCGAACAACCTCTTCGCGCCGCTCTCGGTGCAGGGGCCGATGGCGCGCACCATCCCCGACCTTGCCCTCTTCCTCGACACCATGGCGGGCTGGGACATCCGCGACCCGCTCACCTACGACGCGCCGGCCACCCCCTATGCACGCGCCGTGACCGAGGCGCGGCCGCCGCGGCGCGTCGCCTACACGGTGTTCGACGGGACGCTGCCGATCGACCGCGAGATGGCCGCGCTCTGCGCCGAGGCGGCGCGCCGCTTCGCCGAGGCGGGGTGCGTGGTGGAGGAGGTGCGGCTCGACCTCGGCGAGCTGCAGGAGGCCTTCCTCGTGCTGCGCAGCCAGGCCTTCGTGGTGGACCGCGAGATGCAGCTGCAGACGCACCGCGCGCTGATCAAGCCCGACATCGTCTGGAACACCGAGCGCGGCCTCGAGGCCACGCCGAGCCGGCTCGCCTGGGCCGACCGCGAGCGCGCCGCCTGGTACCGCCGCATCGTCGAACTCTTCTCCGGGTACGATGTGATCGTGACGCCCGGCGCCGGCACGCCCGCCTTCGACGTCATGCTGCGCCATCCCGAGAGCATCGGCGGCGTGAAGCTCGAGAACTACATGGCGGGCTCGATGTGGAACGCCGCCTTCACCCTGGCCGGCTGCCCGGCGGTGGCGGTGCCCTCCGGCTTCGACCGCTACGGCCGGCCGATCGGCATCCAGGTCGCCGCCCCGCCGCGGCGGGACGAGGTGGCGCTGGCCGCGGCGGCGGTCTTCGAGCGCATCGCCGGCCTCGACCGGCTGCTGCCGATCGACCCGCGGGAGGGCACGGTGCCGCCGGCGGAGGCGCCGGGCTGACCGCGCGTCACGCCGCCTTCACGTGCTCCTGCAGCCGCGGCATCAGCTCCACCAGGTTGCAGGGCCGGTGCCGGGCGTCGAGCTGGAAGACCAGGATGTCGTCCCAGGCATCCTTGCAGGCCCCGGTGCTGCCCGGCAGCGCGAAGAGGTAGGTGCCGCCCGCCACGCCGCCCAAGGCGCGCGACTGCATCGTGGAGGTACCGATCTTGCGGTAGCTCAGCATGCGGAAGAGCTCGCCGAAGCCCTCGATCTCCTTCTCCAGCACGCGCTTGAAGGCCTCCGGCGTCACGTCGCGACCGGTGATGCCGGTGCCGCCCGTGGTGATGACGCAGTCGATGGCGGGGTCGGCGATCCAGCGGCGCACCAGCGCCTCGATCGCATCCGCCTCGTCCTTCGCAATCTCCCGCGCGACGCAACGGTGGCCGGCCGCCTCGATCCGCTCCTGCAGGGTCTGGCCGCTGCGGTCGGTCGCCATGTCGCGCGTGTCGCTCACCGTCAGCACGGCGATGTTCACGGGCAGGAAGGTGAGGGATTCGTCGATCGGCATCGGGCAGCGCCTCGGCTTTGGCAATGGGAATATGGGGCCGGGCCCGGCGCGGCGCACGCCCCCGGGCGGGGCGCTCAGCGCGGCGCCAGCGCGGCCTCGATCTCGGCCACGGCGGCGGCGATGCGCAAGCCCAGGATCGCCTCCCCCCGCTCGGCGGTGGCGCGGGAGGGGTCACCGCTGCCGCCCAGCGCCTCCAGCGCCGCGCCCTGCCGGCCCTCGAGGCGCGCGAGATCCACCCCCGCGGGATGGGTCGCCATCAGCTCCGCCGTGTCGGCCAGGCCGGCATGGCTGCCGATGCTGGCCGCCGTCTCGCCCTGGCCGCGCAGCCAGGCCTCCTGCGCCGCCATCGAGGCGTAGTAGCTGCCGATGGCCAGCACCCGCACCCCGTCGCGCCGCCAGGCCGCGTCCAGCCGCGCCGCCACCCGCGCCTGCGGGGCCTGGCTGCCGCCATGGTCGGCGATCAGGCAGATGGCGGTGAAGCCGGCCTGCCGCAGGCTGCGCGCGGCGCCGTCCAGCACGCCCTCGAAGGCGGCCTCGGTCACGCCCAGCGTGCCGGGGAAGCGGAAATTCCCCTCCGGCGGCGTCCAGCGCCCCTGCGGCACGTAGGAGAGCACCGGCGCCACCAGGGTCCGCCCCAGCCGCGCGGCGATGCGCTGGGCGGCGTGGCGGACGATGTGGTCGTGCTTGCCGAGGATCATGTGCGGCCCGTTCTGCTCCACCCCGCCGCTGGGCAGGATCACCCGCTGCCACCCGGCGCGGATGGCCGCCTGCAGCGCCGGCCAGGTCATCCCGGCGAGCTCGAGCGAGGCGGGCGGGGCGGGTTCGGCCCGGGCGCCGGGCGTCGCCGCGGCGCCGGCGGCGGCAGCGGCGAGGAGGAGCCGGCGGCAGGCGAGGGCCGGCGTCGGGATGCGGCGGTGCAAGGGCGCGGCTCCACACGGCGGGGCAGGGTGCAGGCGGCAGGCCATGCCCTCCGCCCGATTGCTCTACGGGGCGGCGCGACGGGGAGCCAGGGCGCGCCGGCCCGGCGCCAGCATCCACGGCAGAGGATAACGAACTCGCGAGAGAGGGATGAACCATCCGCCATCTTCCGTTCACCAGGCAGGCGCGCGGAATGGTCCGCTGCGCCGCAGCCCAGGATCGGACCGCATCCCATGCCCACCTTCTTCGGCACCGAGGACAACGAGACCATCGACGGCGGCGCGCTGGCCGACAGCATCTTCGGCCGCGGCGGCAACGACCTGCTGCGCGGCTTCGGCGGCGCCGACCGCATCGACGGCGAGGCCGGAAACGACGTCATCGAGGGCGGCGAGGGCGACGACACGCTCCTCGGCGGCGGCGAGGACGACACCATGTCGGGCGGCGCCGGCGCCGACAGCCTGAACGGCGGCGACGGCAACGACGTCGCCCTCGGCGGCGACGGCAACGACACCATCACCGACAACGACGGCAACGACACGCAGGACGGCGGCGCCGGGCGCGACCTGCTGCGCGGCGGCGCGGGCAATGACAGCCTGCTCGGCGGCCTCGACGCCGACCGCCTGTTCGGCGGCGCCGACAACGACACGCTCGATGGCGGCGCCGGGGCGGACCGCCTGTCCGGCGAGTCCGGCAACGACAGCCTCGCCGGCGGCGCCGGGGCCGACCAGCTCGATGGCGGCAGCGAGGACGACACCCTCGATGGCGGCGCCGGCAACGACACCATGGCCGGCGGCGACGGCGCCGACCTGATCTTCGCCGGCGCCGGCAACGACCAGATGGCCGGCGGCGCGGGCGACGACACCTTCCGCTTCGAGGGCCGCACCGGCAGCGACCGCATCGACGACTTCTCGGTGACCAACGACAAGATCCAGATCGCCGTCGCCGGGGTGGATGATTTCGACGACCTCCGCTTCTCGAGCGACCTCGACGGCAATGCCGTCATCGCCTGGGGGCCGCTGGCGGGCGCGTCCTCGGTGGTGCTGGTCGGCGTCTCGGTCGGCGCGCTGTCGAGCGACGACTTCTCCTTCGGCTGATCCGCCGTCGCGCGGCGCGGAGAGGGGGGCGCGGGGCGAAGGCTCCGCGCCCCTTGCCGTTGGCCGGGGCGGGATTCCTGCCGGTCGCGCGCTCAGCGAGGCTGCCGCCAGGCGCGGGCGATCGCCGCGCGCTCCTCCGCCTCCGTCAGGGCGGGGCCGGCGCCGAGCCGTTCGAGCATGTCCGCCAGCACCGGGTCCTCGGCCCCGGCGGGGGCGAAGCCCTGGGCCGCGCCGCGGCGCGCCACCAGGGCCTGCAGGCGCCAGGGCCCGCCCGCCGCGCGACAGGCCAGCCCGGTGAGGGACCCCTCGCCCTCCTCCAGCGTGAAGACCCGGCAGGTGCCGCCATCGTCCAGCGCATGGGTGGCGAGCAGCGCGGGCGCGCCGGGCAGGCCGCTCGGCTGCGTCTCCAGCGCGGCGGCGAGGTCCGGCCCGATCCGCCCCGGCCCCGCATCGCCGCCGCGCAGGCTCCAGCCGCCGACCAGGCCGAGCAGGAGGGAGGCGGCGATGGCCAGGCCGCCGCGCCAGCGCGGGGGGCGCCGGGCCGTGGC
>CAYNYQ010000181.1:0-9229 GCA_964401305.1 uncultured Acetobacteraceae bacterium | reverse complement strand
ATCCGCACGATCGGGCTCTGGCAGGGCAAGGCGCGCAACGTCGCCGCCCTGGCGCGGCAACTGGTGGAGCAGCATGGCGGGCAGGTGCCGCGGGACCGCGCGGCGCTGGAGGCGCTGCCCGGCGTCGGCCGCAAGACCGCGAACGTCGTGCTGAACGTCGCCTTCGGCGAGGCAACGATGGCGGTAGACACGCACATCTTCCGCATCGGCAACCGCACCGGCCTGGCGCCGGGGAAGACGCCGCGGGAGGTGGAGGACGGGCTGGTCCGGAAATGCCCGCCCGACCTGCTGCGCGACGCGCATCACTGGCTGATCCTGCACGGGCGCTACGTGTGCAAGGCACGCGCGCCGGAATGCTGGCGCTGCCCGGCGGTGGCGCACTGCAACTACCGCGACAAGGTGCTGGCGGCGCCGACGGGCCGCTGACGGCGCGCCGTTCCCCGCGGCGGCGCGGCCGGAGCCCACCCAGCGAGGGCAGTTGCTGCCGCGCCCCGGCACACGCAATACTTGCGGTATCGGAAGGGGCTATCGACCCGGGCGCGAGGCGGCCTGCCGCGAACGGCGCCCATCTCGCCCGGCCGAGGAGGGCCATCATGCCGTTGAGCGTGCGCGCGGAAACCGTCATTCATTCCCTGGTCAGCGGGAAGCTGGCCTTCACCAAGCATGCGCTGGAGCATGCACACTTCGACAAGGCCACGGCGGAAGACCTGGCCGACAGCTACAAGAAGGGCTTTGCGCAGAACGGTGTATTCTTCTTCGACGAGGACTATGTCCCCACGCAGCAGGACCTGATCTCCTACTACGGCATCAAGCCGAAGCCGGAGCCCGAAGCACCCAAGAAGAAGCCTGAGGAGTTCTCGGACGAGTTCGCAGCCAGGAAGAAGAAATACTCCGAAGCCCTGATCAAGCACCAATATCAGGTAGCCAAGAAGAATATTCGCATCGCCACCGGAAAGCGACATCTCGCGGCCGTCAACAACTCGGATGCCAAGACGACGGACGCCGACATCAAGAAGCTGGTGATCACGGCGTTCCTGTTGCAGCCGAAGAAATACCTGAAGGACTACAAATCCGGCACCAACCTGGTGATCGAGGGCCCGATCCCGGACGGCTTCTACGGGATGGTGCGGCTGCCGGGGAACCTGCTGGTCGAGGGCTATTCCTGGCTATGGGCGGATGCCATGCGCGTCATCGTGCCGCAGGACGGCAACGCCTTGGTGATCACCGCCTATCCGGTAAGCTACGACGAAGCGCTGCACTCCTGAACCGGCGGTCGCCGGGCCGGCGAACCCCCCGCCGCATCGTCGCGACCGCGCCGCGCCCCTTGCAGGCGGCGGGGGCCGGGGGGAGGCTGTGCGCAACCGCACGCCAGGAGGAAGCGCCATGGACACCGGCATCGCCGTGAGCCCACACCCCGTCACGGGCCCCTTCGTCTGGACCGGGCCGGAGATGCAACGCCGCCGGTCTGAATGGATCCGCGAGCTGACGCCGGCGCAGATCGCCGAGCTCGAGCAGGCGGTCGCCGCGCTCGACGCGACCGGCATCGACATCGCCGCCATCGGGCCGGACGACCTGAAGGCGCCCGCCCTCGCGCCGTTGGTCGCCGAGACAAAACATGCCCTGACCCGCGGCCGCGGCTTCATCCTGATCCGTGGCGTGCCGGTGGACGAATGGTCGCCGCGCCAGTGTGCGATCGCCTATTTCGGCCTGGGCGCGAAGCTCGGCGAGCCGGTGTCGCAGAACGCCATGGGCCATATCCTCGGGCACGTGAAGGATATCGGCGTCGACTACGCCAGGCCGACCGGCCGTGGCTACCAGACCGCGGCGCGGCTGCCCTACCACACCGACAGCTCCGACGCGGTGGGCCTCTTGTGCCTGAAGCCGTCGAAGGCGGGCGGCCTCTCCTCCATCGCCAGCAGCGCCGCGATCCACAACGAGATGCTCCGCCGCGACCCGACGCTGGTGGCCGCACTGATGCAGCCGGTCTACCGCGACCGCCGCGGCGAGGTGCCGGAGGGCGCGCAGGAATGGTACGCCGTGCCGGTCTTCAACCCGACGCCGGATGGCGGCCTCGCCACCACCTATGTGCGCAGCGCCATGCGCAAGGCGCAGCGCTTCGCCGAGGTGCCGCGCCTCACGCCCGAGATCGAGGCCGCCTGCGACCTGCTCGACAGCCTGGCCGAGAGCCCGGAGATCCATCTCGACATGGAATTCCGCCCCGGCGACATCCAGTTCCTCTCGAACCACTGGGTGCTGCACAGCCGTACCGGCTTCGAGGACTTCGCGGAGCCCGAAAAGCGCCGCCACCTCTTCCGCCTCTGGCTGGCGCTGGAGGATGCGCCGGCGCTGCCCCCGGTGTTCACCGCGCACTGGCAGGGCGCGACGGCGAAGGGCCGGCCCGCCGGCATCCGCGTGCCCGGCGTGGGCCTGAACGCGCCGCTGGACGCGACGCAGGCCGCCGCGTGAGGCGCCGAGGCTGCCCTCGGCCGGGCGAGGTGAGGCAGGCTGCCTAAGGGCCGGGCAGATCGCGTTCCAACGCCCGGCCCGATCCCGCCGGAGGGGCTTGCGCCGCCAGGACATGCGACGTTCACTCGCCGCGGGAGACCTCTCCGCGGGGAACGAACCATGCGCCGTCCGCTTCGCACCATGCTGCTCGCCGCCGCGGTCGCGGCGCTTGGCACGCTCGCCGCGCCGCCGCCCGCCGCGGCGCAGCAGCGCCCGCTTGTCTGGGGCGACCAGCTGCCGGCGACGCTCGACCCGCACGCGATCTTCGACGTGCCGAGCCAGTTCATCCTGCTCAACGTCTATGACGGGCTCTACCGCTACCAAGGCAACCCGCCGCAGCTGGTGCCCTGGCTGGCGCAGTCCCACACCACCTCGCCCGATGGCCTGACCTGGGAGTTCACGCTGCGCGACGGCGTGAAGTTCCACGACGGCAGCCCGCTGACCGCCGAGGACGTGGTCTGGTCCTTCCGCCGCCTGCTGGCGATGAACCGCGCCCCCGCCGCCGCCTTCCGCCCCGTGCTGAAGCCGGAGAACGTGACCGCCGCCGGCCCGCTGACCGTGCGCTTCGTGCTCAGCCAGCCCTATGCGCCCTTCCTGGCAGCGATCCCGCTGGTGGCGGTGGTGAACCAGCGCGCCATCACGCCGCATGTCCAGAACGACGACTGGGGCACCGCCTGGCTCTCGGCCAACGGCGCGGGGTCCGGCGCCTATCGCGTGAACCCCGCGAACTACCAGACCCGCGTCTCGCTCGACCTCGAGCGCAACCCGGACCACTTCATGGGCTGGGGCCACAACCAGAAGCCGATCGACCAGGTGCGCGCGCGCCCGGTGATGGAGACCTCCACCCGCGTGCTGGCGCTGCTGCGCGGCGAGATCGACATCTCCGACAGCTACCTGCCGGCCGACCAGGTCGAGCGCGTCGACCGCAACGCCCGCACGCGGGTGGCGCGCGACCAGAACATGCGCGTCTTCATCCTGCGCATGAACAACCGGCGCCCGCCCTTCGACAACCGCGACACTCGGCTGTGCTTCGCGCACGCCTTCAACTACCAGGGCTTCAACGAGGTGATCCTGAAGGGCCTGGTGGTGCGCAACGGCGGGCCGAACCCGAACAACCTCTGGGGCAACCCGCCCGACCTGCAGCCCTATGCCTTCGACCTCGCCAAGGCGAAGGAGCACTGCGACAAGGCCCGCGCCGCCGGCGCGCCGCTCGACCGCCCGATCGAGATCCACATCCAGTCGGAGCTCGAGCAGACCACCCAGGCGGCGCAGATGTTCCAGGCCGATCTCCGTCGCGTCGGCGTGAACCTTCGCATCGTGCCGAACACCTGGGCCAACATGACCGCCAGCGTGAACCGCGTGGAGACCACGCCCGACATGTGGATCCACTGGGTCTCGACCTATTTCGTCGATCCCGAGAACTGGATCGGCCAGATGTACGACAGCCAGTTCCACGGCACCTGGAAGGCCAGCGCCTGGTATTCCAACCCCCAGGTCGACGCGCTGCTGCGCAAGGCCCGCTCCACCATCGGCCAGGCCGAGCGCGAGGCGCTGTACCGGCAGGCCACCGCGCTGGTGGTCGCGGACAGCCCCGACATCTGGGTCTACAACACGCTGAACCTGCGCGGCCTGGCGCGGCGCGTGCAGGGCTATGCCTTCTCGCCGGTCGGCTCGGGCGGCGAGATGCGGCTGATGTGGCTGGAGAACTAGGCCCCGCCCCGTGGCGCGCTACGTCCTCCGCCGGGTGCTGCTGACGCTGCCGGCGCTGCTCGGGCTGATCCTGCTGACCTTCGTGCTGTCGCGGGTCATCCCCGGCGACCCGGCGGCGGCGCTGGCGGGGGACGCGGCGACGCCGGCGCAGATCGCCGAGATCCGCGCGCAGTACGGGCTCGACCGCCCCATACTCGAGCAGGCGGCGATCCATGTGCGGCAGGTGCTGACCGGGGATTTCGGCCGCTCCGTCTTCTCCGGCCGCCCCGTCTCCGAGGAGATCCTGCAGCGCCTGCCGGCGACGCTGGAGCTGACCTTCGCCGCGCTGCTGCTGGCGGCCGGGCTAGGCATCCCGCTCGGCCTGGTCGCCGCGCTCGACCACAACGGGCCGGTCGACCACCTGGTGCGGCTGCTCAGCGTCGGCGGCCTCGCCATCGCCGGGTTCTGGCTGGCGATCATGCTGCAGCTGACCTTCGCCATGGACCTCGACCTGCTGCCGCTGCGCGGGCGGATCGACGTGGCGCTCGGCCGCCCGCCGGCGGTCACCGGCTTCATGCTGCTGGACACGCTGCTGGCCGGGCGGTGGGACATGTTCGTCGATGCCTGCCGCCACCTGGTGCTGCCGGCCGTCACCCTCTCCCTGCCCGGGCTCGCCACCATCGCGCGCTTCACCCGCAGCGGCGTGCTGGAGACGCTGCAGAAGGACTTCGTGCTCTATGCCCGCGCCGCCGGCTACGGCCGCGTGCGGCTGGCCGCCATCTACGTGCTGCGCAACGCGGTCACGGTCACGGTGACGCAGATCGGCCTGCTGTTCGGCGCGCTGATCTCGGGCGCGGTCGCGGTGGAGGCGGTGTTCGACTGGCCCGGCCTCGGCACCTATGCCGTGCAGGCGATCGTGACCGCCGACTACAAGGCGCTGCTGGCGGTCACGCTGGTGGTCGGCGTGGTCTATGCCGTGGTGAACGTCGTCGTCGACGTGGCGCAGGCGCTGATCGACCCGCGCGTGGCGGAGCAGGGGCGGTGACCGCGCTGCGGCTGATCCTGCGCGACCGGGTCGCGGCCTTCGGCCTGCTGCTGGTGCTCTTCGCCGTCTTCGTCGCCGTCTTCGCCCCCTGGCTCGCCCCCTATCCGGACGACGCCTTCGAGAGCCACCTGCTGCAGCGGCTGCGCCCGCCCTCGGCGGAGTTCCCCTTCGGCACCGACAATCTCGGCCGCGACATCCTCTCCCGCGTCATCCTCGGCACGCGGGATGCGCTGATCGTGGCGCTCGCGGTGGTGGGCGCAGCGATCGCCATCGGCGTGCCGGTCGGCCTGGTGGCCGGCTGGCGCGAGGGGCTGTTGTCGGAGACGCTGATGCGCGTGACCGACGTGTTTCTCGCCGTGCCGCAGCTGATCCTGGCGCTGGCACTCGGCCAGCTGATGGCGCCGGGCATCGCCACGGCCATGGTGGCGCTGGCGCTGACCTACTGGCCCTTCTTCGCCCGCACCGTCTTCGCCGAGACCCGCCGCCTGCGCGGCGCGCTCTTCGTCGATGCGCTGGCCGGCATCGGCGCGCGGCCTTCTCGCATCCTGCTGCTGCACGTGCTGCCGAACGCCGCGCCGGCGATCCTGGTGCGCGCGACCATCGGCATGGGCTTCACCATCCTCACCGCAGCGCTGCTGGGCTTCCTCGGCGTCGGCGCCGCGCCGCCCTCGCCGGATTGGGGGCTGATGGTCAGCGAGGCGCGGCAGCACCTGCCGGAGGCCTGGTGGTTCCCGACCTTCCCGGGCCTCGCCATCCTGTTCCTCGTGCTCGGCTTCAACCTGCTGGGCGACGGGATGCGCGACGCCGCCGACCCGCGCCTGCGCCGGAGCCGCAGCCGGTGACGCTACCGGCGCTGTCGGTCGAGCGGCTCACGGTGCATCTCCGCACCGATGCCGGCGTGGCGCGCATCCTCGACGAGGTCTCGCTCGCCGTGCCGGCGGGCGGCACGCTCGGCGTCGTCGGCGAGAGCGGCTGCGGCAAGTCCACCCTGCTGCGTGCCATCCTCGGCATCCTGCCGCGCGGCGCCATGATCCCGGGCGGCGCGGTGCTGTTCCAGGGGCGGGACATCCTCTCCGACAGCGCCGCCTCGGCGCGCGGGAAGATCGGCTTCGTGCCGCAGGATCCCTATCTCTCGCTCAACCCGGTGTTCCGCGCCGGCGACCAGATCCTGGAGATCATGCGCCGCCACGCGCCGGGCAGCCGCGCCGCGCACCGGGCGAAGCTGGTCGAGCTGTTCCGCGCCGTGCAGCTGCCCGACCCCGAGGGCGCGCTGGAGAAGTACCCGCACCAGTTCAGCGGCGGGCAGCGCCAGCGCCTGCTGATCGCCGCGGCGCTCTGCTGCGATCCGGCCCTGGTGGTCGCCGACGAGCCGACCACGGCGCTCGACGTGACGACGCAGCGGGAGATCCTCGGCCTGCTCAAGGGCCTCGCCGCCGAGCGCGGCCTTGCGCTGCTCTTCGTGACGCATGATTTCGGCGTGCTCGCCTCGCTCTGCGAGGCGGTGACGGTGCTCTATGCCGGCCGGGTCGCGGAAAGCGGGCCGACCCGCGCCGTGCTCGACGCGCCGCGCCACCCCTATACGCGCCTGCTGCTGGCCTGCCACCCGGACCGCGCCGCGGACCTCGCCGGCATCCCGGGCACGGTGCCGGCGGCCACCGCCCAGCCGCCGGGCTGCCGCTTCCACCCGCGCTGTCCGCTGGCGCGCGCCGATTGCAGCGCGGCGGTGCCGCCGCTGCTGGCGCCTGCGCCGGGGCGGACCGTCGCCTGCCCCTACCACGCCGAGGCCCTGCCGGAGGCGGCGCTTGCCTGAGATCCTCGGCGCCCGCGACCTGGTGGTGGAGCTCGGCGGGCGGCGGTCGCTGTTCGGCCGCGGCACGCCGCCGGTGCGCGCGGTGGATGGCGTGACCCTCTCCGTCGCCGAGGGCGAGACCTTCGGCATCGTCGGCGAGAGCGGCTGCGGCAAGACCACGCTGGCCCGCGCCCTGCTCGGCCTGCAGCGCGAGGCGGCGGGCGACATCCTGCTCGAGGGCCGCCGCGTCTCCGGCCGTGCGCCGCTCGCCGCACGGCAGGACCGCGCCGCGGTGCAGTACGTGCACCAGGATCCCGGCGCGGCGCTCGATCCCTGGTGGCGGGTGGGTGCGACCCTGGCCGAGGGGCTGAGCATCCACGGCGTCGCCGACGCGGCAGAGCGCCGGGCGCGCATCGCCGAGATGCTGCAGGCGGTCGGCCTCGACCCCGCCATGGCCGAGCGCTACCCGCACGAGCTCTCCGGCGGCCAGCAGAGGCGCATCGGCCTCGCCCGCATCCTGCTGCTGCGGCCGAAGGTGGTGATCCTGGACGAGCCGACGGCGGGGCTCGATCTCTCCGTGCAGGCGGCGGTGCTGCGGCTGCTGCGCGAGCTGCGCGGGCGCTTCGGCCTGACCTACCTCTTCATCTCGCACGATCTCTCGGTGGTGCGCCGCGTCTGCGACCGCATCGCGGTGATGTATCTCGGCCGCGTGGTGGAGGAGGGCACGGCGGCGCAGGTCTTCGCCGCGCCGCGCCACCCATACACCCGCGCGCTGCTCGCCGCGGCGCCGCATCTCGACGGGCGGGAGAGCCCGGTGCCGCCGCTGACCGGCGACCCGCCCTCGCTGCGCACCGTGCCGCCCGGCTGCCGCTTCCATCCGCGCTGCCCCATCGCGGTGCCCGCCTGCGCCACGGTGGAGCCGCCGACCGAGGCCGCGGCGCCGGGCCATGCCGTCGCCTGCCATCGCTGGCGCGAGGCCGCGACCGCGCCCGAGAAGGTGCCCGCATGAACAGCTGCGACCCGGTCAGCCTCGAGATCATCCGCGGCGCCGCCCGCGCGGCGCAGGCCGAGATGGAGGCGCTGCTCGAGCGCACGGCGATGTCCGCCTTCATCCGCGAGAAGAAGGATTTCTACACCGCGCTCTTCGATGCCGAGGGCGCCATGGCGGTGGGCAGCGACCTGCCGATCTTCGGCGACATCGTCGGCCCCGTGGCGAAGCACTTCCCGCTGGAGACGATGCGCCGCGGCGACCTCTACTGGTACAGCGACTGCTACGGCAGCCGCGGCGCCGTCAGCCATTCCAACGACCAGGTCTTCCTCGCGCCGGTCTTCCACGGCGCCGCGCGCGTCGGCTTCGTCATGGGCTGGGCGCATTTCTCCGACATCGGCGGGCTGCGCCCCGGCTCGCTCAGCCCCGACGCGACCGACCACTTCCAGGAGGGCATCATCATCCCCCCCGTGCGCCTGGTGCGCGACGGCGTGGCGAACGAGGACCTGCTGCGCACCTTCTGGCGCAACGGCCGCTTCCCCGACCAGAGCCAGGGCGACACGCGCGCGCTGATGGCCGCCGTCCGCCTGGGCGAGCGGCGCGTCGAGGAGATCGCCGCGCGCTTCGGCCCCGAGGTACTGGCCGACGCCCTGCGCCAGCTGCTGGCGCGCACCGAGGGCACGGTACGCGCCAAGCTGCGCGCGATCTTCCCCGTCGGCACAACGCGCTTCGCCGACGCCATCGATTCCGATGGCCAGGGCCACGGGCCCTTCACGCTGCGCCTCGCGCTGACCCGCACGCCGGACGACCGCTTCATCCTCGACGCCACCGACACCGACGACCAGGCACCCGGCCCGGTGAACCTGCTGATGCACCCGGACGTGCCCGGCATGGCGCTCGGCCTCTACGTCCTGCAGGGCGAGCCGGGGCAGGTGCTGAATGCCGGCGCGCCGCGCGCGATCGACGAGGTGCTCCTGCGCGAGGGCTCGCTGCTGGCGCCGCGCGCGCCGGCGCCGCTCGGCCTGCGCGGGCTGACCATGATGCGCCTGCTGGCCGCCTTCCATGGCCTGGTCGCGGTGGCGCGGCAGGGCGAGGCGCCGGCGGCGCATTCGGCCTATGTCGTCATCGCGCTGCGCGGCACCGCCGATGCCGGCAAGCCCTTCCTGCTGACCGATGGCGTCGGCGTCGGCTATGGCGCGCGGCCCTTCGCCGA
>CAYNYQ010000180.1:0-9249 GCA_964401305.1 uncultured Acetobacteraceae bacterium | reverse complement strand
GTCGCGTGATTCACGCCTGCGGGCGTTACGCCCTTCGGCGATCACGCTCTAGACCGGGCGCCGCGGGCACCGGGACGCGGCGCGGCGTCCAGCGCGTTGTCCGTGCGCGTCATTCCCGCCAGCGGACGCGCCGCCGCCCGGCGCTCGTGCCATCGCCCGCATCCCCGGTTGCAGCGGCGCGGCACCGTTGCAATCGGAAACGGTCTGGCCGGCGATTTTCCCGCGCAACCGGCCGCCGAGTGGCTATGATGGTTCCTTCCGATCGCCCCGGCAAAGCCGGGGGGGCGGGGCTTCGGGTGCGGCCATCCATCCCCATCTGGGGGGCATGCCGGCCCGGTGCCGGGGACCGTGCGCCAGGCGACGGCGCGCGATGCGAAAGGGATGCTTGGCCGCATGAAGGGCAAGGTTGGGACTGTGGCGGCGGTGAGCGCGGCCTTCGCCGCGGGCATCGTGGTGGGGCCCATGGTAGCCGCCTGGGCGCAGGATGGCGGCCGGGCCGAGACCTACCGGCTGCTCAACCTCTTCGGCGACGTCTTCGAACGGGTGCGCGCCGAATACGTCGAGCCGATCAACGACCGCGACGCCATCGAGCACGCCATCAACGGCATGCTGACGGGCCTCGACCCGCACAGCTCCTACCTGAACCAGCGCAGCTACCGCGACATGCAGGTGCAGACGCGCGGCGAGTTCGGCGGCCTCGGCATCGAGGTCACGCAGGAGGGCGGCTACATCAAGGTCATCAGCCCGATCGACGAGACGCCGGCCTTCCGCGCCGGGGTCAAGCCCGGGGACCTGATCACGCATCTCAACGGCAGCTCGGTACAGGGGCTCACCCTGCAGGAGGCGGTCGAGCAGATGCGCGGCGAGCGCGGCACGCAGATCCGCCTGACCATCCGGCGCGAGGGCGCCGAGAAGCCGCTCGAGCTCAGCCTGACGCGCGACGTGATCCGCCCGCAGGTGGTGCGCTTCCGGCTCGAGGGCGATGTCGGCTACATCCGCCTCACCTCCTTCAACGAGCAGACCGAGACCGGGCTGCGCCGCGCCATGCAGAGCCTCCGCAGCCAGGCCGGGCAGAACCTCAAGGGCATCGTGCTCGACCTGCGCAACAACCCGGGCGGGCTGCTCGACCAGGCGGTGCAGGTGGCCGACGACTTCCTCGACCAGGGCGAGATCGTCTCGACCCGCGCCCGCCGGCCCGAGGATGCGCAGCGCTGGAACGCCAAGTCGGGCGACATCGCGCAGGGCCTGCCGATCGTCGTGCTGATCAACGGCGGCTCGGCCAGCGCGTCGGAAATCGTCGCCGGCGCGCTGCAGGACCATCGCCGCGCCGTCGTGCTCGGCGTGAAGTCCTTCGGCAAGGGCAGCGTGCAGACGGTGATGCCGATCCCCGGCCAGGGCGCGATCCGGTTGACCACGGCGCGCTACTACACGCCCTCCGGCCGCTCGATCCAGGCGACCGGGATCGAGCCCGACATCGAGGTGCGGGCGACGCGCGAGGAGCCGACCGCGCTCAACGCGCGCGAGCGCGAGGCCGATCTCCGCCGGGCGCTGCGCAACGAGAGCCAGGCCCGCCAGCAGAGCCAGGCGGCGCCGCTGCCGCCGCTGCAGCTTCCCACCGGCCTCGCCGAGCGGGTGGTGCGCCTGCCCGCCGAGGGGGCGCCGAGCTTCGACCTGACCAAGCCGGAGACGGACCACCAGTTGCAGCAGGCGCTGCAGCTGCTGCGGGGCATGGCCTCGGCCGGCCAGGTGCCGGGCCGCCGCGCCGCGGTGCGCTGAGCCGCCCCGCCGGCTGCAGGTCGCCGTGGACGCCGGCCCGGGTGGCGTGAGCGCCGCCGGGCCGGGCGGCCGCGCCCATGAAGGCCGCGACGACCGGCCGCTACGGTGCCAGAATGGCCGCCTTGCCAGGGGGGGCCATGGTTGACGGCGTGATGAACCCGGGCCGCGGGTGGCGGGCCCTCGCCCTGGCATGGGTGGTCTTCCTCGCCTGCATGGCCGGAGGCGCAGGCCTGCTTGCCTGGCTCGGGCCGCTGCCCGCCCCAGCCGAGGCGGTCGCGACCGCGTCGGACCAGGCCGCGCCGGCGCCTGCCGCCGCGGCGCCCGCCACGCCGCCCGCCCCGGCGCCCGCCGAGGCGGCCCCACCGCCCGCCGCGGCGACCGCACCCGAGCGTGCCGCGACCGCCCCCGAGGCGGAGCCGGCGCCGAGCGCATCGCTCGCTCCAGGCGGCATCCCGGCACCCGATCCGCAGTTGCTCGAGCCGGGACCGCACGGGCCGTTGCCGCGCATCGGGCCGCAGGGCCGCAGCGCCATCCGCGCCTATGGCCGCGCCTTCGACCGGCAGGACCCGCGCCCCCGCGTCGCCGTCGTGATCGGCGGGCTCGGGCTGAACGCCGCGCTGACCGAGGAGGCGATCCGCCGGCTGCCGGCGACCATCGGCCTTGCCTTCAGCCCCTATGCGCCGCGGGTCGAGCGGCTGCTGGACCTCGCCCGCGCCAAGGGCATGGAGGTGCTGCTGGCGCTGCCGCTCGAGCCCACCGGGTACCCGTTGAACAATCCCGGCGACCGCGCCCTGCTGACCGGCCTCTCCGAGGTGGAGAACCAGGACCGGCTGGACTGGGCGATGTCGCGCTTCGCCGGCTATGTCGGCGCGATCGGCGCGCATGGGCCGATGCGGGGCGAACGCTTCGCCCTGCTGCCGGACCGGCTGGGCGCGCTGCAGCAGAGCCTGGCGATGCGCGGCCTGCTCTACATCGATCCGCGGCCGGGCGCGCCGCAGCCGGCGCGGGCCTGGGGCCGCGCCGTCGACCTGCTGCTGGACGAGCCGGCCACCCGCGGGGAGATCGAGCGCAAGCTGGAGGCACTGGAACGGCTGGCGCGGGAGCGCGGCACGGCGCTCGGCTATGCCGGCGAGCCCTCGCCGGTGCTGATCGAGCGGATCGCCACCTGGGGCGGGGCAGTGGAGGGCCGGGGGCTTGTCCTGGCGCCGGTGACGGCGCTGATCCGGGCGCCGGCGCAGCAGGGCTCGGCGGCGGGCCCGGCGCGGCCGGCACCGGCGAGAGGGAACTGACGGGCGGCTGAAACGGGCGTGCCCCGCGCTTGCGAGGCGCCCAAGGCCCCGGCACCATGCCGCACCCGTCCCGCAAAGGCCCGGCATGGACCTCCCCTACCGCGACAATGTCGGCGCCGTGCTGTTCAGCCGCGCCGGCCTCGTCCTCGTCGCCCGCCGTGCCGACCTGCCCAATGCCGAGGGCGCACCCGGCGGCTGGCAGCTGCCGCAGGGCGGCATGGACCGCGGCGAGGACCCCCGCCTGGCGGTGTTCCGCGAGCTCGAGGAGGAGATCGGCACCGCCCGGGCCGAGATCATGGCCGAGCACCCGGACTGGCTGACCTACGACCTGCCGCCGCAGCTGCTGGGCCGGGCGCTGGGCGGCAAGTACCGCGGCCAGAGGCAGCGCTGGTTCGCGCTGCGCTTCCTCGGCGAGGATTCCGACATCCGGCTCGACCTCGACCCGCATCCCGAGTTCGATGCGTGGCGGTGGGCGAGGCTGGCGGAGTTGCCGGCGCTGGCGGTCGACTTCAAGCGCGCCATCTACGAGACGCTGGCCCGCGACTTCGCGCGCTTCGCCGCGCCCGGCGGCTGATGCATCGGGATGCGGCGGCGGGCCCCGCCGCCGGGCGGAGCGACGGCTTCCGTCGCGGCCATGGCGCTTCCGTATGCGTCATGAAAGTGAAACGGAACCATCGCCGCGACGTAGCCGAACGCCGCTAGAGCCCTGCACCGGAAACGGGCGGCCGCAGCAGGCCGCCTTCCTGCGGGAGCTCGGCCATGACGGTCTGGATCAACGAATTCCACTACGACAACGCCGGCACGGATGCCGGCGAGTTCATCGAGCTCGCGGGCGCCGCAGGGACCAACCTGGCCGGCTGGTCGCTGGTGCTCTACAACGGCAATGGCGGGGCGACCTACACGACGACGACGCTCTCCGGCATCATCGCGGACCAGCAGGGCGGCTTCGGCACCGTCAGCATCGCCTACCCGGAGAACGGCATCCAGAACGGCTCGCCCGACGGCATCGCGCTGGTCGATGCGGGCGGCGCGGTGGTGCAGTTCCTCAGCTACGAGGGCACCTTCCAGGCGGTCGGCGGCCCGGCGGACGGGCAGACCAGCGAGGACATCGGCGTCAGCGAGACCGGCTCGGCGCCCGCCGGTGGTTCCCTGCACCTGACCGGCACGGGCGACGACGCCGGTGACTTCACCTGGTCCATCGCCGCCGAGGACAGCCCCGGCGCGGTGAACGACGGCCAGTCCTTCGTGCCGGCCGTGATCGCGCCGGTGATCAACGAGTTCGTCTTCAACCACACCGGCTCGGACACCAACGAGTACGTCGAGGTCCGCGCCGGCGCGAATGCCGATCTCGGCGCCTGGCGGCTGCTGGTGATCGAGGGCGATGCCGGCGGCACCGGCACGGTCGACCGCGTGATCACGCCCGGCCTGGCGGATGCCAGCGGCATCTGGTGGAGCGGCGTGCTGCCGCAGGACACGCTGGAGAACGGCACCCAGACCCTGCTGCTGGTCGAGGGCTTCTCCGGCACGCTCGGCGCCGACCTCGACACCAACGATGACGGCGTCCTCGACCTGACGCCCTGGACCGCGGTGACCGATGCCGTGGCGATCTCCGACGGCGGCGCGACCGACATCACCTATGCCGGCGCGCCGGTGCTCGGGCCGAACTACGACGGCGTCTCCTTCACCCCGGGCGGCGCGAGCCGCATCCCGGACGGCACCGACACCGGCACCACCGCCGACTGGCTGCGCAACGACTTCGATCTCGCCGGCATCGGCGGCTTCGTCGGCACGCCGGTCCTGGGCGAGGCGCTGAACACGCCGGGCGCGACGAACCAGGCCTTCGTGCCGCCGGTGGGCGAGACCGTCTCGGTCAACGACGTCACCGTCGCCGAGGGCGATGCGGGCACCACCCTGCTGACCTTCACCGTCACGCGCAGCGGCAACACCGGCGCCTTCAGCATCGACTACGCGACCGCCGACGGCAGCGCGACGGCGGGCAGCGACTACCTCGCCGCCGCCGGCACGCTGAACTTCGCGGCCGGCGGCGTGCTCAGCCAGACCGTCAGCGTCACCCTCAACGGCGACACCACCGCGGAGCCGGACGAGACCTTCACCCTCGCCCTCTCCAACCTGGTGAACGCCACCGGCACGACCACCCTGGCCGACGGCAGCGGCACCGGCACCATCGCCAATGACGACGTGACCCTCACCGAGATCGGCGCCATCCAGGGCGCCGGCCACAAGGCGCCCTCGGTCGGCGGCGCGGTGACGACCTCGGGCAACAGCGGCGCAACGCGGTTCAACGTCGAGGGCGTGGTGACCGCCATCACCACCAACGGCTTCTGGATCCAGGACGCCGACGGCGATGGCGACATCGCCACCTCGGACGGCATCTTCGTCTTCACCTCCGCCGCCCCCGCCGCGACGATCGAGGTCGGCGAGACCGTGCGGCTGCTGAACGTGCAGGCGAGCGAGTTCCGCCTCGGCTCGGCCACCAACAACCTGACGGTGACGCAGCTCACCGCCTCCACCGGCACCCTGGTCGAGCTCGGCGGCCTCACCGCCATCGCGCCGGTCGTGCTCGGCGTCGACCGCCTGCTGCCGACCGGCATCGTCGAGGACGACGGCTTCGCCAGCTTCGACCCCGCCACCGACGCGATCGACTTCTGGGAGAGCCTCGAGGGGATGCTGGTGCAGATCCCCGACTCCATCGCCGTCTCCCCCACCAGCGAGTTCCGCACCCGCGACCCGAACGACCCCGCCAATGCCGCGGCGCCGAACGGCAACGAGGAGATCTGGGTCCGCATCCCCGGCAACACCGACGAGGCCTCCCTCACCCCGGCCGGCGGGCTGATCCTCGGGCCCACCGACACCAACCCCGAGCGCATCCAGATCGACGACCTGATCCCCTCGGTCGACCTGCCGAGCGTCGATGTCGGCGCCGGGCTCGGGCCGGTCACCGGCGTCGTCGGCTACGACTTCGGCAACTACGAGGTGCTGACCGGCACCGCGCCGGTGGTGACCACGCCCTCCACCCTGGTGCCGGAGTCGACGGCGCTGGCGCGGACCGCGCGCGGCCTGACCGTCGCCACCTACAATGTCGAGAACCTCGACCCGCGCGCCGAGGACCCGGCGAATGTCGCCGGCGGCGACCTCTACACCCGCCTCGGCAATGTCGACGACGACATCGGCAGCGGCAAGTACGCCGCGCATGCCGCGCAGATCGCGCTCAACCTCGGGGCGCCGACCATCGTCGCCCTGCAGGAGGTGCAGGACAATGACGGCGCCGAGATCTCCTCGGTGGTGGACGCCACGGCGACGCTGCAGGCGCTGGTCGACCTGATCCAGGCCAACCACGGCATCACCTACGCCTTCGCCTTCGAGAACCCGGACAACAACCAGGATGGCGGCCAGCCCAACGCCAATATCCGCAACGCCTTCCTCTACCGCGCGGACCAGGTGACGCTGATCGACACCTATCGCATCGTCGACACCGACCTCGGCGATGGCGACGCCTTCGCCGCCAGCCGCAAGCCGCTGGTCGGGGAGTTCGCCTACAACGGCGTCACCTTCACGATCGTCAACAACCACTTCAACTCGAAGGGCGGCGACAACGGCATCTTCGGCAATGTCCAGCCGCCCGTGCTCTCCAGCGAGGCGCAGCGGATCGAGCAGGCCGAGATCGTCAACGCCTTCGTGGACGGCCAGCTGGCGACCGACCCGGCGGCCAGGGTGCTGGTGCTCGGCGACCTCAACGACTTCGCCTGGTCGGCGCCGAACCAGACGCTGATGGGCACTGGGCCCGACCAGGTGCTGTTCGACCTCGCCGAGGAGCTGCTGCCGGAGAACGAGCGCTACTCCTACAACTTCCAGGGCAATGCCCAGGCGCTCGACCACACCCTGGTGACGCAAAGCCTGCTGGACGACGCCTCGGTCGCCTTCGACATCGTCCGGGTGAACAGCGAGTACACCGACCAGGCCTCGGACCACGACCCGGCCGTGACCTTCCTCGACTTCACGGCCTTCTCCGAGACGCTGCGCCTGACCAGCGGCGCCGACAGCGTCGATGGCGGCGCGGGGAACGACCGCATCATCGGCCGCGGCGGCAACGACAGCATCGCCGGCGGCGCGGGCAACGACGTGCTGACCGGCAATGCCGGGCGGGACGTCTTCGTCTTCGCCCCGGGCGGTGGCATCGACCGGGTGGCGGATTTCCAGAAAGGGCTGGACCGGCTGGACTTCACCGCCTTCGCCGATCTCGGCGTGGACGGCATCGAGGACCTGCGCATCGTCGAGACCGCCGCGGGCGTCACCCGCGTCACGGTGGAGGGCGTGCCGGGCCTGCAGGTGCGGCTCTCGCTCGGCGGCACGGTGCTCGAGGCCGGCGACTTCCTCTTCGCCTGAACCGCGCGGGGGCTGCCGGCAAGGCAGCCCCTGTCGCACCCGTGCGCCGGGCGGGCGGCCGATCCTGTCGCTCCGCCGCCGCCCGCCCTATCTTCCGGCCATGCCGCGCCGCCCTGCCCTGGCCGCCTTCCTGCTGTTGCTGCTCGCCCTGCTGCCCCTGCGTTCGGCCGGGGCGGCGGAGAGCGAGGCCGTCCGCTCGCCCCGCGCCACCGCGACCCTGGTGGCCGACCGCGACGCCATCGCGCCCGGCGAGAGCTTTCGCCTCGGCCTCCGGCTCCGCCTCGCGCCCGGCTGGCACACCTATTGGCGCAACCCGGGCGATGCCGGGGCGCCGCCCGAGCTCACCCTCGCCCTGCCCGAGGGCATGACCGCCGGCCCCATCGCCTGGCCGGCGCCGGAGCGCATCCCCTACGGCCCGCTGGTGAATTTCGGCTACACGGGGGAGGTCCTGCTGCCCGTGCCGGTCACCGCCCCGGCCGCGGCGCAGCCCGGCGAGAGCCTGCGCATCGCTGCCGAGGCGACCTGGCTGGTCTGCGAGCAGGTCTGCATCCCGGAGGAGGGGCGCTTCCTCCTCGAGCTGCCGGTGGTGCCGCCGCCGGGCCGCGCCGCGGCCACGCTGGCGCCGCTCTTCGCCGCGGCCGAGGCCGCCGCGCCCCGGCCCTCCCCCTGGCCCGCCGCCGCCGGCTTCGCCGGGGCGCGCGGCCGCCTGGTGCTGACGGGGCCGGAATTCGCGCCCGGCACGGTGCGCGACGCGCAGTTCTTCCCCGAGGAGAGCGTCGGCCCGCTGCTCGACAATGCCGCGCCGCAGGCGCTGACCCTGGCCGCGGGCCGGCTCGAGCTCGGCCTGGCGCGGGCGGAGGACGCGGCGCTGCCCACCGCCCTGCCCGGCGTTCTGGTGCTGACCGACCAGGCCGGCGTGCGCGCCGCCTATGCGGTGGAGGCGCCGGTCGGACCGCTGGCCGCCGCGCCGGGCCTGCCGCTCTGGCAGGCGCTGCTCTGGGCCTTCCTCGGCGGGCTGATCCTGAACCTGATGCCCTGCGTCTTCCCCATCCTGGCGATGAAGGCGATGGCGCTGGCGAAGCTCTCCGGCGCCGCCCGGGCCGAGGTGCGGGCGCATGCCGCCAGCTACACGGCGGGCGTGCTGGCGACCTTCCTCGCGCTGGGCGGCGCGCTGGTGGGGCTGCGCGCGGCGGGCATCGTCGCCGGCTGGGGCTTCCAGTTCACCGCGCCCGCCTTCGTCGCCGCCATGGCCTGGCTGATGCTGGCGGTGGGGCTGAACCTCTCGGGCGTCTACGGCATCGGCGGCGCGGTGGGCGCAGGGGGCGCGCTGGCGGCGCGCGGCGGCCATGCCGGCAGCTTCGCCACGGGCGCGCTGGCGGTGCTGGTCGCCACCCCCTGCACCGCCCCCTTCATGGCCGCGGCGGTGGGCGCGGCGCTGGCGATGCCGCCGCCGGCGACGCTCGGCGTCTTCGCCGCCCTCGGGCTCGGGCTGGCGGCGCCCTATGCGCTGCTCGGCCTGGCGCCGGGCCTGGCGCGGGCGCTGCCCCGCCCCGGCCCCTGGATGGAGCGACTGCGCCAGGCCCTGGCCTTCCCGATGTACGGCGCCGCGGCCTGGCTGGCCTGGGTGCTGGCGCAGCAGGCCGGGCCGGAGGGTCTCGGCTTCGTGCTGGCCGGCGCGGTGCTGGTGGGCTTCGCCGCCTGGGCGCTGGGCACGGCGCAGCGCAGCGCGGGCGGGCGCAGCCGCGGCCTCGGGCGCGCGACGGCGGTCGTCGCCGGGCTC
>CAYNYQ010000179.1:4584-9252 GCA_964401305.1 uncultured Acetobacteraceae bacterium | reverse complement strand
CCCGGCGGGCGGCCAGTCGCTCGCGCTGACCCTGCGCTTCGCCCCTGGCGCGGTGCAGCCCGATGCGGCGCAGCGCGCGGCGGTCGCCCGCTTCGCCGCCGCCGCCCGGGGCGCCGCCCGGCTGCAGGTGAGCGCCCGCCCGGGGCCGGAACAGGGGCCGGAGCTGCTGCTCGGCCAGCGCCGTGCCGTCGCCGTCGCCCGCCTGCTGGAGGATGCCGCGCCGGAGGTGGCGCTGCGCTTCGATGCCGCGGTGCCGGCCGATGCCGTGCTGCTCGCCGCCGAGGGGCCGGGCCGATGAACGCCGAGACCGCCGCCATGCCGGCCGCGCCGCGCCTTGCCGCGCCGCCGCTCGCCCCCGCGCGCCCGGGCGCGCCGCCCTTGGCCGAGGTGCTGCACGCCGTGCTCGCCGCGGCCTGGCGGCGGCGCTACGTCATCGCGCTGCCGATCATCCTGCTGCCGATCCTCGGCGCCGTCATCGGCCGCCTCGCGCCGCTCTCCTACGAGACGCGGATGAGCGTGCTGGTGCAGGACCCGGCGCGGTTCAACCCCTTCATGAACGACCTGACGGTGCGCACCAACCTGCGCGACCGCATGGATGCGCTGAAGGCGCTGCTGACCAGCCGCCACGTGCTGGTGAAGGTCGCCGAGGATCTCGGCCGCGTCGGCCCCGGGGCCGACGAGCGCGCGCAGGCCGCGGCCATCGCCGAGCTGGTGCCGAACCTCTCGGCCAGCCTGATCGGCCAGGAGCTGGTCGAGCTGCGCTACCGCGCCCGGCGGCCCGAGGACATGGACCGCGTGCTGGCGGCGGTCGGCCGGCGCTTCATCGAGCGCGTGCGCGGGCCGGAGGACAGCTCGCTGCGCGAGAGCGTCGCCTTCCTGCGCGAGCAGGTCGCCGAGGCGGAGGCGCAGCTCGGCACGGCAGAGGCGGCGCTGGCCGGCTTCCGCACCGCCAATGCGCAGCAGCTGCCCGACCTGCGCGCCGCCAACGTCGCGCGTCTCGCCGCGCTGCGCGACCAGCTCGCCGAGCGCGAGGTGCGCCTGGCCGGGGCGGAGGGCGAGCTCGGCGCCATGCGCGGGCGCCTGGCCGCGACGGACCCGGTGCTCGGGCGGCTCGAGCAGGACATCGTCGGCGTGCGCGCCGAGCTCGCCCTGCTGCGGGCGCGCTACACGGACGCGCATTCGCGCGTGCAGGCGGCCGAGCGCCGGCTCGCCGCGCTGGAAGCCGAGCGCGGGCTCATCCTGCGCCAGGGCGCCGCCGCCCAGGCCGATCCCGGCCGGATCTGGAACCTCGCCGCCGTCGCGCCGATGACCGGCGACGGCAGCCAGCCGCTGCTCGTCGCGCAGGTCGGGCTGGTCGAGGGCGCGCGCGCCCGCGTCGAGCAGCTGCGCGCGGAGACCGCCAATATCCGCGCCGCTGCCGAGGAGCTCGGCGCCCGCGTCGCCGCCACCGGCGAGGTGGAGCGCGGGCTGCGCGGCCTCGAGCGCGAGGTCGCGGTGAAGGCCGAGCTGCTGCAGCAGCTGCGCCGCCGCTTCGACACCGCGCGCGTGACCGCCGACCTGGCCGAGAAGCAGGCGCCGGAGCGCATCAAGGTGATCGACCCGCCCTTCCAGCCGACGGCGCCGATGAAGCCGATGGCGATGATCTTCGCCCTGGCCGGGCTGGTGGGCGGCATCGCGCTGGGCGCCGGCCTCGCCTTCCTGCTCGACATGACGGATGCGAGCGTGCGGCGGATCCGCGAGCTGGAGCGCCTGGCCGGCGTGCCGGTCCTCGCCCGCCTGCCGCGCGCGGCCTGACCGCCATGGCCGGCCCGATCCTGCACGTGGTGCAGCACCTCGCCCCCGGCGGGCTCGAGGTGATGGCGCTGGAGCTGGCGCGCGCGCAATCCGCCTCGCATCCGGCGATGGTGGTCAGCCTCGAGGGCGAGGCCGAAGCCGCGATCGCCGCCTGGCCGCGCCTTGCCGCCGAGCGCGGTCGGCTGCTCTTCCTCGGCAAGCGGCCGGGCCTCGATGCGGGCCTGCCGCTGCGGCTAGCGCGGCTGTTCCGCCGGCTGCGCCCGGCGGCGGTGCACACCCACCATGTCGGGCCGCTGCTCTATGCCGGGACGGCGGCGCGGCTCGCCGGCATCCGCCGCCGGCTGCACACCGAGCACGACGCCTGGCACCTGGCCGATCCGCGGCGCCGGCGCCTGGTGCGCGGCGCGCTGGCCGCGGCGCGGCCGGTGCTGATCGCCGATGCGCCGCATGTCGCCGACGCGGTGCAGGCCGCGCTCGGCGTGGCGCGGCCGCGCGTGGTGCTGAACGGCGTGGACCTCCGGCGCTTCGCCCCCGGCGACCGCGCTGCGGCGCGCGCCGCGCTCGGCCTGCCGCAAGCGGCGCGCGTCATCGGCATCGCCGCGCGGCTCGAGCATGTGAAGGGCGTCGACGTCGCGCTGGAGGCGATGGCGCGCGTGCCGGATGCGCTGCTGCTCGTTGCCGGCGCGGGCAGCGAGGCGGCGGCGCTGCAGGCGCGGGCCGCCGCACTTCGCATCGCGGATCGCGTGCGCTTCTGCGGCCTGCAGCAGGACATGCCGCGCTTCTGGTCGGCCTGCGACATCGCCTGCCTGCCCTCGCGCGCGGAAGGCCTGCCGCTGGCGGCGCTGGAGGCGCAGGCCTGCGGCCTGCGGCTCGTCGCCTCGCATGTCGGTGGCATGGAAGCTGCTGTGGACCCTGCCACGGCGCTGCTGGTTCCTGCCGAGGATCCTGCGGCGCTGGCGGCGGCGCTGACCGCCGCGCTCATCGCGCCGCGCGGCGATCCGCGTGGCTTCGTGCAACGCGTGGCGAGCCTCGACGCCGCCGCGACAGCCTGCCTGGAGCTCGCCCTCCAGGACTGAGGGACCGCTCCGCCATGACCGCCCTGCTCGCCGGCGCGACGCTGCTCGCGCTGATGCTCGTGCTCTGGCATCACCTGGCCTGGCCGCTGCTGCTGCGCCGCATCGCGCGCCGCGCCGCGCCGCCGCCCGCGCCGGTCCGCGACGACACGGTGCTGCCCTTCGTCACGCTGATCATGCCGGCCCACAACGAGGCCGGCTTCATCGCCGAGAAGCTGCGCAACCTCGCCGCGCTCGACTACCCGCGCGAGAAGCTGCGCGTCGTCGTCGCCTGCGACGGCTGCACCGACGACACGGTGGCGCTGGCGCGGGCCGCGCTGGCCTCGCCGGCCTGTGCCGGGCTCGATGCCTGGGTGCGCGACCTCGGCGCCAACCGCGGCAAGGTCGCCGTGCTGAACCGCATGGTGGCCGAGGCGCGGACCGAGGTGGTGGCGCTGACCGATGTCTCGGCCATGCTGCCGCCCGATGCGCTGCGCCGCGCCGCGGCCTGGTTCGCCGACCCCGCGCTCGGCGCCGTCGGCGGCACCTATGCGCTGGCGCGGCCGGGCTCGGCCGGCGAGGCGACCTACTGGTCGCTGCAGACGGCGGTGAAGCGGGGCGAGGCCGCGCTCGGCGCGCCGCTCGGCCTGCACGGCGCCTTCTGGGCCTTCCGCCGCGCCGCCTGGTCGCCGCTGCCGGCGGACACCATCAACGACGACTTCGTGGCGCCGATGGCGATGCACCTCGCCGGCTGGCGCATCGGCTACGACCCGGCGATCCGCGTGCACGAGGCGGAGCGGAGCGAGGGCGCCATGGAGGCGCGGCGGCGCCGGCGCATCGCCGCGGGCAATGCGCAGCAGTTGGTGCGGCTCTGGCCGCTGCTGCTGCCGCGGCAGGGCGGCGTCGCGCTCGCCTTCGCCTCGGGCAAGGCGCTGCGCGTGGCGATGCCCTTCCTGCTTGGCCTCGTACTGCTCGGCACGCTCGGCCTCGCGGCGAGCGTCGGCCTGCTCGGCCCGGCGGCGACGGCGATGGCGGCGGGCCTGGTGGCGACGCTGCTGGGCGGGGCGCCGGCGCTGCGCCCGCCGCGGGCGCTGGCGATGGCGCACTACTGCCTGGCCGGGCACTTCGCCAGCGGCCTCGGCGTGCTGCAGCACGCCTTCGGCACGCGCCAGGGTGCCTGGACGCGGGCCGCGATCGCCGCGCCGCCGGCCTCGCACCTGCCGCGCACGGTCGCCGCGGCCAAGCGCGGCTTCGACATCGTCGTGGCGCTGGCCGGCCTTGCGCTGAGCCTGCCGCTCTGGCCGCTGATCGCGCTGGCGATCCGCCTCGACAGCCCGGGCCCGGTGGTGTTCCGCCAGCTCAGGATCGGCCGCGCCCTGCCCGACCGCACCGAGCTCTTCGTGATGCTGAAGTTCCGCACCATGCGCGCCGATGCCGAGGCGGCGAGCGGCGCGGTCTGGGCGACGAAGCGGGATCCGCGCATCACCCGCGTCGGCCTGTTCCTGCGCAAGACGCGGCTCGACGAGCTGCCGCAGCTGCTCAACGTGCTGCGCGGCGAGATGGCGGTGATCGGCCCGCGGCCGGAGCGGCCCGGCTTCTATGCCCGGCTGGATCGCGCCATCCCCTTCTTCGCCGACCGCACGCACGGGCTCAGGCCCGGCATTACCGGCCTCGCGCAGGTGCGGCAGGGCTACGACACGAGCCTCGAGGATGTCCGCCGCAAGGTCGCCTTCGACCATGCCTATGCGATGCGGCTGAACGGGCTCGGCGCCTGGCTGGCGGCGGATCTCTCGATCGCCGGGCGCACGCTCTTCGTCATGGC
>CAYNYQ010000179.1:0-4484 GCA_964401305.1 uncultured Acetobacteraceae bacterium | reverse complement strand
CGCTCCGCCGCCTCCTCGAGCAGGCGCAGCAGGGCGGCGCGGGGCACCGGCTTCGTCACGTAGCCGTCCATGCCGGCCTCGCGGCAGCGCCGCTCGAAATCCGCGCCCGCCGCGGCGGTCAGGCCGACGATGCGGGTTGCGCGGTTCGGGCCGGCGCCGGCGCGGATCGCGCGCGTCGCGGCGATGCCGTCCATCACCGGCATCTGCAGGTCCATCACGATCAGGTCGTAGGGCGCGCGCTCGGCCGCGGCGACCGCGGCGGCGCCATCGTCGGCGACGTCGACGCGCGCGCCGCCGCGCTGCAGCACGGTGCGCGCGACGAGCTGGTTGGTGGCGTTGTCCTCCACTAGCAGCACGCGCAGCGCGCGCGGCGGGGCGGCGAACTCCTCGGGCGCCTGGGGGTCGGGCTCGGGTGGCGGGGCGTCCAGCGCCTGCACCAGCGCGTCGCGCAGCCGGCCCGGCAGCACCGGCTTCAGCAGCACGGCATCGAACAGCCGCTCGGCCATCGCCGCCCGCACCGGCGCGCCGCCCGAGCCGCAGAGCAGCAGCGGCGTGCGGGCGAGGGCAGGGTCGGCGCGGATGGCGCGGGCCAGCGCCAGGCCATCGGTCGCGGGCATGCGCGCATCCAGCACCGCGGCGGCGAAGGGCCGGCCGGCGGCGGCGGCCTCGCGTAGCGCGGCGAGCGCGGCGGCGGCATCGGGCACGGCGCGCGGCGCGGCACCGAGGGCGCCGAGCTGGCCCTCCAGGATCTCGCGGTTCAGCGCCAGGTCGTCGACGACAAGCACGGGCCGGCCTTCGAGCCGCTGTGCCTCCGGCCCGACGGGCTCGGCAGCGGCGCGGCCGAGCAGCAGGGTACAGCGGAAGACGCTGCCGCCGCCCGGCCGCGGCGCCGCCTCGATCGAGCCCGAGAGGTCCTCGACCAGCCGCCGGCAGATGGCCAGGCCGAGGCCCGAGCCGCCGAAGCGCCGGCCGATCGAGGCATCGGCCTGGGTGAAGCGGTCGAAGAGCGTCGGGATGGCGGCCGGGTCGAGGCCGATGCCGGTATCCTCGACGGCGAGGAAGAGGCGCCAGCCATTGCCCTCCGGCCGGGCCGAGAGGCGCACGCGGATCCAGCCCGCCTCGGTGAACTTCACCGCGTTGCCGACCAGGTTGAACAGGATCTGCCGCAGCCGCGCGGGGTCGCCCATGACGCGGGCGGGCAGGCCGGGGTCGAGCTCGGCCAGCAGCTCGACCCCGCGCTCGGCGGATTTCGGGGCGAAGAGCTCGAGGATGGTGGCGAGCTCGGCCTCGGGCGAGAAGGGCAGCTCCTCGCGCTCCAGCGCCCCGGCCTCGAGCCGCGAGAGGTCGAGCACGTCGTTCAGGATCACCAGCAGGTGCTCGGCCGAATGCTGCATGGTCTCGACGTAGCGGCGCTGCAGCGGGTCGAGCGCGGTGTCGAGCAGCAGGCCGGCCACGCCGATCACGCCGTTCATCGGCGTGCGGATCTCGTGGCTCATGGCCGCCAGGAATTCCTCCTTGGCGCGGGCGCCGGCGCGGGCGGCGCGCTCGCTCTCGGCCAGGCGCCGCCCCTGCTCGCGCAGCGCCTCGGCCTGCGCCAGCAGCAGCAGCAGGGCGAGCAGCGCGAGGCCGCCGGCGGCGAGGCTGCCGATGGCCAGGCCCTGGTCCGCCTCCCGCGCCACCGAGAGCGCGTCCGCCGTGCGCTGCGCGACCTCCATCACCAGGCTGCCCGGCGTGGTGACGGCGTAGCTGGCGACCACCGCCTCGCCCTCGCGGGTCGTGCCGGTCCAGGTCCCGTTCTCGCGCCGCGGCAGGAAGTCGGGGCCGAAGGGGAACATGCCCATGTCGGTGGTCCCGATGCCGGTCGGCCGTCCGTCCCAGCGCGCCAGCAGCACGCCGTCGAAGGCGTGGACGCGGACCATGACCCGGAAGGCCTGGGCGAAGCGGCCGGCGACGGTGGCGACGTAGTCCGGGTTCAGCAGCGCCACGGCGACGATGCCCTCCGCCTGCGCGGCGCGGGCGACGGGGATGGTCCAGACGCCCGCCTCCACCGCGCTGCGGTCGGGCCGGCCGAGGAAGCGCCCGCCCTCCGGCGCGCCGACCACGAGGTGCCCGGGCCTGTCGCGCGCCCTGGCGAGCCAGGCGCGGTCGGCCACCGAGGCGTCGGCGGGGCGGCGGAAATTGGCCCAGACCACCCGCCCCTCGGCATCGGCGAGCAGGACACCGCGCAGCTGCGGCAGGTCGGTCACCCATTTCAGCAGCGCGTCGCCGCCGCCCGCATCGGGCTCGGTGCCGAGCTCCTCGGGCGGCAGGCCGCGGCTGCCGGCGGCGCGCTGGCCCAGTTCCTGCAGCAGCAGCTCGACCGTCTGCATCGCGCGCGAGGTCTGGTCGCCGAGCGCCCGCGCGATGCCGTCGGTCAGGCGTTCGGCGCCGCGCAGCGCCTCGGCCTCGCTTCGGCGGGTGGCGGTGATGTAGACCGCGGCCAGGGCGGCACCGATCAGCGCGAAGGCCAGCGCGAACAGCAGAAGCGGCCGCCGCGGCGCGGCGCCGGAGCCGAGGAGGATGGATTTGATGAGCGGACGCAGGCGCATGGGCGGCGCCATTATCGCGCTGGCGATGCTGTTGGGCGAGATGGCGGCGGCCACGCCGGCGCGGGCGCAGGCGGGCGTGGCACAGGGAAGCGCGGCACCGGGCGTGGCCGCACAGGGGGCCGCGTCACCGGGCGGCGGGGTGGAGGCGGTGCGCGCGCGCGGCGCGCTGCGTGTCTGCATCTGGCCGGACTACTTCGCCATCTCCTTCCGCAACCCCCGCAACGGCGAGCTCGAGGGCATCGACATCGACATGGCGCAGGCCTTCGCCCGCCGGCTCGGCCTGCCGCTGCGCCTGGTGGAGACGAACTTCGCCGGCTTCATGGACCGGCTGGAGCGCGGCGACTGCGACGTGGCGATGATGGCCGTCGGCATCACCCCGGCGCGGCAGCGTCGCGTGGCCTTCTCCGACCCCTACCTGGCGAGCCCGGTCTACGCGGTGACGACGCGCGACAACACACGGGTGCGGGCCTGGGAGGATATCGACCGGCCGGAGCGCGTGGTGGCGGTGCTGGCCGGCACGGTGATGGTCGACATCATGCGCGCCGCGCTGCGGCATGCGGAGCTGAAGGTGGTCGCCTCCGTCGCCACGCGCGAGGCCGAGGTGCTGGCCGGCCGCGCCGACGTCTTCATGAGCGACTATCCCTATACCCGGCGCATGGTGCTGACGCATGACTGGGCGCGGGTGATCGAGCCGCCGGGCCGCTTCGGCGAGACGCCCTATGCCTATGCGGTGCCGAAGGACGACCCGGCCTGGCTGGCCGAGGTGAATGCCTTCGTCGCCGCGGCGCGGGCCGACGGCACGCTGCAGCGCGCTGCCGAGCGGCACGGCCTGGTGCCGATCCTGCTGCGCTGAGGAGGCGCGGGGGGCGCGGTTTTTCCCGCTGCGCCGGCCGCCGCCTCGCCTATGCTTCCCGCGTACCCGGCCGCGATACCGGGAGGAACGGGAGGACACATGCACACCAGGACCACGCTCCGCCGCCGCACCCTTCTGGCCGGCGGCCTCGGCGCGCCGCTCGCCCTGCCTGGCATCGGCCGCGCCGACCCGGCCGCCTGGCCGACCCAGACCGTGCGCTACATCAACCTCTACGCCCCGGGCGGCGCCACCGACCTTGCCTCCCGCGCCTATTGCGCGGCGATGACGGCGATCACCGGCCAGCAATTCGTGGTGGAGAACCGCGCCGGCGCCGGCGGCACCGTGGGCACGGACGCGATCGCCAAGGCGCGGCCGGATGGCTACACGGTGGGCCTCGGCAGCGTGGCCACGCTGGCCATCGCGCCCTCGATCTACCCGACCCTGCCTTACCACCCGGAGAACGACTTCACCTTCATCTCCGGGCTCTGGCGCCAGCCCAACCTGCTGTTCGTGAACAACGACCTGCCGGTGCGCACCGTACCGGAGCTGATCGACCTGCTGAAGAAGAACCCCGGCAAGTACAACTACGCGGTCGGCGGGGCGGGGACGACGCCGCATCTCTGCGGCGAGATGTTCAAGACCCGCGCGGGCGTGGACATGCCGGTGGTGACGTATCGCGGCGGGGCGCCGGCGCTGATCGACCTGATGGCCGGGCGGGTGCACGTGATGTTCGACAACTTCTCCGGCCCCATTGGCACGGTGCGCCAGGGCAAGGCGCGGGGCCTCGCGGTCTCGAGCCCGGAGCGCAGCCCCTCCGCCCCCGAGCTTCCGGCGCTGGCGGAATTCCTGCCCGGCTTCGACATCACCTCCTGGAACGGGGTTGTGGGACCGGCCGGCCTGCCGCCCGCGATGGTGGAACGGATGAACGCCCTGACGAAGGAGGCGCTGCAGCGGCCGGAGGTGCTTCGCCACTACGGCGAGAACGGCGCCACCACCTGGTGGACCACGCCGGAGGCCTACAAGGCCTACCGCAGGGAGCAGGC
>CAYNYQ010000178.1:0-9286 GCA_964401305.1 uncultured Acetobacteraceae bacterium | reverse complement strand
CCTCCGGCAGCTCCGTGTAGGGCATCAGGTGGAACCACATCATCTTCATGGCCGCGTTTCCTTCCCCGGATCGGCGGCAAGGCTACCAGGGGGCTCGGCCGGGGGACAACGGGCCCGGTTCGGGGGCGCGGTCGCCCGAAGGCGTCGACGCCGCGCCGGCCGGGGCCGGCACGCGCGCGCTGATTCCAGCCGTGGGCGATCTGCCCTAGGATGGATGCATGGGCACGGCGCTGCGCAGGCCATCGATGACGCGGGAGCAGTTCCTCGACTGGGTGCAGACCCGGGAGGGACGCTGGGAGTTCGACGGCTTCGACCCGGTGTCGATGACGGGCGGGACCGTGAACCACAACCGGATCTGCCAGAACCTGTGGTTCGCGCTGCGACGGCGCCTGCGGGGCGGGCCGTGCCAGGTGCTCGGCCCCGATGCCGGGGTCGCCACCTCCCATGACGCGGTCCGCTTCCCGGACGCGGTGGTGACCTGCGTCGCGGAGCCCGGGAGCGCCCAACTGCTGTCGGCGCCGCTGCTCGTCTTCGAGGTGATCAGCCCGACCTCCAGCCGGCTGGACCGCATCGTGAAGCTCCGCGAATACGCCGCCGTCCCCTCGATCCGCCGCTACGTCATCGTGGAATCGAGCAGCGCCGCGTTGACCGTCCATGCCCGGGCGCAGGGCGACGCCCCCTGGACCACCACGGCGCTGACCGGCGAGGAGGTGCTGCCGCTGCCCGAGATCGGGCTGGAGGTGCCGGTGGCGGAATTCTTCGAGGCGGTGGAGGTCGAGGAGGGCGGGGCGGGCTGACCCGGTCCGGCCGGGCCATGCGGGCGGCGCCCGGCCGGGCTTGGCTTCGCCGCCACTGAGGAAAATATTCCTTGTCTTTCTGTTGCAAATCCGGCATTGCCAGCGGTACGCCCGCTGCCCCGGATCCCCCATGCCCCGCCGCCCCCGCTCCCGCCTCGGCCTTCGTCGCCTCCCCCCGGGGATCCTGCCGCCCGATTTCGTCGCCCGGCATGACCTCGTCTATCGCCTCGTCATCGGCCCGCTGCGTGGGCTGACCCCGCCGCACCCCTGGGCGCCGATGACGGAGGCGGAATGGCTGCTGCTGCGGCCCATGCTTCCCGGCGTGACGAATGGCGGCGCGGGCCGGCCGATGCCGCATGCGCGGGCGCGGCTGGACGCCATCTTCCGCGCCGTCACCCTGAAGAAGCCGGACGGCACGCGCGCCCCCTGGACCGACCTGCCGGCCGAGTTCGGCCGGGCCGCCACCGTCGCCCGGCTGTTCCGGCGCTGGGCGCGCGAGGGGCTGTGGGAGCGGATGCTGTGCCTCGTCTCCGACCAGGCGGGGCGGCCGACGCCGCTGATCCTCGGGCTCCGCTGGCGGGTGTGCTGCGCCTTCCGCCGGGCCTGGCGGCTGATGGGCCTGCGCAGCCTGGTGCTGGCCCGGCGTCTCGGCCTCTATTCGGCGCTGCCGGGGCCCTCCGGCCGACTGCCCGATCCGGATTTGTCCGCAATCTACCACCCCGTGATCCGCGACACGGTGCTGCGGCTGGTGACCGAGCCGGGCTGGCGCCCGCCGCGCCGGGTCTGGTCCATCTTCCGCGGCATGCTCTCGGTCGCGGCGGGGTGTCGCCGGCTGCGCAGGGCGCTGGAACCGGCATGAGGCGCCTGCAGGTCCAGGGTCTGGCGCCCCCTGGTGGCGCGCGGTCGAACGCACTGCGTTCGACGGGCCTCGCTGGCCGGCTTGCCGCGACCGTGCCATGATGCCCGCGAAGGAAACGGACCCGGCGAGCATGACCTCTGCCCTCCGCGCCATCGATGTCGACGTCCATCCCATGCCGACGTCGCTGCGCGCGCTCTCCCCCTACATGGACGCCTTCTGGGCCGACCAGGTGGTGGAGCGCGGCATGACCGGGCTCGACAGCCAGTCCTGGCCGATCGGCTCGCCGAAGACGATCCGCGCCGACTGGCGCGACGCCAAGGGCCGCGGCGCCTCGACGGTGGAGGAGCTGCAGCGCCAGTGCCTCGACCCCTTCGATGTCGAGATCGCCATCCTCAACCCGCTCTACGGCGTGCAGCTGCTGTTCAACGAGGACATGTGCGGCGCCTTCACCCGGGCGCTGAACGACTGGGTGCGCGCCGAGTGGCTCGACAAGGATGACCGGCTGCGCGCCTCCATCGTGCTGCCGATGCATACGCCCGAGCAGGCGGTGGCCGAGATCGAGCGCCTCGCCGGCGATCGCCGCTTCGTGCAGGTGCTGGCGCTGGTGATGGGCGAGGTCCCGCTCGGCCGGCGGCAGTGGTGGCCGGTCTTCGAGGCCTGCGTGCGGCACGGCCTCGCGCTCGGCATCCATGCCGGCAGCGCCTATCGGCACCCGCAGACCTCGGTCGGCTGGACCACCTGGTATCTCGAGGAATACGCGGCGAACCAGCAGGGCTTCCAGTCCACCCTCGCCTCGCTGATCACCGAGGGCGCGTTGGGCAAGTTCCCCGATCTGCGCGTGGTGCTGCTGGAATCGGGCGTGAGCTGGCTGCCCGCCTTCCTCTGGCGGCTGCAGAAGGTCTGGAAGGGCGTGCGCTTCGAGGTGCCCTGGGTGGACCGCCTGCCGGCCGAGATCGTGCGCGACCAGGTGCGGCTTTCCGTGCAGCCCTTCGACGCGCCGCCGGAGCATGTGGCGAAGCTGCTGGAGCACCTGCGCTCGGACGCGATGCTGCTCTGGGCCTCGGACTGGCCGCACTGGCAGTTCGACGGGGATGCCCGCATCCCGCCCGGCATCCCGGAGAGCCTGCTGCCGAACCTGCTGCGCGGCAACGCGCTGTCCACCTATGCCCGCCTGCGGCCGCCGCCCGGCGCCGTCGGGCATGCGGCCTGAGAGCTTGTGAAGGAATGCCCGCTGGCTTCGATCTTGCAGCGAACCCCCCGATGGTCCCGAAGGGCGTTGCTTCGCAAGTTGGATTGATCGACAGGCTTCGAGGGGAGATCCGCCGATGAACGTGATCCAGCCGATCCTGGCACCCGGCAAGCCGCCCGCCGCGACGCTCGGCCTGGTGGACGTGGACATCCACCCGCGCGCCAAGAGCATCGAGGAATACCGGCCCTTCCTGACGCAGCGCTGGTGGGAGCACCTGACCACCTGGGGCATGCGCCAGCGCCACGGCTACACGGGCGGCCAGCCGCCCTTCCCGAAGGCGCAGCCCATGGCCAGCCGCCGGGATGCCTGGCCGCCGGGCGGCACGCCCTGCTCCGACCTCGACTTCATGCGCCACCAGCTGCTCGACAATTACGGCATCGATGTCGGCATCCTGAACCCGCTGCAGCCCTCCGGGCAGGGCGACCGCAACAACGCCTTCTCGGCCGCCATGGCGCATGCGACGAACGAGTGGCAACTCGAGCAGTGGCTGCGTCGGGAGCCGCGGCTGCGCGGCAGCGTGGTGGTGCCGTATGAGGACGCCGCCGCCTCGGCCGCCGAGATCCGGAAGCGCGCCGGCGATCCGAACTTCGCCCAGGTCCTGATGATGAGCCGCACCGCCGAGCCCGCCGGCAACCCGCGCTACTGGCCGATCTACGAGGCGGCGCAGGAGGCCGGGCTGCCCGTGGCGTTCCACGCCTTCGGCTATTCCGGCTGGGCGATGACCAATGGCGGCTGGCCCAGCTTCTACATCGAGGAGGTGAGCGAGCACGCGACCTCCTGCCAGAACCAGGTGATCTCCCTGGTGGTGGAGGGGGTGTTCGAGCGCTTCCCCCGGCTGAAGGTGGTGCTGATCGAATGCGGCTTCGCCTGGATGCCCTCGGTCGCCTGGCGCCTCGACCAGCACTGGAAGACGCTGAAGAGCGAGGTGCCGCACCTCCGGCGCGCCCCGTCCGAGTACATCCGCGAGCACATCTGGGTCTCCACCCAGCCGATGGAGGAGCCGGAGCGCGGCGCCCATATCCTCGACACCTGCGACTGGGTGGGCTGGGACCGCATCCTCTTCGCCACCGACTACCCGCACTGGGACTTCGACGACCCGCGGGAGGCGCTGCCCGGCATCATCCCGGCCGAGAAGCGGCGCGACATCTACGGCGGCAATGCGCGGGCGCTCTACGGGTTCTGAGCCCCGTGTCCGCGACGACGAAGACCCGGATCGTGGTGGCGCCGGTCGGCGAGATCCCGCCCGGCGGCCGCAAGCTGGTGGAGGCGGGGGAGGGACGGCGGATCGTCGTCTTCAACCTCGGCGGCGCGTTCTTCGCCCTCTCCGACCGCTGCCCGCACCAGGGCGGCAGCCTCTGCGCCGGCACGCAGTCCGGCCATGTCTCCTCGCCCGAGCCCGGCATCTACGCCTATGAGCGCCGCGGCGAGATGATCCGCTGCCCCTGGCACTACTGGGAGTTCGACATCCGCACCGGTAAGTCCTGGTTCGACCCGCGGCGGGTGCAGGTCCGGCAGTTCCCGGCGCATGTCGAGAAGGGCGCGGCGCTGGTGGAGGGCCCCTACAAGGCCGAGACCTTTCCGGTGCGCGTCGAGGACGACTACGTGGTCGTCGATGCGTGATCCGGAACGGGTCGGCGCACGCTCGCGCGATTCAACCGCTCGTCATTGTCGGGGCGGCGCGGCTTCGGCCTAAGCCTCGATGACCCGAGGCGGGAGTTGCCGGCATGATGCAGGCCCACGCCGCGCGCGCCGGCTGAGGCGCCGCGGATGCTGTTCCACCCGACGCCGATCGCCGGCGCCTTCCTGATCGAGCCCGAGCGCCGCGGCGACGCGCGCGGCTTTTTCGCCCGCATCTTCTGCGCGGAGGAATTCGCGGCGCAGGGGCTCGAGACCGCCTATGTGCAGGCCAACAACTCCCTCACCGCCCGGCGCGGCACGCTGCGCGGCTTCCACTACCAGCTGCCGCCGGCGGCCGAGGTGAAGCTGGTGCGCTGCATCCAGGGCGCGCTCTGGGACGCGATCGTCGACCTCAGGCCGGACAGCCCGAGCTACGGGCGGCATTTCGGCGCCGAGCTCTCCGCCGGGAACCGCCTGATGATGTACGTCCCCCGCGGCGTGGCGCATGGCTTCGTCACCCTCACCGAGGAGGCGGAGGCGCTCTACCTGGTCAGCGCCCCGCATGCCCCGTCGGAGGAGCGGGGGCTGCGCTGGGACGATCCCTGGATCGGCGCCGAATGGCCCATGGCGCCGGCGGAGCTCTCCGCCAAGGACGCCGCGTGGCCGGCCTTCGCCCCCGAATTCCACGGCATCGAGCGGTTGCGGGGCCTCTGACCGGCCGAGGGCGGCGCGCCGGGGTGGCGCCGGGGGCCGAAGGGGGCTAGGAACCGCGCCGATCCCCTCCCGGAAGCGCCGTTCCGCCCGCCATGGCCACAGTCCTGCTCATCATCCACCTCTTCGTCACCCTCGCCCTCATCGGCGTCGTGCTGCTGCAGCGCAGCGAGGGCGGCGGGCTCGGCATCGGCTCCTCCCAGGGCATGGGCTCCTTCATGACCGGGCGGGGCACGGCCAACCTGCTGACGCGGACCACGGCGATCCTCGCCGTGATGTTCTTCGCCCTCTCCCTCGCCCTGGCGCTGCTCGGGCGCGGAAACACCCAGGGACCGCGCTCCATCCTCGATTCGCTGCCCGCCACGCCGGCGGCCCCGGCCACGCCGGCGGCACCCCCGGCGCCCAGCGTGCCGACGAACTGAGCCGGCCCGCGGCCGCAAGGCGTTGATCCGCCTGCCGGTACCCCCGGCGATCCGGCGAAAGCCCCGGCGGATGCATGCGAGACCGGCGCGGCACGGGTAGCGGCCCGGCCGCGGCGGGAGTATGGAGGCGGCCCATGGCGCGGTTCGTCTTCATCACCGGCGGCGTGGTCTCCTCCCTCGGCAAGGGCATTGCGGCGGCGTCGCTCGGCGCGCTGCTGCAGGCACGCGGCTACAGGGTGAGGCTGCGCAAGCTCGACCCCTACCTCAACGTCGATCCGGGGACGATGTCGCCGTATCAGCACGGCGAGGTCTACGTGACCGATGACGGGGCGGAGACCGACCTCGACCTCGGCCACTACGAACGCTTCACCGGCGTCGCGGCGACGCGCGCCGACAACTGGACCACGGGGCGCATCTACTCCGAGGTGATCGCGGCCGAGCGGCGCGGCGACTATCTCGGCGGCACGGTGCAGGTGATCCCGCACATCACCGACAAGATCAAGGAAGTCGTCCAGGCCGAGACCGACGGCTACGACTTCGTCATCGTCGAGGTGGGGGGGACGGTCGGCGACATCGAGAGCCTGCCCTTCCTCGAGGCCATCCGCCAGCTCGGCAACGAGATGGGCTCGCAGCGCAGCCTCTTCGTGCACCTGACGCTGGTGCCCTACATCCCCTCGGCCGGGGAGCTGAAGACCAAGCCCACGCAGCACAGCGTGAAGGAGCTGCTGGGCCTCGGCATCCAGCCGCAGATCCTGCTCTGCCGTTGCGACCGGCCGATCCCGGAGAATGAGCGGCGCAAGATCGCGCTCTTCTGCAATGTCCGGCCCGAGAGCGTGATCCCGGCTCTCGACGCGAAGTCGATCTACGCCGTCCCCGGCAACTACCATGCCGAGGGGATGGACCAGGAGGTGCTGCGGCATTTCGGCCTCTCGGCCTATGGCGAGCCGAAGATGGACCGCTGGACGCGCATCCTGCGCGCCATCGAGCAGCCCGAGGGCGAGGTCACCATCGCCGTCGTCGGCAAGTACACGAACCTGCTCGACAGCTACAAGTCGCTGGCCGAGGCGCTGGTGCATGGCGGCATCGCCCACAACGTGCGCGTCACCCTCGACTGGGTGGACAGCGAGGTCTTCGAGACCGGCGACGAGGAGGCGGTCGCCCGGCTCGAGGGGGTGAACGGCATCCTCGTGCCCGGCGGCTTCGGCGAGCGCGGCACGCCCGGCAAGATCGAGGCGGTGCGCTTCGCCCGCGAGCGCCGCGTGCCCTTCTTCGGCATCTGCTTCGGCATGCAGATGGCGGTGATCGAGGCGGCGCGGAACCTGGTGGGGCTGAAGGGCGCCTCCTCCACCGAATTCGGCCCCTGCGACGAGCCCGTGGTCGGGCTGCTGACCGAATGGCTGCGCGGCAACGAGCTCGAGCGGCGCAACGCGGCCGGCGACCTCGGCGGCACCATGCGCCTCGGCGCCTATCCGGCGCGGCTGGCCGAGGGATCCCTGGTGCGCGAGGTCTATGGCGGCGCCGCCGAGATCCAGGAACGCCACCGCCACCGCTACGAGGTGAACGTCAACTACAAGGACCGGCTGGAGGAGCGGGCGGGGCTGCGCTTCTCCGGCATGTCCCCGGACGGCGCGCTGCCCGAGATCGTCGAGTATCCCGACCATCCCTGGTTCATCGGCGTGCAGTTCCACCCCGAGCTGCGCTCCAAGCCCTTCGAGCCGCACCCGCTGTTCAAGGGCTTCATCGGCGCCGCGGTGCGCCAGGCGCGGCTGGTCTGATGCAGCGCGTGGTCCGCATCGGCCCCGTTTCCATCGGCAACCACCTGCCGCTGGCCTTCCTCTGCGGCCCCTGCCAGATCGAGAGCCGCGCGCACGCGCTGGAGACCGCCGCGGCGCTGGCCGGGATCGCCGCCGCGGCCGGCGTGGGCCTCGTCTACAAATCCTCCTTCGACAAGGCCAACCGCACCTCGGCCAGTGCCGCCCGCGGCATCGGCATCGAGGAGGGGCTCGAGATCCTCGCCGAGGTCCGCGCTGCGACCGGCCTGCCCGTGCTGACCGACGTGCACACGGAAGAGCAGGCGACCCGCGCCGGCGCCGTGGTCGATTGCCTGCAGATCCCGGCCTTCCTCTGCCGCCAGACCGACCTGCTGCTGGCCGCCGGCCGCACGGGCAAGCCGGTGAACGTGAAGAAGGGCCAGTTCCTGGCGCCGTGGGACATGCCGAACGTCGCGGCGAAGATCGCCGGCACCGGCAACGAGAACATCCTGCTTTGCGAGCGGGGCGCCAGCTTCGGCTACAACACCCTCGTCTCCGACATGCGCGCGCTGCCGATCATGGCGGCGACCGGCTACCCGGTGGTCTTCGACGCCACCCATTCCGTGCAGCAGCCCGGCGGCCAGGGCAGCAGCAGCGGCGGGCAGCGGGAATTCGCCCCGGTGCTGGCGCGCGCGGCGGTCGCGGTCGGCGTCGCCGCCGTCTTCATCGAGACGCATTCCGACCCGGACCGCGCGCCCTCCGACGGGCCCAACATGATCCCGCTGCGCGAGATGCCGGCCCTGATCGCCCGCCTGAAGGCCTTCGACGCCCTCGCCAAGGCGGGCTGAGCCGCCGCGCCCTGGGCTGCCCCTGGGCTGCCCCTGGGCCGGTCCGGCAGTGGCGCCGGCCCCGCCGGCGCGGCATGCTGCCGCCGCCTCGCGCCCCGGGAGCCGCCCATGCGCCGCCTTGTCCTGCTCGGCCTTCTCCTCGCGCTCGGCGCCTGCGGTGCGCTCGACCGCCGCGCGGCGGAGCGCGCGACCACCCCGCCGGCCCGCTTCGCCGAGACCCTGCTCGCGGCCGACCCCATGGTGGACGCCGCCATCGGCCGGATGGAGGGCTTCGAGCAGCGGGCGGCGCGCGAGGACCAGGCGGTCGCCTTCGCCCTCGGGCGCCCGGTGCCGCCGGCGGGGACTGGCGCCGCGGAGGCTGCCGGCGCCGTTCTCGGCCCCGCCTTCACCGCGCTCGGCGACTATGCCGAGGTGCTGGGCCAGGCCGCCATGGGCGAGCCGCCGGCGCCGCGGCCGAGCCCCGGCGCCGAGGCCCTGGCCGCCATGGTGGCCGAGGCCCTGCCGTCGACCCGCGCGGCGCCGGCGGTGCGCGAGGCGGGCCTGGCCGGCATCGCCGCCCTTGCCCGCCTCGCCGAGGGGGCGGAGGCGCGGCGCGGCCTGGCGGCCGAGACCCTGGCGCGGGAGGCGGCGCCGCATCTCGCCGCGCTGGCGGCGCTGCTGCGGTCGGTGGTGGGCGAGGCGCCCGCCCAGGGCGCCCGCGCCGCCATCGCCGCCGAGCGACGCCGGCTGGACGAGGCGCAGGCGCGGCTGATGGCGGCGATCCGCGCCGACCGCTCGCTGGGCCCGGCGGCCCGCTACGCCCTCTTCCACCAGCTCATGGCGCAGCGCGACGACGACCCGCTGCCCGGCACCCTCGGCGCCATCGACGCCCTGCTCGCCCGCATGGCGGAGGCGCATGCGGCGATCGCCGCCGGCAGCCCGGAGGCGGCGGCGCGGGTCGGCGGCTTCGAGGCGGCGCTGGCCGATCTCGGCGCGCTCGCCGGCATGGCGGCCGAGTAGGGCGCCGCCGGCCCGCCGCCCCCGGCCCGCCGC
>CAYNYQ010000177.1:0-9331 GCA_964401305.1 uncultured Acetobacteraceae bacterium | reverse complement strand
AGCGCGGCGCGCGATGATGGCGTGGCGTCGCGGCAGGGCCCCGGGGGGCGATGGAGCGGCGCGCCGGGCGGATTTCTCCGCTTTCCGCGCGCCGCGCCGCGGCGGAGCCGGATTGGGCAGCATGGGGCCACTCACGCCGCGCCGACGGCGCAGCCAGGGGGATGTGTCCGCTTCCGGCACCCGCCGCGTCTGGTCGCCGGCCCGCCGTCCTGGGCCGCCGACAAACACCTGACGGAGTCCGGGGCGCGCCGCCCCCTCGTGAAGTCCGGGGCGAAGCCCCGTTGTCACCGCCCCCTGCGCGCTCCTGTCGCCTTCGGCGCCTCGAAGCCGAAGAAGCGGAAGGTCTCCGCCATGTGCGGGGGCGGTGCGGCGCTCGCTTCCAGCCACCCGCCCTCCGGGTGCGGCAGGCGCAGCGCGCGCGCATGCAGGTGCAGCGTGCCCGAGAGCCCATCGAGATGCGCCGCCGCGCCACCATACTTGCCGTCGCCCAGGATCGGCGTGCCGAGCCCCTCGGCGCAGTGAACGCGCAGCTGGTGCGTGCGCCCGGTCAGCGGCTTCAGCTCGAGCCAGGCGGCGCGGCGCTTAGCGGCGTCCAGCACGCGGAACCCGGTGATCGCGCGCACGCCCTGGCGCGGGTCGTCCACCGCATGGGTGCGCTCGCCGCGCGGCCCGCCCTCCTTCACCAGGGCGAGGTCGATCAGCCCCTCCCGCCCCGCAGGCTCGCCCACCACTACGGCCCAGTAGGTCTTCTCGACGTCGCGGCCGCGGAAGGCCTTGGCCATGAAGGCGGCGGCGCCGACGCTGCGGGCCAGCACCAGCACGCCGGAGGTGTCGCGGTCGAGCCGGTGCACGAGGCGGGGCCGCTCCGGTGCATCGAAGCAGAGGGCGTCGAGCATCGCATCAAGGTTGCGGGTGATTCCGGGCCCGCCCTGCACCGCGAGCCCCGCGGGCTTCTCCAGCACAAGGAGGCTGGCGTCCCGGTGCAGCACGAGCCGGGCGAGCGCTGCCGCGTCGCGCTCCGAGACGGCGGCGCGGGGCGTTGGCGCTGGGGCCGGGCCTTCGGGCAGCGGCGGTATGCGCACTTCCTGTCCAGCGGCGAGGCGCGTTCCCGCCTCGGCGCGCCTGCCGTCCACGCGGATCTGACCGGTGCGCAGCATCTTCTGCAAGGCACCCTGGGTGAGCTGCGGGAAGTGCCGGCGGAACCAGCGATCGAGCCGCGTATCGGCCTCCGTCGCTTCGACGGTGCGCAGCGTCGTGCGGGGCGGCGCATCGCCGGGCCGGGCGGGACGGGGAGTCTCGGGCGGCTGGTCGTTCGTCATGGCGGGGCATCCCCGGCGCGCAGGACCTCGCTGCGGCGGGACCCTCCCGGCGCCGTGGCCCACATGGGGCGGCTTAGGGCAAAGCTCGGTTGCACGGAATCACCCCTGGCCCTCAGGTGGGCCCCGATCCGCCGCGTTGGGACGGAAGTCCCAGGCCGGAGCGCCGCGCCGGCCCGGATCTGTCGGTCCACGCGGTCTCGCGCGGCCGTGACCGGCCCGCGCGAACGACTCACCTTGCGACGCGTCCTGCTGCGCCGTGTGCAAGACAGACAGGAGAGAGCATGGTGATCCCGACCTTCACCGGCCTTCGCGTCGCAGCTGGGGCGGCGCTATTGGGGGCAGGCCTCGGCCTCGCGGCCTGCGGAGACGGTCCGGTCTCCAGGGCCGAGGCCTCGGCCCTGGAGACCGGGCAGACCCAGCGCGGCAAGGCGTCCTACTACGCGGCCTACTTCAATGGGCGCCGCATGGCCAATGGCGAGCGCTTTGACCCGCGCTCGAACGCAGCGGCACACAAGACGCTGCCCTTCGGGACCGTGGTGCGCGTGACCAACCTCGAGAACGGCCGCAGCGCGGTGGTGGAGGTGAAGGATCGCGGGCCCTTCGTGCGCGGTCGCATCATCGATCTGACGCCGCGCACAGCCGAGCACCTCGACATGACGGAGGACGGCACGGCACCCGTGACGGTCACGCCGCTGCGCCAGCCCGGCGATGACGGTCGCGTGCAGGAAGCGCGCCGCTGAGGACGCGGCTCCGCGCTCAGGCCCACGCGCCGCGCGCCAAGCGCCAGCTCAGGAAAAAGGCGGGAAGGCCGAGTCCGAGGCTCGAGGCGACGTAGAGCGCTGCGAGCCCGGCGTGCCGTTCCGCCAGCAGCCCGGTTTCCAGGCTGAAGGCGCTGAAGGTGGTAAAGCCGCCGAGCAGGCCGGTCACAAGCAGCAGCCGCATCTCCCCCTGCACGCCGAGTCCGGCGAAAAGGCCGATCGCTGCGCTGCCCATCACGTTTACCGCCAGCGTCCCCCAGGGAAAGCCGGCGCCTAGCCAGGCGAGGGCCAGGAGCGAGACGAGGTAGCGTAGCACGGAGCCGAACGCGCCACCGGCCGCGACCAGCAGCACCGGCACCAGGCCGAGGCCGGTCACCCTCCCTTCCCGCGGCGGGTCCCCTGGCGGCCGCGGAGCGCTGCCAGGCGCCCAAGGCGTTCGGCGATCGCCGCCTCGGCGCCGCGGTCGGTCGGCGCGTAGAACCGTGGCCTGGCCATGCCGTCGGGGAAGTAGTCCTGTCCCGAGAACCCATCCTCCTCGTCATGGTCGTAGGCGTAGCCGGCGCCGTAGCCGAGTTCCCTCATCAGCTTCGTCGGCGCGTTCAGGATGTGCGCGGGCGGCATTAGGCTGCCGGTCTCTTTCGCCGCGCGCATCGCCGCTCCGAAGGCGGCGTACAGCGCGTTGCTGCGAGGCGCCGTCGCCAGATGGACCACCACCTGCGCCAGCGCCAGCTCGCCTTCCGGCGAGCCAAGCCGTTCATAGGCCTCCCACCCCGCGAGCGCGATCGGGAGCGCGCGGGGATCGGCCATGCCGATATCCTCGGAGGCGAAGCGGCAGAGACGCCGGGCAACATAGCGCGGGTCCTCACCGCCGTGGAGCATACGCGCGAACCAGTAGAGCGCGGCATCAGGGTCTGATCCGCGCAGCGACTTGTGCAGCGCCGAGATCAGGTTGAAGTGCTCCTCTCGTTCCTTGTCGTAGAGCGCGGCGCGACGCGCCAGCAGCGCGGCCAGTGCCGCCGGATCGATCGGCGGCTGGTCTGGCGGCAGGGCGAGCAGCTGCTCTGCCATGTTGAGCAGGTAGCGCCCGTCGCCATCCGCCATGGCCCGCAGCGCAGCCCAGGCCGGCTCGTCCAGCGGCAGCGCACGCCCTGCCTCCGCCTCCGCGCGGGCCAGCAGCAGCCCGAGCGCGGCATCGTCGAGCCGGCGCAGCACCATCACCTGGCAGCGCGAGAGCAGCGCGCCGTTCAGCGCAAAGGAGGGGTTCTCGGTCGTCGCCCCGACGAGGGTAACGGTGCCGTCCTCGACCACGGGCAGGAAGCCGTCCTGCTGCGCGCGATTGAACCGGTGGATCTCGTCCACGAAGAGCAACGTGCCCTGGCCGGTGCGGCGCCGTCCGCGCGCCTCGTCGAAGACCCGCTTGAGATCGGCGACGCCGGAGAAGACCGCCGAGATCTGCACGAAGAGAAGGCCCGCGCGCTCGGCCAGAAGGCGGGCGATGGTGGTTTTTCCCACCCCGGGCGGCCCCCAGAGGATGAGCGAGGCCAAGCAGCCACGGTCGAGCATGCGGGTGATCGCGCCGTCCGGCCCCAGCAGGTGGTCCTGGCCGACCACCTCCTCGAGCGCCGATGGCCGCAGCCGGTCGGCGAGTGGGCGGGGCCCACGTGGCGCGGCGGCGGCAAGCGGCGGCGGCTCGCCGAAGAGGTCTCCGGCGGAGCTCTCCTCGGCGAAGCCGCGGGAGGTGGGGCGGCGCGTGGGCATGCCGGCATCCTACAGCAGCCGGGCCGGGCCGGCGCCTACCCGGGAGGGCCAGACCGGCGTGGCAGCGGCGCACCATCCCATGTGGCTGGAGAGGCAACAGTGACCGCCGCCGCGCGCCGGCCTCAGCCGATGGCGAGCTCGATCAGAAAGGGTCCGGGCCGAGCGAAGCTTTGCGCCATCAGATCGGCGCAGACGTCGAGCGTCTCGGCCCGTGCCGCCTCGACGCCCATGCTGTTGGCCAGTTGCACCCAGCCGATGTCCGGGTTGCCGAGATCGAGCATGTCCATCGCAGTCCGCCCGGGGTTGGCGCCGACATTGCGGTACTCGCCGATCAGGATCTGGTACTTGCGGTTCGAGAGCAGCACGGTCGTCACCGGGAGCCTCTCCCGCGCCTGGGTCCAGAGGGCCTGCGGCGTGTACATGGCCGAGCCATCGGCCTGCAGCGCGATGACGCGCCGGTTGCCCCCGACGCCAACCGCGGCCCCGGTGGCGACGGGCGGACCATAGCCGATGGCGCCACCGCAATTCTGCAGCCAGTCATGCGGCGGGGCGGCGTGCGTATAGGGGAAGAAGCCGCGGCCATAGGTAACGGCCTCGTCGACCACCACGCTACCCTCCGGCATGAGGGCGGCGACGACCTGCGCTAGCCCCTCCGGCGAGAGCGCGCCGCGCGCCACCTCCGGCCGCGGACCGGGGTCGGGCATCTCGATTCCCGGCGCCGCTCCGATCTCGTCGGCGAGGGCGGCGAGCGCTGCCTCGGCATCCTGCTCGTTCCGGCTCAGCACATGCAGCTCGGCGCCCGGCGGGTAGAGCCGGCTCGGCTTGCCGGGATAGCCGAAGAAGCCGACGGGATCGCGTGCATTGACAAGAATGATGTGCTGGAAGGGCGCGAGCGCTGCCGTCGCCTGCTCATTGACATACGGCACGCGCTCGAGCGGCAGGCGGCCGCGGCCGCGCTGGATGCGCGCGTTCGAGCCCTCGCACATCGCCTTGGCGTCGGTCGCTGCCAGGATCCGCTGGACTTGGCGCTGGGCCCCCTCTCGGAGGGCGAGGCCGCCGAGCAGCAGCAGCACGCCCCGCTTCTCCCGCAGCACCCGCGCGGCCTGGCTGACAGCGTGCGGGTCGGCATGCGGCACGGCGGGCACGGGCAGGGGCTGGCCGATCTCGCCGCCCTCGTTCCAAGACGAGTCGGAGGGCAGGATGAGCGTCGCGATCTGGCCGGGCGAGGTCTTCGCCACCTGTATCGCCACGGCGGCGTCAGAGCCCACATCCTGGCTGCGCGTCGAGGTGCGCACGAAGGCGGAGACGCCGCGGGCCCAGCCTTCGGTATCGGCGGTCAGCGGCGCGTCGAAGGGGCGGTGATAGACGGCCTGGTCGCCGACGATGTTGACGATGCCGGCACGCGCCCGGCGGGCGTCGTGTAGGCCAGCAAGGCCGTTGGCGAGGCCAGGTCCGCAGTGCAGCAGGGTGCAGGCCGGCCTGCCGGCCATGCGGAAATACCCATCCGCCGCGCCTGTGACGATGTTCTCCTGCAGGCCGAGAATGCAGCGCATGCCAGGGATGCGGTCCAGCGCTGCGACGAAGTGCATCTCGCTGGTGCCGGGATTGGTGAAGCAGACATCGACACCGCCCTTCAACAAAGTGTGCACCAGGCTTTCGGCTCCGTTCACGGCGCGGGTCTCCCTCTCGGTATGGTGGCGCCCCGCCTGGTCAAGGGCACGCGCGCGGTTCTCCAGGTGCAGGGCGGCATGCGAGGCGGCAGCGGGGCGGCATCGGGCGACACGGCACCCAACCAAACGGAGCGTGCGCGGACGCGCGCGTGGCCGCAAGGCCTGTGCCCGATCGTACGGGTGGGGCGGTCACAGTGTGGACGTGAGACGGCACCGCAAATTATCAGCACGAGCTAATTTTCCTTCCATCCGTTCCGATTCGTTGATTTATCTTCATAAATCGACTATTTAGTCTCGCATGCCGAGGAGGCACCTGCGACCGTATTGGGCGAACCCAAACCGAGCCCAGGATCCGGCAGGAGCCTTGCGCGTCATCAGTGTTGGCACGCTCGCCGGCGGCGTCGCCGCGTTGCTGTTCCAGCACGGCACGCTGTTCTTGCTGAGTTCTGCCGGGTCGAAGGCACCACTGCTTGCGGTCCTCGTCGGTGCCACGCCGGCGCCCTTCTCGCTGGCACCGGACCAAATCATAGGGATCCCCTTGCTGGTCCGCGATCTTCGCTGGGGCGGTCTCTGGAGCGTGATGCTTGCCTTTGCGATCGGCCGCGGCCGCCTGCCTGCGGCCGTCACCGGCGCGCTGCTTGTCGGAGTGGTGCTGGCGACGCTCTACTTCGCGTCCAGCGCCCTGCCTTATGGACGCCTGCCCCTGGTGGCAGCGCAAGACTCCATCGCGCGAACGACGCTGCTTTACGCGGCCTGGGGCTGGGGCACGGCAGTGCTACTTCGGAGCATCGTGCGAGCCTGACGGCGGCGACCGAGCGGGGCGCCTAGCCCGGCCGGCCACGCCGCTCCGCCTGGGGATGCCCTGCGAGACGCGACCGGGGCCGCCAAGCCGGCGGCCAGGCAGAAAGCCTTGCGCCGTGCGCCCCACACGCCACTTTGTTGCGCCGGGAGGCGGTTCGCCGCCCCGGCCAGGTTCGGCCGGGCCGGTTCCGCGTGGGGGAGTGCAGACATGACGATCGAGCGCACCGACGGCCCGCGCGTTACCGCGCACGACGGATCGACCGGGCCCATTGCGCGATGGCCCGTCGCCCGATGGGCAGTGTCGCGCCGTGCGGCGCTAGGCCTGCTCGGTGCCGGCGCACCGTTGCTGATTGCGGCATCCGGTCCGGCGCGGGCGCAGCCGCGGCTCGACAAGGTCTCCTTCGTCACCAACTGGAGGGCTCAAGCCGAGCATGGCGGCTACTACCATGCCGTCGCCGCCGGGCTGTACAGAGAGGCACGGCTCGAAGTGGAACTGCGTTCGGGTGGGCCGCAGGTGAACCCGGCGCAGCTGCTGCTTGGTGGGCGCGTAGACATGTCCATGGGCAATGGCTTGGTCGCGCTGAACTTCGTCCGCGAGAATATCCCCTTCCTCTGCATCGGCGCGATCTTCCAGAAGGACATGTCCGTCCTGATCGCCCATCCGAACACCGGCTTGAAGGGCTTCGAGGCACTGCGCGGGCGCACTGTCCTGCTCGGAGCCGAGATGCGGGCGACCACCTGGCCCTTCCTGCGCGCGAAGTACGGCCTCTCGGACGAGCAGGTGCGGCCATACACCTTCAACCTCCAGCCTTTCCTGGCCGACCGCATGCTGGTCCAGCAGGGCTATCTCGGCAGCGAGCCCTTCTCGCTCCGCCAGCAGGGGGTGAACCCGGACATCCTGCTGATCCACGACGCCGGTTATGAGAACTACGGCACCACCATCAATATCGGCCGCAATACGCTGGAGAACCGGCGCGAAGTGATCCAGCGCTTCATCGACGCCACCATGCAGGGCTGGGACCAGTATCTGAGGGGGCCGCAGGGCGGCGTCGACACGGCCGCCGCGAACCGTCTCATCCGGCAGCAGAACCCGGAAATGTCGGAGGACCTGATCGCCTTCGGCACGCGCATGATGAACGAGGCCGGCATCGTCCGCTCCGGCGACGCCGCCACCCTCGGAATCGGCGCCATGACCGAAGCGCGCTGGCGCGGCTTCCATGCCGAGATGGCCAAGGTCGGCATCCTGCCCGCCGACCTGGACTGGCGGCGCGCCTTCGACCTCTCCCTGGTGAACCGGGGAATAGGCAGGGCGTGAGCGACGGCCGGTGCCGGGGTTGAGCGCGGCGCATACCCTGACGCCGCCGCCCGATGGCGCGGAGCGCTTGCCCCTCCTCTCCCTGGTCGGGGTCGGCAAGCGCTTCGTCAGCGGGACCGAAGCGCTGGCGAGGGTCGACCTTGCCATCGGTGCGGGAGAATTCCTCGCGCTCCTCGGTCCTTCGGGCTGCGGCAAGTCGACGCTGCTGCGCCTGGTCGCGGGCCTCGCCGAGCCTTCCGACGGCACCCTCGCCTGGTCGCCCTCGGGTGGGCGGCCGCCGCGAATCGGCTTCGTGTTCCAGGAGCCGACGTTGATGCCCTGGACGTCGGCGCTCGAGAACGTACGCCTGCCGCTCCGCCTCGCTCGCCCGACCGTGGTGCGCGAGGAGCAGCGCGCCCGCGCCGCCGCCGCGCTCGCCGATGTCGGCCTCGCGGGGTTCGAGCACGCCTACCCGCGGGAGCTCTCGGGGGGGATGCGCATGCGCGTCTCCCTCGCCCGCGCATTGGTCACCGGCCCCGACCTGCTGCTGATGGACGAGCCCTTCGCCGCTCTCGACGAGCTGACGCGCAACCGGCTCAACGACGACCTCCTAGCGCTGTGGTCGGCGAGGGCCGGCGCTACCACGGTTGTCTTCGTGACGCATTCCGTCTTCGAGAGCGTCTATCTTTCCTCCCGTATCGTGGTGATGTCGCCGCGCCCGGGCCGCATCGCAGCGGAGTTGCGTATCGAGGCGCCGGCGCCACGGCCGCCGGGCTTCCGTACCTCTGCCGACTACGCCGCGCTCTGTCGCGCCGCGAGCGAGGCGCTTGAGCAGGCCATGGGGGCAACGCCGGCGCCGGCGTTCGGGCCGGACGCGCCGTGACCGGCGGGCGCCTGTTCGGTGTGGCGCTGCCGGCGCTGGCCGGAGCCATGGTCCTCGGCGGCTGGGAGGCACTGGTGCGGGTCTACGCGGTGCCGCCCTACGTGCTGCCCGGTCCGCTGGCGATCTGCCGGGCGCTTGTCGAGGACTGGGGGCTGCTTGGCGGGGCGTTGGTCATGACGCTCCGCATCGCGCTTCTCGCGCTGCTGGCAGCGGTGACACTCGGTGGACTGCTCGCGGTGCTCTTCGCGCAATCGCGGATCCTCGAACGCGCCCTTTTTCCCTACGCGGTGATCCTGCAAGTGACGCCGATCGTCGCGATCGCGCCGCTGATCCTGATCTGGACCGACGACGTCACCCTGAGCCTGCTGATCTGCGCCTGGATCGTCGCCTTCTTCCCTGTGTTGTCGAACACCGTGCTCGGCCTGAACAGCGCCGATGCGAACCTGGTGGAACTGTTCCGCCTCTACGGCGCGACCCGCTGGCAGGCGCTCTGGCTGCTGCGGCTGCCCTCCGCCCTGCCCTTCTTCCTGGCAGGGCTGCGGGTCGCGGGCGGGCTCGCGCTGATCGGCGCGGTGGTGGCGGAGTTCGTGGCGGGCGCCGGCGGGACCGGCTCCGGCCTCGCCTGGCGTATCCTCGAAGCCGGCTTCCAGCTGAAGATCCCGCGCATGTTCGCGGCCCTTGCGCTGATCAGCGCGGCCGGCATCGCCATTTTCGCCGCGCTCGGGATGCTTCAACATGTGCTCCTGCGGCGCTGGCACGCGAGCGCGATGCGGGCCGAGGATTGACCCAAGACCTAGAGCGTGATTCTTTCTGACGGAATCGGGATGGGGATTCCGGCTCGGGTTGTT
>CAYNYQ010000176.1:8000-9358 GCA_964401305.1 uncultured Acetobacteraceae bacterium | reverse complement strand
CATGGATCACCCAGCGGTCGTTGCCCTTCCGCGTGGCGCGCGTGTAGGTCAGCGACGGATCGCTGCCGCAGCCGTCCGGCTCGGTCATGGCGAAGCTCGACTGCACGCGGCCGTCGATGATCGGCTGCAGCCAGCGATCCTTCTGCGCCTCCGTCGCCACCATCGACAGGACACGCATGTTGCCGTCATCCGGTGCCGCGCCGTGGAAGACGACGGGGCCGAAGATGGAGCGGTTCATCTCCTCGTAGCAGGGCGCGAGGCCGGCCATGCTGAGGCCGCCGCCGCCGCGCGCCTTCGGCATCTGCAGCGCCCAGAGCCCTTCGGCCTTGGCCTCGGCGCGCAGGCGCTCCAGCAGGGGCTTGGCGATGTTCTCGTGCTCGTCGTAGCTGGCCGGGTCGGCTTCCAGCGGGAAGAGCCGGTCCTCGACGAAGGCGCGGATCCTCAGGCGGATCGCGTCGACCTGCGGATCAAGGGCGAAATCCATGGCTGTCGTCCTAGAGGGCGTTCACGGAGTGGCCGCCATCGACCACCAGCGTCGTGCCCGTCATATGCGCGCCGGCGGGCGAGGCAAGCAGCAGCAGCGCGCCGGTGAGGTCCTCCGGCTGGCCGAGCCGGCGCTGCGGCACGCGCCGGATCACCGCCTGGCCGGCTTCGGAGGCGAAGAACTCCCGGTTGATGGAGGTCTCCACGTAGCCCGGGCAGAGCGCGTTCACGCGGATCGAATGCCGCGCCAGCTCGACCGCCATCTGCTTCGTCAGCTGGATCAGCCCGGCCTTCGAGGCCGTGTAGCCCGCCACGCCCTGCAGGATGCGCAGCCCGCCGATCGAGGCGATGTTGACGATGGTGCCGGGCCGCTTCGCAGCGACGAGGCGGCGCGCGCCCTCGGTGGCGACGAGGAAGCAGCCGCGCAGGTTCACGTCCAGCACGCCGTCCCAGTCCTCCTCGGTCTGCTGCAGGACGGGCCTGGTCACGGCGATGCCGGCATTGTTGACGATGATGTCGCAGGGCGCGCCGAAGGCGGCCTCGGCGGCGTCGAAGGCGCGGGCGACGGCCGCACCGTCGGTCACGTTCAGCGGCACCGCGGCGGCGCGGTCGCCGAGCTCCGCGGCGAGCGTCGCCAGGGCCTCGGTCCGCCGTGCCGCCAGTGCGACGCGGGCGCCGGCGCCGTGCAGCACCCGCGCGAAATGCGCGCCGAGGCCGCCCGACGCGCCGGTCACCAGGGCAAGGCTGCCCTGAAGCGAGAACAGGGTCGAGACGTCGATCATGGCTGGCGCGTGCACAAAGCCTCGCCTCCTCCCGTGTCATGGCGGCCGGGCAATTGACCATCGGGGCGGCAGGCCGGCAAGCCTCGGGCACGC
>CAYNYQ010000176.1:0-7900 GCA_964401305.1 uncultured Acetobacteraceae bacterium | reverse complement strand
GCGGCCAGGGTCAGCCCTGCGCGGCGACCTTGGCGGCGATCGGCACCCAGCGCTCGACCTCCGCCTTCACATGCGCGGCCGCTGCGGCGGCGGAAGGATCGGGCCAGGTCTCCACGTTCACCGCGCGCAGCCGCGCCTGGGTCGCCGGGTCGGTCACGGCGCGCCGTGCCGCATCGGTCAGCCTGGCGACGATCTCCGGCGGCGTGCCGGGCTTGACGAAGAGCACCTGCCAGGCGGTGAGCGCGTAGCCCTGCACGCCGGCCTCGGCGAGGGCCGGCAGCTCAGGGAAGAGCGCCGAGCGGTCGGTGCTGCTGACCGCCAGCCCGCGCAGCCGGCCGTCGCGGATCAGCGGCGCCATCATCGAAGGGCTGTCGATCGAGACCTGCACGCGGCCGGCGACGAGGTCCTGCACGGCATTGGCGGCAGTGCGATAGGGCACGATCGTGAAGGAGACGCCCGTCAGCTGCTTCAGCAGCTCCCCCGCCATGTGGTTCGTCGCGCCCGGATTGGCCGAGCCGTAATTCGCCGCATTGCCCTGCGCGCGCAGCCAGGCGAGCAGCGTCGTCACGTCCTGCGCCGGCACCTGCGGGTTGACGGCGAGCACGAAGGGCTGGCGGCCGACGAGGCTGATCGGCACGAAGTCGGCGATCGGGTCGTACTGGAAATGCGGATGGATGGTGCGCATCACCGGGTGGTTGTTGGTGCCGATGAAGAGCGTGTAGCCATCGGCCGGCAGGCGCTGGAACGCATTGGCGCCGACCGTGCTGCCGGCGCCGACGATGTTCTCCGGCACCACGGGCCGGCCGAGCAGCGGCGACATCGCCTCGGCCATGATGCGGCCGACGAGATCCGTCACGCCGCCGACGCCGACGGGGATGATCATCCGGATCGGCCGGTCCGGGTAGCCTGATTGCGCCCGCGCGGCGAGCGCGGGCAGCAGGGCAGGGGCGGCGAGGGCAAGGCGGCGGGTGGTCATGCTGGCCTCCGGCTTCGGCAGATTGGCATCGGGCACAGAATGCGCGAGGCTGCACGGAGGTCCAGCCCCGCCGGAGCACCCCATGCACAGGATCACGCTGCAGGAGCCGTTCCGCGCGGTGTTCTACGCCCCATTCTACGCCGCCCTCGCGCGCGATGCCTATGCCGCCGAGGGCGTCGAGGTGCGGATGCTCGCGGGCGCCGTGCCCTCGCTGGCCAAGGATGCGGTGCTGGCCGGCGAGGCGGATCTCGCCTGGGGCGGGCCGATGCGCGTGCTGCTGGCGCATGATGCCGACCCGGCCTGCCGGCTGCGGAATTTCGGCGCCGTGGTGATGGGCGACCCCTTCTTCCTCGTCGGCCGGACGCCGCGGCCGGACTTCCGGCTCACCGATCTCGCCGGGTTGACGCTGGGCACGGTGTCGGAAGTGCCGACGCCGTGGTGGACGCTGCAGCACGACATCCGCCTCGCGGGGCTCGACCCGACCTCGGTGCGGCGCGTGACGGACCGCTCCATGGCCGAGAATGCCGAGGCCGTGGCGAAGGGCACGCTCGACGTCGCGCAGATCTTCGAACCGCTGGTCAGCGATCTCACGCGCGCGGGCCAGGCGCATGTCTGGCACGTCGCCGCGAGCCGCGGCCCGACCGCCTACACCACCTTCATCACCACCGTCGAGCAACTGCAGGACCGGCGCGTCGAGCTCAAGGCCATGCTGCGCGGCCTGGCGAAGACGCTCGCCTGGGTCGCGGCGAGCGACACGGATGCGCTGGCGGAGACCGTGGCGCCCTTCTTCCCGGACCTGCCGCCGCCGCTGCTGGCCGCCGCCCTGGCGCGGTACAAGGCGCAGGGGCTGTGGACGCAGGATCCCTTCTACCCGCCCGAGGCCTTCCTGCGGCTCGAGACGGCGATGCATTCGGCCGGCGCCATCGCCCGCCGGCCCGGCTTCGCCGCGACCGCGGACAATGCGATCGTCACGGAGGCGCTCGCCGCGGGCTGAGTCGCGCTGCCTCCTCGGCCACCTCCGCCTCGATGGCCGCCAGCAGCCGCGCCGGCCAGTGCGGCGGCAGGTGCTGCCCGATCAGCACGATGCGGCTGCGCCGGTCGGCCGAGGGCCAGGCGTCGAGCCATTCGAGCGGATAGACCACGTGCTGGATGGCGTGGATGGCGGCGGGGCGGTCGGCGCCGGCCTCGGTGATCGCGACCAGGCCCTTCAGCCGCAGCAGCTTCGGCCCCGCATGCTCGGCCAGCGCCTGCATCCAGAGCGTCAGCGCCATGGCGGGGATCGGCGTCTCGCGCTCGATCACCGCGGCGGCGACGCCGGCGCTGTGCCGCGCGGCGGCGCCGGCCTCGGCCAGCCAGGCGGCCAGCGCGGCGGATTCGGCGGCGGGCTGCTCGGGCGCGAAGAGCCAGCCAGGCGGCACCTCCCCGCGCAGGGCGGGGCGGATCGGCGCGGCGGCGTTCAGGTCGCGCAGGCGCGCCGTGAGCGCCGCAGTGTCCGGCGCGAGGTCTGGCTTGGTCAGCAGGATGCGGTCGGCCAGCATCACCTGGCGCTGCGCCTCGGGATGCCGCTCGAGCGCGCCGGGCCCGTGCAGCGCATCGACCAGCGTCGCCACGCCGCCGAGCCTGTGCGTCGCCGTCACCGCCTGCTCGAGCATCAGCGCATGCAGCACCGGCGCGGGATCGGCGAGGCCCGATGTCTCGATCAGCACGCGGGCATAGGGCGTCACCTCGCCGGCGGCGCGCCGGCGGTGCAGGTCGAGCAGCGTCCGCGTCAGGTCGCTGCGCACGACGCAGCAGAGGCATCCGGTGGCGACCGAAAGGAAGGTCTCGTCGCCCGCCGCGACGAGGTCGTGGTCGAGCGGCACCTCGCCGAACTCGTTGATCAGGACAAGGCTGTCGGCCCAGGCCGGGTCGCGCAGGATGCGGCGCAGCAGCGTCGTCTTGCCCACGCCGAGGAAGCCGGTGACGATCCCGACGGGCAGGCGCGCGGTCATGCCTCGTCCGCGGGCGACATCCTCAGGCGCGAGGGCAGCGCGTCGCCGGCGCCCAGCGCGTTGCGCAGCCCGCGCAGCAGGCCGAGCGTGCCGGTGCAGGGCCGGCGCTGCCCCGGGCGGGTGATCCACCAGCGCAGCGGGCGATCCTCCGGCGCGGCCGGATCGACGCGAAGGACCAGGTCGCGCCCGGTCACCACCACCCCCTCGCCCTCGATGGCGACGCGTGCCTCCGCGACGTCCCAGACGGTGATGCAGTCGGCGAGCAGCGCGCGCAGTTCCGGCGGCGTCACGCCATGTCCACGGCGCGGCTGCGGATCTCCTCGGCGACCTTGCGCGGAATCCACTCGCCGCCGCGCGCGTCGCCGACGAAGGCCTCGCCCTCCACCACGACCTTGCCGCGCAGGATCGTCATCGCCGGCCAAGCGTTCACCTCCCGCCCCTCCCAGGGCGAGTAGTCCGCCTCGTGCATCGCCTCGGCGCGCACGGTGCGCCGCAGCGCCGGGTCGAGGATGCAGATGTCGGCATCGGAGCCCGGGGCGATGCAGCCCTTCCGCGGGTACATGCCCATGATCTTCGCGGCGTTGGTCGAGACGCGGTCGACGAACTGGCGCAGCGTGAAGCCGCGCTTGCCGACCATCTCCGTGTACATGATGGCGACGCGCGGCTCGACGCCGGAATTGCCGCCCGTGGTGTCGTCGATCTGCCTGCCCTGCACCTTCACCGAGAGGTTGCAGCAGAGCTCGTCCGTGGCGACGCAGGCGATGGAGCCGTCCATGGCGCCGCGCCAGAGCTCGTCCTGGTCGGCCTGCGTCTTCAGCGAGGGATAGGTGTGATAGATCTGCCCGTTCGGGCGCTTGTAGTCCTCCTGCGTGTAGAGCATGTACTGGTGCAGGCTCTCCCCGTAGATGGGCAGGTTGCGGGACCGCGCGTCGCGGATCGCCCGCACGCCGTTGCCGGCCGAGACATGCATCATGTAGAGCGCGGTGCCCGGCACGTGCTCCGCCAGGCGCATGACGCGGCGGAAGGAGACGTCTTCGGAGAGTGCGTTGTGCACTTCCGCCATGTTCTCGAAGCCGGCGCGGCCCTCGCGGAACAGCTTGGCGTACATGTGCATGACGATGTCGTTGTCCTCGGAGTGGATCACGCCGAGGCCGCCCTTGGCGGCGAGCACCTGGAACACCTCCCAGATATCGCCGAAATCCACCATCCGGCCCTTGCGGGAGGGCGTGATGTCGGTGGTGAAGATCTTCACCGTGGCATGGCCGGCCTCGATCGCCTCGCCGATCTGGGCGGGGATCTCGGGCGGCAGGTCGCCCTCCACCATGGTGTGCAGCGCCCAGTCGCAGGGGCTGCCGTCGTCGCGCCAGGCGGCCATGCGCTCCTCGATGGCGCCCTGCACGGTCTTGCCGTGCGTCCAGCGGGTGAAGTCGATGATGGTGGTGGTGCCGCCATGCAGCGCCGCCATGCCGACGACGCTCGGGCCCTTGGTGTGCTCGATGGCGCCGCCCGGACCATAGGTGGGCCAGAGGCAGTGCGTGTGAGGGTCGATGCCGCCGGGCATCACGATCTTGCCGCGCGCATCGACCAGCCGCGCGCCGGCGGAGAGCGGGAAGGCGCCGGGCGCCGTCACGGCCACCACCTTGCCGCCGGCGATGGCGATGTCGGCCGGACCGACCGCCTGGGGGGTGACGACGCAATCGCCGGTGATGACCAGGTCGACCATGGCGCGGGCCCTCTCGCTCGGTGGCGACAGGGTGCTCCCGGCGCGCCCGGTCCGCAAGCCGACCCTTGACGCCGGCAGCGTTCCACCGGACGCATGGGCGACGGGGGAGGGAATGCCGGATGGCCGCCGCGACGCTGCTCGACAAGCTGTGGGACCCGCACGTGGTGGCCGACCTCGGCGAGGGCTGGTCGCTGCTGCACATCGACCGGGTGCTGCTGCACGATCTCTCCGGCGCGCGGGCGCTGGAGGAGGTCGCCGCCCGCGGCCACGGGGTGGCGCGGCCCGAGCTGGTCTTCGCCACGCCGGACCACGCCGTCTCCTCGGCGCCGGGGCGGACCTCGGAGACCTTCGCCGGCGGCGCGAGGCCGATCGCCGGGCTGCGCCAGCGGGCGCGGGAGACGGGCGTGCGGCTCTTCGACCTCGGCCAGCCGGGCCACGGCATCGTGCATGTGATGGGGCCCGAGCTCGGCATCGTGCTGCCGGGCGTGACGCTGGTCTGCGGCGACAGCCACACCTGCACCAATGGTGGCGTCGGCGCGCTGGCCTTCGGCATCGGCGCCTCCGAGCTGACCCATGTGCTGGCGACGCAGACGCTGATGCAGCGCAAGCCGCGCGCCATGCGCCTCGCCTTCGAGGGCGCGCTGCCCCGGGGCGTCACGGCGAAGGACATGATCCTGACCGCGATCGGCCGGCTCGGCACGGCGGGCGGCACGGGCTACGCGGTGGAGTATGCCGGTGCCGCGGTGCGGGCGCTCGGCGTCGAGGCGCGGCTGACGCTCTGCAACCTCTCGATCGAGATGGGGGCGAAGATGGGCTTCGTCGCGCCGGATGACGCGGTCTTCCGGTACTTGGCGGGCCGCCGCTTCGCGCCCAGGGGCGCGGCCTGGGAGGCAGCGCTGCGCGACTGGCGGGCGCTGCACAGCGACCCCGGTGCCCGCTTCGACGCCGAGCACGTGATCCGCGCCGAGGAGATCGCGCCGCAGGTCACCTGGGGCACCAGCCCCGAGCAGGTGCTGCCCGTCACCGCCACCATCCCCGCGCCGGCGACGCCGGGCGATCGCGCGGCGCTGGCGTACATGGGGTTGGAGCCAGGCCGGCCGATCGCCGGCACGAAGGTCGACTGGGTCTTCATCGGCTCCTGCACCAACTCGCGCCTGTCGGACCTGCGCGATGCCGCGGCGCTGCTGAAGCCCGGCGCGAAGGTCGCGCCCGGCGTCACCGCCTGGGTGGTGCCGGGCTCGGAGATCGTGAAGCGCGAGGCCGAGGCGGAGGGGCTGCACCAGCGCTTCCTGGCCGCCGGCTTCGAGTGGCGCGAGCCGGGCTGCGCCCTCTGCGTGGCGGCGAACGGCGAGGCGGTGCCGCCCGGCGCGCGCTGCGTCTCCACCAGCAACCGCAACTTCGTCGGCCGCCAGGGTACCGGGGCGCGCACGCACCTGGCGAGCCCGGCCATGGCCGCGGCCGCCGCGCTGGCCGGCGCCATCACCGATGCGAGGACGTTGTGATGCAGCCCTTCACCAGCGTCACCGGCGTCGCCGCGCCGCTGCTGCGCGCCAACATCGACACCGACATGATCATCCCGATCCAGCACCTGGTCGGCGGCAGCCGCGAGAGCCTCGGCGCGCATGCCTTCGAGCGCTTCCGCGACCAGCCGGACTGGCCGCTGGCCAGGCCCGCGTACAAGGGCGCGCCGATCCTGCTGGCGGGCGAGAATTTCGGCTGCGGCTCCTCGCGCGAGGGCGCGGTCTGGACGCTGCAGGGCATCGGCGTGCGCTGCGTGATCGCGCCCAGCTTCGGCGACATCTTCTTCAACAACTGCTTCCAGAACGGCGTGCTGCCGGTGCGCCTGCCGATCGAGGCGATCCGCCGCATCGCCGAGGAGACCGAGGCCGCGCCGGGCAATGCCCGTGTCACCGTGGACCTGGAGCGGCAGGTGGTGGTGACGCCCGCCGGCGCGACCATCCCCTTCGAGGTCGATGCGCGCAAGAAGGCCGCGCTGCTCGAGGGCCTGGACGAGATCGCGCAGACCAAGGCGCGTGGCGACGCCATCGCCGCCTGGCAGGCGCGCGACCGCGCGGCACGGCCCTGGGCCTGGGAGAGCGTGGCATGAGCGGCGGCAACCGGATGGAGGTCCTCGTCCTGCCCGGGGACGGGGTGGGGCCGGAGGTGACGGCGCAGGCGGTGCGCGTGCTCGGCTGGTTCGCGGACCGGCGCGGGCTGCCGGTCGACCTGGCCGAGCGCGGCTTCGGCATCGTCAACTGGCAGCGCCACGGCACCATGATGCCCGACGAGACCTGGGAGCGGATCACCACGGCCGATGCGATCCTCTTCGGCTCCGTCGACACGCTGGACCAGAAGGACATCCCGCCGGAGGAACGTCGCAAGGGCAGCCTGCTGCGCATGCGCAAGGCGCTCGACCTCTTCGCCAACCTCCGCCCCGTCCGCATGCAGCCCGCGCTCGCCGAGGCCAGCCCCTACAAGCCGCGCATCACCGAGGGCGTCGATCTCGTCATCATCCGCGAGCTGACGGCGGGGATGTATTTCGGCACGCCGCGCGGCGTGGAGCGCCTGCCGGACGGGACCCGCCGCGGCGTCAACACCCATACCTACACCGAGGCAGAGATCCTCCGCGTCGCCCGCTTCGCCTTCGAGCTGGCCCGCACCCGCCGCAACCACGTCACCAGCGTGGACAAGGGCAACGTCATGGAGGCGGGTGCCATGTGGCGCGAGATCGTGACGGCGCTGCACCGCGCCGAGTTCGCCGACGTCACGCTGGAGCACATGCTGGCCGACAATTGCGGCATGCAGCTCGCCCGCGCGCCGCGGCGCTTCGACGTGATCGTGACGGACAACCTGTTCGGCGACCTGCTCTCCGACTGCGCCGGCGCGATCCTGGGCTCGCTGGGCATGCTGCCCTCGGCCTCGCTCGGCGCCGTCGGGTCGGATGGGCGCCGGAAGGCGCTGTACGAGCCGGTGCATGGATCGGCGCCCGACATCGCGGGGCAGGGGGTCGCCAATCCGCTCGGCGCCATCCTGTCGGTCTCGGAGATGCTGCGCTGGACCTTCGCCGCGCCGGAGGAGGCCGCGCGGCTCGACCGTGCCGTCGCGGCGGCGCTGGCCGCGGGCGCGGCGACGGCGGACATCGCCGCCCCCGGCCAGGCGCGCATCGGCACGGCCGGCATGGGCGACGCGGTGCTGCAGGCGCTGGAGGCG
>CAYNYQ010000175.1:0-9457 GCA_964401305.1 uncultured Acetobacteraceae bacterium | reverse complement strand
AGCCGGCGCGAGATCACGTCGAGATGCCCGCCGTAGAAGAGCTGCAGCGCCACCGCCTGCAGCAGGATCATCGGCACCAGGATGATCAGCAGGGAGCGGCCGAGCAGCCCGCGCGGCACCAGCGCGCGCAGCAGCGGCCGCGCGCGCAGGGCGAAGGAGCGGCGGGCGCGGCGCGCGGCGGCGGCCGCCGGCAGGGCGGGCGCCGCGGCCGCCGCGGGGGTCGCGCCGGCGCTCATGGGCCCGGCCTCAGCACATAGCCGCGGTGGCGCACGGTGTGCAGGAAGCGCGGCTCGCGCGGGTCGGGCTCGATCTTGCGCCTGAGGCGGGTGACCTGCACGTCGATCGCCCGCTCCCCGGCCTCGGGCGTGCCGAGGGCGGCGGCGATCTCCTCGCGCGTCAGCACGCGGCCGGCGCTGCGGGCCAGCGCCACCAGCAGCGCCGCCTCGCCGCCGGTAAGCCGGATCGCGCCCTCGGGGCCGCGCAGCTCGGAGCGCTCGGGGTCGAACCAGCGCGGGCCGAGCTGCACCGGCGGCTGCGCCAGCACCGGCGGCGCAACCGGCGCCGCGCGCTTGAGGATGGTGCGGATGCGCAGCGCCAGCTCGCGCGGGTCGAAGGGCTTGGCGAGGTAGTCGTCGGCGCCGTGCTCGAAGCCCGCCACCCGGTCGTCCGAGGCGCCGCGCGCGGTCAGCATCAGCACCGGCACCTCGTTGCCCTGGCGGCGCAGCCATTCCACCAGCTCGAGCCCGGATTCGCCCGGCATCATCACGTCGAGCACGATCAGGTCGAAGGCCATGGCGGCGAGCTGGGCGCGCGCCGCGGCGGCATCGGCGGCGACCGAGACGCGGAAGCCCTGCTCGGCGAGGAAGCGCTGCAGCAGGGCGCGCAGCCGCGCATCGTCGTCGACGACCAGCAGGTGCGCGGCCTCGGCCGCCTGGATCGTCGGGTCCTTCTGCGCCGTTTCGGCGGACATGGCGTTCCCCACGAGCTTCTCCGGCCGGTCGCCCGGCGCCGGCGCGCCGCTCAACCGCGCCGCGCTGGATGTGTGGCGCCGGCGGCGCTTGGCGAGGCCCGCTCGAGCCGTTCGAGCTGCGCCCGTGCCGCCTCGCCCATCAGGCCGCGCATCACCCGGCGGAATCCATCCACCGCCGCGGGGCCGGCCTCCTGGTAGGCCTTCATCACCCATTCGCGCTGCCGCTCGAAGAGCCGCCGTTCCAGCGCCTGGCCCTTCTCGGTCAGGTGGAGCAGGCGCTGCCGGCGGTCCGAGCGGCCGGTCGCCTGCGCCACATAGCCTTCCTCCAGCAGCGGCGTCAGCACCCGCCCCAGGCTCTGCTTGGTGATGCCGAGGATGCCGAGCAACTCGCCCACGGTGATGCCCGGGCAGCGGCCGACGAAATGCAGCACGCGGTGATGCGCGCGGCCCATGCCGAGCTCGGCCAGGATCGCGTCGGCGCCGGCGGTGAAGTCGCGGTAGCCGAAGAACAGCAGGTCCTGCGCCAGGCGCAGCTCCTCCTCGCGCAGGAAGAGCAGGTTGCGCCCCGCGCCGCCGCCCGGCGGGGGAGGCGGCGGGTCGGCGGCGCCGCTCTCCCCCTGCTTGTCCGACATGGCTGCCATGCCCCCCTTATTGGTCAGTATCATTGACCGAAATGTGGTGTCGTTCTACGAATCGTGGGCAACGAGAAACATGATTGCCGGAAACCCCCGAGGGACCTTCTCATGATTCCTGAACCCTTCGACGATCGTGACGGCTGGATCTGGTGGGACGGCGCCTTCGTCCCCTGGCGGGAGGCCCGGCCGCACGTCCTCTCGCACGGGCTGCACTATGCCAGCGCCGTCTTCGAAGGGGAGCGGGCCTATGGCGGGAAGATCTTCGCCCTGCGCGAGCATACCGAGCGCCTGATCGCCTCCGCCCGCATCCTCGGCTTCGACCTGCCCTGGGATGCCGACGCGATCGACGCCGCCTGCCGCGCGACGCTCGCCCGCAACGGCCTCGAGGACGCCTATCTCCGCCCCATCGCCTGGCGCGGCGCCGAGGAGATGGGCGTCGCCGCCCGCGCCACCCGCCCGCACCTCGCCATCGCCGCCTGGGCCTGGGGCGACTATTTCGGCGCGGCCGGCCGGGCGCAGGGGGTGCGCCTGGCGATGGCGCCCTGGCGCCGCCCCTCGCCCGAGACGGCGCCGACCGAGGCCAAGGCGACCGGCCTCTACATGATCGGCACGCTCTCCAAGCACGCGGCCATGGACCAGGGCTTCGACGACGCGCTGATGCTCGACTGGAAGGGCGACGTCGCCGAGGCGACGGGGGCCAACATCTTCCTCGTCATCGACGGCGCGCTGAACACGCCGACGCCGATCGGCTTCCTCGACGGCATCACCCGTCGCGCCGTGATGCGCCTCGCCCGCGCCCGCGGCATCGCGGTGGTGGAGCGCCGGATCGAGGCGGCCGAGCTCGCCCGCGCCACCGAGGCCTTCCTCGCCGGCACCGCGGCCGAGGTGACGCCGGTGCGCGAGATCGCCGGCCGCACCCTCGCGCCGGGCGCCATCACCGCGGCGATGATGGCCGACTTCGCCGCCCTGGTCCGCCGGCGCGACGGGGCGTCGCCCGGCCTCGCGGCCTGAGCGGCGGGAGGGCGGCGCCGTGCCCGATCCCGCCTGGCTCGCCTCGGCGGCCGGCTTCGCCGTGGCGATGTCGGCGACGCCGGGGCCGAACAACGCCCTGGCCGCCGCCTCGGCCGCCAATTTCGGGATCCGGCGGACGGTGCCGCAGATGCTGGGCGTCGCGCTGGGCTTCCCGGCCATGCTGGTGCTGGTCGCGCTTGGCGCCGCCGAGGCGCTGCGCGAGCGGCCGGAGCTGCAGTTCGGTCTGCGCTGGGTGGGGGCGGCCTGGCTCGCCTGGCTGGCCTGGCGCCTCGCCACCGCCGTGCCGGGCGGGGTGGGGGAGGCGCCGGGGCAGCGCCGCGCCCGGCCGCTCTCCTTCCTCGAGGCGGCGCTGTTCCAGTGGGTGAACCCGAAGGCCTGGCTGATCGCCTTCGCCGCCATCGGCACCTATGCGGGGCCGCGCGTGCTGCCCGAGGCGGCGGTGCTGGCGGCGCTGTTCGCCGTGGCGGCGCTCGGCTCGCTGGCGGCCTGGGCGGCGCTCGGCGCCGGCATCGCGCGGCTGCTGCCGGGGCCGCGGGCGCTGCGCCGGTTCAACATCGCCATGGCCGTGCTGCTGCTGCTCTCGCTGCTGCCGCTGCTCCGGCCGGGATAGCGCCCCTCACGCCAGGTTGCGGATCGCCAGGTAGGTCCCGAGCGTCAGCAGGCAGAGCTGGATGACGCTGCGGAAGGCCCGCTCCGACAGTCGCCCGCGCAGCCGCTGCCCGATCGCCATGCCGAGGAAGGCCGGCGCCAGCACCAGCACCGCGGCGATGCCGAGATCCGGCGGGATCAGCCCCTGCGCCCCCATCGCTGCGGCCAAGGTCAGCGTCGCCACCACGGCGCCGAGCGCGAAGGCCTGCACGAAGGCCTCGGGCGGCAGGCGCAGCGCGGCGAGGAAGGGCGCGGCCGGCATCATGAAGCTGCCGGTGAGCCCCGCCACCGCGCCCGAGGCGCCGCCGACCAGCGGCGCGAGCCAGCGCTCCGTCGCCGGCGCCGGCACCGGCCAGCGCGGCCCGAGCAGCGCCACCGCCGCCGAGGCGGCCATCAGCAGGCCGAGCAGCCCGGCCAGCACCGCCGCATCGGCCCGCGCCAGCTGCCCCGCGGCGATGGCCGTGCCGAGGAAGGCCGCCACCAGGAAGCCGGCCAGCCGCCGCAGCACCGGCCGCAGCGCGCCGCTGCCCAGCGCCTGCCACACATTGGTGGCGAGCGTCGGCAGCAGCACCAGCGCCATCGCCTCCGGCAGCGGCCGGGTCAGCGCGAGCAGGCCGAGGCTGATGGTGGGCAGGCCGAATCCGGCCACCCCCTTCACCGCGCCGGCCAGGAGGAAGATCGCCGTGACCAGCAGGGCGTCCGAGGGATCGAATCCGAGCATGCGCCGGCAGGCTAGCGCAGCGCGCGCCGGGATGCTTCGGCCTGCCGCGAATCGGGGCCTGTGCGCCACGCCGCGCGGAAAACCGTGCCCGGCTCGCCACGGAGGCGACATGGATCGGCATTTACGCTATTGGCACCGTCGTGACGATCGGCTGAGATGCGCCGAACTCCAGTCACCGGAGCCGTCCGAAGGGGGACCCATGACAGTTTCCACGCGCCTCGCCGCCCTCGCGGCACTCGGGCTTGGCCTCGCCGCCTGCCAGAACGCCAACGTCCAGCCGCCGATCGCCGGCACGAGCATGGGTTCGGCCGGTGAGTCCGCGGCGCGCGTCGCCACCGACCAGATCCCGCAGAGCCAGCGCGAGGCGACCTCCGCCGGTACCGCCACCATCACCGGCACGGCCGGCGGCGGCGAGAGCGCCGGGCGCCCGACCATCACCCGCACCGGCCCGGGCTCGCCGAACCAGCTCGGCGGCGGCATCCCGCAGGAGTTCCGGCCCTCGCCGGTCGACCGCGGGCGCGGCGGCGGCGGCTGAGATCGCCGACGGCGGGGCGCCGCGGCCGCAACGGCTGCGCGCGCGCCGCCCAGGGCCGCGGGTCGATCCCGGCGGAAACAGACGTGGTCGTGGCCTGGGGGAAGGGCCGCGCCACGTCGTTCTGCGTCCGGGGCCAGCGTCCAGGCCGGAACCGCGGCCCCAGCCTTCCCGCGCCGGAGCAGGAGACCTGATCAGACGGAATCGTCTGACCGGGCCTCCTGCTCCAGAAAACATGGCGTCTGGAACAGCTTGTCGCCGGTCTGATCGAGCGCGCCCGCGCTCCGTCAGGGTGGAGGCTGTTCCAGGTCGCGCCGCGGCGGCAAGGCAAGCAGCGCTGCCAGTGGCAACAACCAGGCGAGTCGCGCCTGATACCGGTCATGCGGCCCGCTGAGGCCGCCGGTCACCAGCGCATTCGCGCCCAGCCCCACCAGCACGCAGAGCACCAGTCCGAGCCGGCGCCCCGCCGCCGCCGACCGGTCCCGCCTGCCGACCAGGCGGGCCCAGGCCAGCAGCACGCCGCCGGCGCCCAGCAGCAGCGCCGCCGCATGCACGGGCCGCAGCGCCGCCGCCGCCGCCGGCAGGTCCCCGCGCGCCTGCCGCGAGGCCGCGAAGCGCGCCTGCTCGGCCGCCGGGAAGCCCAGCGCCAGCTGCCGGCCGACCTGCACCGCCAGGTGGTCCGCCACCAGCGCATCGCCGATCCCCGCCATGCCGAGCTGCCGCCAGCCGTTGCGCAGCACCGCGCCGGCCACCGCCACGGGCTCGCGCCGCAGCGTCTCGGCCAGGATCGCGGCGGCCTCGGGCGCGAGGCTGATCGGCCCGCCGGGCTGCGCCCCATCGCGGCGCGGCGCCCAGACCGGGCCGTCGCGCTGCCACAGGAAGAGGTCCGAATCGGCGGGCAGCCGCCCGGCCCAGTCGCAGAGGTGCCAGCCCGCCTCCGGGCAGCGCGCCGCGATGGTGCGCGCCGCCGGCCCGTCCGCCACCAGCCGGGCCAGGGCGAAGACCGCGCCATAGGGCGACAGCGCCGCGCGCCCGTGCAGCGCGAGGTTGCTCGCCACCAGCAGCAGGGCGGCCAGCAGCAGCGGCAGCGCGCAGCGCAACGCCGGCCGCCAGCGCCGTCGCTCCGCCAGCGCCAGGGCCGCCAGCGCCGCGGCCAGTGGCAGGTGCGAGAGATGCGCGGCGCAGGCCAGCGTCGCCACCAGCACCAGCGCACCGCGTTCCGCGCGCCCGAGATCCTCCGCCGCCCAGCCCAGCAGGAACAGCGCCAGCACCAGCATCGACGCCAGGATGTCCGGCATCAGCTGCGCCGCGAACCAGGGCGCGGCGGTGAAGGCCCCGAGCCCGGCGCAGAGCACCAGGTGCGGCCCCGCCCGCGCCGCGCCGCGCAGCGCCCTGAGCGTCAGCCAGAGCAGCCAGGAAAGCAGCAGCGCTTGCGCCGCCGCCGGCAGCCAGAGCGTGACCCGCCAGTGCAGCGCATGCAGCAGCGGGCCGTAGACGAAGGGCTTGTCCCAGACCGGCCAGCCCATGACGGTCTGCGCCAGGAAGGCGCCGGTGTCGCTGAAGACCAGCGGGTAGCCGTTCAGCAGCGCGGGCCAGAGCAGCAGCACAGCACCGGCCGCGATGGCCGCGATGGCGCGGAAGGCGGGCGCACCGCCCGGCGGGGCGCTGCCCGTGCCGCTGCTCACGGGTCGGCGGCGAAGAGCTCGACCACATTCCCCTCGGGGTCGGCCACCCGCAGTACGCGCGGCCGGACGCCGCCGGGCCCGGGGGCGTCCAGCACCGCCACGCGCGCCATCATCATGCGCCGGTGCCAGCGCTCGAGCTCGGCCTCCTCCACCGGGAAGGCGAGCAGGGCGGCGCCGGCGCCGGGCTGCCCGCCGGCTGGGAACAGCGCATCCCCGCGCGAGCGCAGCACCAGGCGCACCGGGCCGCAGCGGAAGCCGGCGGGGATGCCCTCGGCCGGCGCCAGGCCCAGGATGCGGCTGTAGAAGTCGCGCTGCCGGGCGATGTCGCGGCAGGGCAGCTCAAGCCGGGCGAGGAGGGCGGCGCCGAGGCTCAAGCGCCGGGGCCCCCGGCGGCGGCCCAGCGCGCGGCGGCGGCATCGTCCTCGGCCTTCGCCTCGACCCAGCGCCCGGGCCGGCCATCGGCGAATTCCTCGCGCTTCCAGAAGGGCGCGCCGGTCTTCAGCCAGTCGATCAGGAAGGCGCAGCTCTCGAGCGCGGCGGCGCGGTGCGAGGAGGCGGTCAGCACCAGCACGATCGGCGCGCCCGGCGGCAGCCGGCCATGGCGGTGGATCACCGTGCAGCCGGTCAGCGGCCAGCGCGCGCAGGCCTCCTCGGCGATGCGGCGGATCGCGCGTTCCGTCATGCCGGGATAGTGCTCGAGCACCAGGGCGGCGAGCTCGTCATCGGCGCGGCTGATGCCGACGAAGCTGGCCAGCCCGCCGATATCGGTGCGTCCCGCGGTCAGCGCCGCCGATTCGGCGGCCAGGTCGAAGGGCGCCTCCTGCACCAGCACGCGGGGCCGCACGGGCGCGGCGCCGGCCTCCGGGCGCGCCTCCGCCACGGCCGTCATCCGCCGGTCACCGGGGGGAAGAAGGCGACCTCGTCGGCGGGCCCGACCGGGTCGGCGGGGCGGGCGAAGTCCTGGTTCACCGCGGCGCGGATCTGCCGACCCTCGGCGAAGGCGGCGGCATGCCCCGGGCTGCGGCCGGCAAGCCAGGCCATCAGCCCGGCGACGTCGCGCACCTCGGCCGGCGGCGCGACCTCTTCCTCGGCGAGGCCGACGCGCTGCCGGACCCAGGCGAAATAGAGCACGCGCATGCCGTCGCCCGCCCGGGTCAGCGCGAGGGCGTCGGGACGGCCTGCACCCGGCCGTCCGGGCCGATCAGCGTGGTGGTGTTGCCATCGCGGATCGCCGTGCCGGTGCCGCCGACGCCGGGCACGGTGTAGGTCTGCACGCGGTCCGTGCCGCCGGAGGTGATCACCGGCCCGCCCGGCGTGTGGATCACCTGGCCGTCGGTGCGGGCCGGCGGCGGCGGCGGCAGGCGGGCGGGCGGCGGCAGCGGCGCCGAGGAGCGCAGGCGGCCATCCTCGTCGAAGGTCTGCGACGGCGGCAGGTTGGGGCTGCTGCGCGGCTGGCCCCGTGGCCCGGGCCGCGCCGGCGCCAGTTCCGAGACCGGCTGGCGCGGGCCGCTCGGCTCGTATTCCGGGATGCCGCGCAAAGCGGCGTCCGGGTTCGCCAGGGTGGAGCGCGGCGGCAGCGGGCCCGGCCAGACATCCCCCGGTTCCGGGCGCAGCACGTCGGGGGCGGGCGGTGCCCCCATCAGCCGGGCGAGGGTGACGCTCTCGTCCAGGATGGCCGGGCGCTGGCCGCCCCAGGGCTGGCCGAAGATGCCGCCGGCGGTGGAGGCGGCATCGGCGGGGGTGGACAACGCTTCCTGCAGCGCGCCGCCGCAGCCGCCGAGCGCCAGCGCGGCGCCCCCGAGCAGCAGCGCCAGCGGCCCCGCCACCAGCCGGCGCGGCCGATGCGGCGCCGGGCGCCTGGCCTCCTGGTCCCTGTCCATCACGATGCGCTCCTCGGGCACGGGCGGAAAATGCGCCGCCTCGGCGGTGTTCTCAAGGCCGGCCCGGCGCCGGCCGCCCCTCCGCGCCGGGCGCATGCGCCGGGGACCGCTGCGGCGGCGCACCCTCGGCATGGCGCAGCCCGGCCTGGAGGTAGTCCCAGCCGGTGGCCAGGGTGAGCGCGGCGGCGGTCCAGAGCATGGCCTCGCCGATCCAGCCCACCGGCAACATGCCGAGGCCGAGCACGCCGGCCGCCGTGTCGCCGGCCAGCAGCGTGCCCAGCGCGCCCATCTGGAAGCCGGTCTTCCACTTGGCGAGCCGCGTCACCGGCAGGCCGATGGCGAGGCCGGCCAGGAACTCCCGCAGGCCGGAGACCAGGATCTCGCGCAGCAGGATCACGATGGCCGGCAGCAGGGCCCAGGTGGAGAGGCGGTCGAAGCCCGCCAGCAGCATCAGCGCGGCGCCGACCAGCAGCTTGTCGGCGATCGGGTCGAGCATGCGGCCGAAGCCCGAGACGCTCTGCCGCTGCCGGGCGATCTTGCCGTCGAAGTAGTCGGTGATGGCGGCGGCCGAGAACAGCGCGCAGGCGAAGACGTCGCCCCAGGGCGTCCGCAGCGCGACCAACGCCACCAGCAGCGGGATCGCCGCGATGCGCGAGAGGGTCAGCAGGTTCGGCAGGTCGGTCGGCATGCGGGCCCGAGTCTAGCAAGGCTGGATCGGCCGGGCGAGGCGGCCGGCACCATAAGCGCAGCCGGCCCCGCATGGCTCCCCGCGCGCCGCGTCGCCGGACCGGGGGCGGAGACGCGCGCCTGCGCACCCGGTCGCTGCCACCGGCAACCGGCGGCACCGGCGCAACGTTGACCTCCGCCCTGCGGGCCATGCCGAGGAGACCCACCATGCCACCCGAGCCCAGCCGACACGCCCCCGCGCCGCCGACCTCCGGCACCGGGGAGCATCCGGAGCCCGGGCCCGCCCCGGTCGGCCCGGCCGTGCACGAGCCGCCGCAGCAGCCCGCCGAGACGCCGCGCGACCCCGGCCCCGCGCCGGTCGGCCCGGCGGTACACCCGCCCGTTCCCGGCCCGGGCGCGCCGCGGCCCGGGTGACGCCACCGCCCTATCCCGCGCCGGGCGGCGTCGTGCCGGGGTGGAAATGGCCATGGATGCGGCGGGCCGCGGCGGGGCCGATGCCCGGCGCCGCCGCCAGGTCCTCGAGCGAGGCGTTGCGCACGCCGCGCGCCGAGCCGAAGTGGTTCAGCAGGCGGCGCTTGAGCGCCGGCCCGACGCCCGGGATCTCGTCCAGCTCGCTTTTCGTCAGCGCCTTCGAGCGGCCGGCGCGGTGGGTGCCGATGGCGAAGCG
>CAYNYQ010000174.1:0-9488 GCA_964401305.1 uncultured Acetobacteraceae bacterium | reverse complement strand
GGCCCGCCGCGCCGCGCCGCCCGGGCGGCAGCGTGCCGCCGACCGGCGGCGGCTGACCGGGCGGCGCGCAGCCTGCCCGGCAGCGGCCGCTCCCCGTTTCGTCCTCGTCACGTCATGGCTTCGACGTTGCGGCGGCGCTGCATCGGTGGCTGCATGCCATCGTTCCAATGCGGCGGGCCAGGACTGCGCAGGCCACGCCGCCAGCGGAGGAGAGCGAGCATGAGGACCACTGCGGGACTTGCCTTCCTGGCGGCGTTGCTGGCCTGCGGGCTGCGGCCGGCGGATGCGGCACCGGTCACCTTCACGACCATCCTCGGGCCGGAGATCGCCGGCGCGACCGGCAGCGGCACGGCGACGGTCGTGATCGACACCGTCGCGAACACGCTGTCCATCAGCACGGATTGGACCGGCCTCTCCGGCGTGACGACGGTCGCGCATATCCACTGCTGCACCGCGTCGCCGGGAAGCGGCATCGCTGGTGTCGCCGTGACGCCCGGAACCCTGCCGGGCTTCCCCGAAGACGTCACTGAGGGCAGCTACAGCATCGTGCTCGATACCGAGGCAACGGCGACCTATACGGGCGCCTTCCTGACTGCCAACGGCGGCACGGTGGCCGGGGCGGAAGCCGCCCTGCTGGCGGGCTTCTTCAACGGGACCGCCTACCTGAACATCCACTCGAACAAGTTCCCCGGCGGCGAGATCCGCGGCTTCCTCGCCGAGGTGCCGGAGCCCGCTTCTTTCGCGCTGCTCGGCGCCGGGCTGTTCGGGCTCGGCGTGGTGGGGCGGCGGGCGCGCCGCCGGGCCTGAATCCGCCCCTCCGGATGGCCGGGCAGCCCCGCATCGCGCGCCGCCCGGCGCCGTCCTGCGGGTTTCGTATCGCCCCGGCGCTCGGCTCCGCTTGACGGAAGCCGGGTGCGAGGCGACCTTTCGGCCACACGCGGCGCCCCGACCGGGCGCCGCCGCAACGTCTGGGTATCGGGGGAGGCGCGGATATGCCGCAGGTGACGCTGGCCGTTAACGGCAAGTCCCACACGGTCGAGGTCGAGGGCCGCACGCTCCTGGTGGAGCTGCTGCGGGAGAAGCTGCGCCTGACGGGCACCCATGTCGGCTGCGACACCAGCCAGTGCGGCGCCTGCGTGGTGCACGTGAACGGCGAGAGCGTGAAGTCCTGCACCATCCTGGCCTTGCAGGCCGATGGCGCGCAGGTCGTCACCATCGAGGGCCTGGCCAAGCCCGACGGCACGCTGCACCCGATGCAGGAGGCCTTCCGCGAGTACCATGCGCTGCAGTGCGGCTTCTGCACCCCGGGCATGGTGATGGCGGCGATCGACCTGGTGCAGAAGCATCCCGGCGGGCTCTCCGAGAAGGAGATCCGCGAGGGGCTGGACGGCAACCTCTGCCGCTGCACGGGCTACCACAACATCGTCAAGGCCATCGCCGCCGCGCAGGAGGTGATGCACGGCCGCGCCGCCACCCTGGCGCCCGCCGCCGAGTAGTTGGCTTAACGGCGCGCGCCCGGCGCGGGCCCCAATCGCACCGGGCGGCAAGCCCGGGCGGCAATGCAGGAACAAGGCTGGGGGCGGGGCTCGCCGGGGGGCGGGTTCCGGAACGCCAGTGGGAGGCATTCCGATGAACGTGGTGGCACCTTTCGAGGGCATTGGCGCAAGCGTCCGGCGCAAGGAAGATCTGCGCTTCCTCTCCGGCCGCGGCCACTACACCGACGACATCGTTCGCCCCGGCCAGACCTACGCCACCATCCTGCGCAGCCCGCACGCGCATGCGCGGGTCACGTCGATCGACACCGCGGCCGCTGCGGCGATGCCGGGGGTGGTCGCGGTCTACACGGGGGCCGACCTGGCGGCGATCGGCGGCCTGCCCTGCGGCTGGCAGATCCACAACAAGGACGGCTCGCCGATGGCGGAGCCGAAGCACCCGGTGCTGGCGGAAGGCAAGGTGCGCCATGTCGGCGACCCGGTCGCCGTGGTGATCGCCGAGACCCGCGGCCAGGCCAAGGACGCCGCCGAGGCGATCACGGTGGACTACGAGGTGCTGCCCGCCGCCGCGACGATGGAGGCGGCGCTCGCCGCCGGGGCCGCGGCCATCCATGACGGCGTCGCCGGCAACCTCTGCTACGACTGGCATATCGGCGACAAGGCGGTGAACGACGCCGCCTTCGCCCAGGCCGCCAAGGTCGTGACCTTCGAGACGACGAACAACCGCCTGGTGCCGAACGCGATGGAGCCGCGCGCGGCGATCGGCGACTACGACACCACCACGGGCGAGCACACGCTCTACACCACCAGCCAGAACCCGCATGTGATCCGGCTGCTGATGGGCGCCTTCGTGCTGCAGATCCCGGAGGCGAAGCTGCGCGTCGTCGCGCCCGATGTCGGCGGCGGCTTCGGCTCCAAGATCTACCACTATGCCGAGGAGGCGATCGTCACCTGGGCCGCCGGCAAGCTCGGCCGGCCGGTGAAGTGGACGGCCGAGCGCAACGAGAGCTTCATGTCGGACGCGCATGGGCGCGACCACGTGACGAAGGCCTCGCTTGCGCTGGACGCCGACGGCAGGATCCTCGGCCTGCGCGTGCACACCCTGGCCAACATGGGCGCCTATCTCTCGACCTTCGCGCCCTGCGTGCCGACCTATCTCTACGCCACGCTGCTGGCCGGCGTGTACACGACGCCGACCATCTACTGCGAGGTGAAGGCGGTCTTCACCAATACCGTGCCCGTCGATGCCTATCGCGGCGCCGGAAGGCCGGAGGCGACCTACCTGCTGGAGCGGCTGATGGATGTCGCGGCGAAGGAGATCGGCCTCGACCGGGTCGAGTTCCGCCGCCGCAACTTCATCCCGGCCGATGCCTTCCCCTACCAGACGCCGGTCGCGCTGCAGTACGACAGCGGCGACTACCAGAGCACGCTGAACGAGTGCCTGGCGAAGGCCGACTGGGCCGGCTTCGAGGCGCGGCGGGCGGAGGCGGCGAAGCGCGGCAAGCTGCGCGGCATCGGCATCTCCACCTATCTCGAGGCCTGCGGCATCGCGCCCTCGGCCGTGGTCGGCAGCCTCGGCGCCCGCGCCGGGCTCTACGAGGTCGGCACCATCCGCGTCCATCCCACCGGCAGCGTCACCGTGCTGACCGGCGCGCACAGCCACGGCCAGGGCCACGAGACCACCTTCGCCCAGCTCGTCGCCGACCGGCTCGGCGTGCCGGTGGCGCAGGTCGACATCGTGCATGGCGACACGGCCAAGGTGCCCTTCGGCATGGGCACCTATGGCAGCCGAAGCCTCGCGGTCGGCGGCAGCGCGATGTTCAAGGCGATGGACAAGATCATCGCCAAGGGCAAGCGGATCGCCGCGCACCTGATGGAAGCCTCGGTCGAGGACGTGGAGTTCGAGCGCGGCACTTTCCGCGTCGCCGGCACCGACAAGACCAAGTCGCTCGGCGAGATCGCGCTGACCGCCTACGTGCCGCACAACTACCCGATCGAGGAGATCGAGCCCGGGCTCGAGGAGACCGCCTTCTACGACCCGAAGAACTTCACCTATCCCGGCGGCTGCCACATCGCCGAGGTGGAGATCGACCCCGACACCGGCCATGTCGCGGTGGTGAACTTCACGGCGGTGGACGATGTGGGGCGGGTGATCAACCCGATGATCGTCGAGGGCCAGGTGCAGGGCGGCGTCGCCCAGGGCATCGGCCAGGCGCTGCTGGAGCAGGCCGTCTACGACGAGAACGGGCAGCTGCTCTCGGGCTCTATGATGGACTACACCATGCCGCGGGCGGACGACCTGCCCTCGGTCGGCGTCGCCACCCACACCACGCTCTGCACGCACAATCCGCTCGGCGTGAAGGGCTGCGGCGAGGTCGGCGCCATCGGCTCGCCGCCGGCGGTGATGAACGCCGTGGTGGACGCGCTGCGGGACTACGGCGTGCGGCACATCGAGATGCCCGCCACGCCGGCGAAGATCTGGGGCATCATCAACGCCGGCCGGAAGATGGCCGCCGAGTAGCCGCCGTCCGCGCGCCCCCGGACGGGGCGCGACGCGGACGGCACAACCTCTCTTGGGAGATCGGGAGCATGTACGACTTCGCCTACCACAAGCCGAGCTCCGTCGCGGATGCGGTGAAGATCCTCGCCGCCGACCCTGACGCGCGGCCGATCTCCGGCGGGCAGACGCTGCTGCCGGCGCTGAAGCACCGGCTGAACAAGCCGAGCTCCGTCGTCGACCTCTCCGCCATCGCCGAGCTGCGGGGCGTGAAGCGCGAGGGCGACAAGATCGTCATCGGCGCCATGACCCGCCATGTCGAGGTGGCCGAGAGCCCCGAGGTGAAGGCCGCCATCCCGGCGCTCGCCAGGCTCGCCGGCTCGATCGGCGACATCCAGGTGCGCAACCGCGGCACCATCGGCGGCTCGGTCGCCAACAACGACCCCGCCGCCGACTATCCCTCGGCCGTGCTGGCGCTGGGTGCGACCGTCGTCACCTCGAAGCGGCGCATCGCCGCGGACGACTTCTTCCAGGGCATGTTCACCACGGCGCTCGAGCCCGGCGAGCTGCTGGTCGCGGTCGAGTTCCCGGTGCCGCAGAAGGCCGGCTACGCCAAGATGAAGAACCCGGCCAGCCGCTACGTCATGGCCGGCGCCTTCGTCGCCAGGACCGCCGCCGGCGTGCGCGTCGCCATCAACGGCGCCGGCCCCGGCGTCTTCCGCCAGACGGCGATGGAGCAGGCGCTCTCGGCCAGCTGGTCGCCGGATGCGGTGGCGGGCATCAAGCAGGACGCGGATGGGCTGAACAGCGACATCCACGGCAGCGCCGAGTACCGCGCGCACCTCGTCACCGTCATGGCCAAGCGCGCCGTCGCCGACGCCGGCTGACCCCGCGCCGCCCCTCGATGCGCCCGGCCCGGGGAAACCCGGCCGGGCGCTGTCGCGACCGCCCCTCGGCGCTTGCCGCCCGCCCGGACGCGCGGCACCATTCCGCACGAGCAGGGGAGGGGGCGCCGCCGATGCCCGCCAGCAGCAGCATCCGCCGCACGCCGATCACCGATCCCGCCGCCTGGACGCGGGCGGAGATCGAGGCGGATCCCACCTGGCGCATCCCGCTCGAGCCCGCCCATGTCGCCGCCCTCGACCGCGCCCTGGCCGCGGTGAAGGCACGCGGCCTGCCCTTCCCGGCGATCACCCGCGACGACTTCCCGCTGCCCGAATGGGACGGGCTGCTGGCCCGGGTGCGGGAGATCCTGGCGCGCGGTCGCGGCGTGGCGCTGCTGCGCGGCCTGCCGGTGGAGCGCTACACCGAGGCCGATGCGCACCTGCTCTTCTGGGGCATCGGCACGCATCTCGGCGAGGGCGTGACGCAGAACGCCGCGGCCGAGCTGATCGCCGGGGTCTACGACCGCGGCCGGGACTACAAGGGCGATGTGCGCGCCTATCAGGTCAATGCCGAGCTCGCCATGCATTGCGACAACTCGGACATCGTCGGGCTGATGTGCCTGCGCCAGGCGGCGAGCGGCGGGGAGACGCTGCTGACCAGCGCGCTCGCCGTCTACAACCGCATCCTGGCCGAGCACCCCGAACACCTCGAGGCGCTGCATCAGGGCTTCTTCTACGACCGCAAGGGCGAGGAGGGGCCGGGCGAGCCGCCGATCAGCGCCGCGCCGATCCCGCTCTTCCACACCGCGTCGGACGGCACCGTCAGCGCGCGCTACGCCCGCTCCTACATCACCCGCGCCGAGCAGCGTAGCGGTATCCCGCTCACGCCGGCGCAGAAGGCCGCGCTCGACGGATTCGATGCGCTCGCCCTCGACCCCGCGCTGCTGCTGGAGTTCCACCTGGCGCCCGGCGACATCGAGTTCGCCAACAACTACACCGTCTTCCACGCCCGCCGCGGCTACACCGACCATGCCGACCCGGCGCGGCGGCGGCTGATGCTGCGGCTCTGGCTGCAGGATGACGGGCTGCGCCGGATCGAGGACGCGGCGCTGCGCTTCGGCTTCACCCGCTTCGGCAACCACGGCCGGACGGCGCGGGAGCTGCAGGGCGCGCGCGCGGCCTGACGCCGCGCGGGACCGAGGCAAACCACCAGGGAGACTCCGACGATGACCGACCACCACCTCCTCCGCCGGCGCGGGCTGGCGCTGCTCGCCGGCGGGGCCGGCGCCGCGCTGGCGCTGCCGCGCCTCGGCGCCGCGCAGGACTACCCGAGCCGCGCGATCCGCATGATCGTCCCCTATCCGCCGGGCGGGGCGAGCGACGTCATCGCCCGCCTGCTCGGCCCCTTCATGACCGAGGTGCTGGGCCAGCCCATCGTCGTCGAGAACCGGCCCGGCGCGAATGGCGGCGTCGCGGCCGAGTTCGTCGCCCGCAGCGCGCCCGACGGCTACACGCTGCTGATGGGCAATGCCGGCCCCAACGCGCTGAACCAGGCGCTCTACGGCACTCGCCTGCCCTATGATTCGGTGCGCGACTTCTCGCCCATCTCCATGGTCTCCATCGTGCCGATGCTGCTGGCGGCCCACCCGGACCTTCCGGCGAAGGACCTCAGGGAGGCCATCGCGCTGGCCAAGGCGCGGCCGGGGACGCTGAACTACGGCCATGGCGGCGTCGGCTCGGCGCCGCACCTGACGATGGAGCAGCTGGCCGATATCGGCGGCTTCCAATGGACCGCGGTGCCGTTCCGCGGCGGCCAGCTCGCGATCGCCGCCGTGCTCGGCAACACCATCCCGCTGCTGATGGACACCTCCGTCACGCTGGTGCCGCAAGTGAAGGAGGGCAAGCTGCGCGGCCTCGCCGTCACCACGCTCGAGCGCGTGGCGCAGGTGCCGGACGTGCCGACCATCGCCGAGCAGGGCTTCCCCGGCTTCGAGGCGACGAGCTGGGGCGGCATCCTCGGCCCCGCGAACCTGCCGGCGCCGATCGTGCAGCGCCTGCACGCCGCGATCCTGCACGCCATGGCCAAGCCCGAGGTGAAGTCGACGCTCGGCACCCGCGGCGTCATCGGCCGCACCTCGACGCCGGAGGAGTTCACCACCTTCATCCGCGCCGAGGTCGCGCGCTGGTCGGCGGTGGTGCAGAAGTCCGGCATCAAGCCGGAATAGCGCCGGCAGGGGCGGGGGCGGGCGGCCGCCCCCGCCGCCGCCTCAGGCGCGCGCCGGCGGCAGGGTCAGGCAGTTGCCCTGCCGCTTCAGCACCGGGCGCCACTGCGCGATCAGCCGCTGGTAGGCGCGGCCCACCGCGCGCGGCCGGCGGTCGAGGTCGAAGAGGCCGCGCGGATTCACCCGCCCGTTGCGCTCGCGCAGCGCCGAATCCCAGTCCACCTGGTCGGTCAGCGAGTACCAGGTGAAGCCCAGCATCGGCACGCCCTCCTGCCGCAGCCGCATGATCCCGGACCACTGCTTCCACAGCCAGTGCTCGGCCTCGTCGCCGTTCGGCCCCTCGTCGCGGTTGGTCTCGGTGTGCATCACCGGCAGGCGGTAGCGGGCGTGGTAGTCGCGGGTGACGGTGTCGTAGCCGAAGACCTCGCCGCCCCAGCGGCTGTGGCCGTCGGCGCCGATGACGTGCTCGTTGGTGACGTACCAGTCGTTGCCCATCACGCAGTGCGGCGTCAGCTCGCCGCCGCGCAGGAAGAAGCGGTAGTCCTCCCGCGTCATGCCGTTGTCCATCAGGAACTCGTACATGGCGCTGCAGACGCGGCGGCCATAGTTCAGGTCGAGCGTCAGGAACCGCTCGGCGTTGCGGTGCTCGGCATGGGCGATGGCGGCGGGGCATTCGGGGTGGAAATGCTCGGTGCTCTCGCTCTGGATGAAGAGCGCATCGGGCCGCACCTCGAGGATGGCGCGCATGGCCAGCACATTGGCCATGACGACGTTGCGGATGGCGGTGACGTAGCTGCGGTCGTCGTGCCGCTGCTCGTTCCACCAGCCGTATTTCGCGCTGAAGACGGCGGTGATGAACATCTCGTTCACCGGCGTGTAGAGCCGCACCCAGGGGAAGCGCGCGGCGAAGGCGCGGGCATAGTCGGCGAAGAGCGCCGGGAAATCGGGGTTCTGGAAATCGCCGAGCCAGTCCGGCACGCCGAAATGGCAGAGGTCGACGATCGGCAGCACGCCCGTGGTGCGGAGCCTGGCGAAGGTCTCGTCGGCGAAGGCCCAGTCGTGGCGGCCCGGGCCGCGCAGCGTGGTGTGCAGCTGCGGCCCGTAGCGCAGCGCGGTGCAGCCGATCTCGCGCACCAGGGCGAGATCCTCGCGCCAGCGGTCGTAGAAGCCGCATTCGGCGAGCTGGTCGCGGCGGACGCGCCCGCCCGCCAGCGTCGGCGCGCTGTTCTCGATGCCGGTGGCGAAGAGGAAGCCGTCGGGCGAGGGGGCGAGCGTGCCGTCCGGCGCCGCGGAGGGTGAGGACAGGATGTCGAGCATGGCCGAGGTCCCAGGGCCGGGGTGGTCGGTCCACCGCGGCAGGCTGAGATAGTATTCAATAAACTGTGATCGCGCGACAGTGAAGTGGCCGCTCCGCCCTCGTCGCGCCGACCCGTTGCCATCGGGCCGCACCATCCGCGGCTGTCATCGGCCCAGGCCGCGCTCCCCGGGCCAGCCGGGAAGGGTCGGCTGGAGGAAGAGGGGGGGCAGGGGCGGCGGCAGCGCACCAGGCTCGACCGGCGGGGGACCGCAGCTCGGCCGCAGGGCCCCGCAATCCCAGCGCAGGCCCGAGGGCCGCCCGGTGAGGCTGCCGCCGGGCTGGTAGCGGCAGAGACAGAGCTTGCCGTCGAGGCAGGCGGTCACGCCCTCCCGCGCCGCGGTGCAGGCGGGGAAGCGCGGATCCTCCTGCCCGGCGGCGGGGCCAGCGGCGAGCAGGAGCAGCAGCAGCGCGGCGGCGGTACGGGGCGGGCGCATGCGGCCACCCTGCGCCGCCGGTGGTTAACCCGCCGCGCATGGCCGCCACCCTGGGCACAGCGGCGGACATGAAAAGGGCCCCGGACCGCAGCCCGGAGCCCCGCAGGCCCGACGCCGCGTGGCGCGGCGGGCTACTTCAGGACCACTGCCTGGCGGCCGCGCTGCCCGTCGCGCACCTCGAGGGAGACCTTCTCCCCCTGCTGCACGTCCTGGCGGCCGGCGCGCTGCAGCACGGAGGAGTGCAGGAACACATCCTGCCCGCCATCGTCCGGCGTGACGAAGCCGAAGCCGCGCACCTGGTCGAACCACTTCACCGTGCCGTTGATGGCGTAGGTCGGGCCGCCGGCATCGCGGTCGAAGTCGCGGCGCGGCGGACGATCGCCAAAGGGACGCGGCGGGCGATCGCCGAACCCGCCACCGCCGCCGGGGGCGCCGAAGTCGCGCCGCGGCGGGCGATCGCCGAAGCCGCCGCCACCGCCGAAGCCGCCGCCACCACCGAAGTCCCGCCGGGGCGGGCGATCGCCGAAGCCGCCGCCGCCGCCGAAATCACGCCGGGGCGGGCGGTCGCCGAAGGGACGCGGGGGACGATCGCCGAAGCCGC
>CAYNYQ010000173.1:0-9550 GCA_964401305.1 uncultured Acetobacteraceae bacterium | reverse complement strand
CGCCATGCGCCTTGGCGATGTTGTTGATCAGCTCCTGGATCAGCACGGTCTTGCCGACGCCGGCGCCGCCGAACAGGCCGACCTTGCCGCCCTTGGAGTAGGGGGCGAGCAGGTCGACGACCTTGATGCCGGTCACGAGGATCTCGGCGCTGGTCGCCTGGTCCTCGAACAGCGGGGCGTCGCGGTGGATCGTGTAGGTCTTGTCGTGCGGCACCGGGCCGCGCTCGTCGATCGGCTCGCCGATCACGTTCAGGATGCGCCCGAGCGTGCCCGGGCCGACCGGCACCGCGATGCCGGCGCCGGTGTCCACCACCTCCTGCCCGCGGACCAGCCCGTCGGTCATGTCCATGGCGATGCAGCGCACGGTTCGCTCGCCCAGGTGCTGCGCCACCTCGAGGACCAGCGTGGTCTCGCCGTTCCGGGTGTGCAGCGCGTTCAGGATGTTCGGCAGCTCGCCGGGGAACTGCACGTCCACCACGGCGCCCAGAACCTGGGCGATCTGCCCCACATTGTTCTTCATCGCATGGGTTCCTTCAGATGGCCTCGGCGCCGGAGATGATCTCGATCAGCTCGCGGGTGATGTTGGCCTGGCGCGTGCGGTTGTAGTTCAGGGTCAGGCGGTTGATCATGTCGCCCGCGTTGCGCGTGGCGTTGTCCATCGCCGTCATCTGGCTGCCGTAGAAGCCCGCATTGTTCTCGAGCAGCGCGCGGTAGATCTGGATCGCCAGGTTGCGCGGCAGCAGCGTGGCGAGGATCTCCTCCTCGGTCGGCTCGTACTCGTACATCGCCTGCGGCCCCGGCGCGGCGGCGGGGGCGGAGTCCTCCGGCAGCGGCGCCGGGATCAGGCGCTGCTCCGTCGGGATCTGGTTGATGACGCTGCGGAAGCGGTTGTAGATCAGCGTACAGACGTCGAAGCCACCCTCGTCGAGCATGGCGGTGATGCGGTTCGCCACCTCCTCGGCATCGGCGAACTCGATCCGCTTCTTGCCCATGAAGCTGATCTCGCCCGCCATGCGGCTGGCGAATTCGCGCTTGAGGTAGTTGGCGCCCTTGCGGCCGACCGAGAGGATGCGGACGGTCTTGCCCTCGGACTCGAGCGCACGGATCGTGTTGCGCGCGAGGCGGGAGACGTTCGTGTTGAACGGCCCGGCCAGGCCGCGGTCGGCGGTCACGACGACCAGCAGGTGCACCTTGTCCGCGCCGGTGCCGATCAGCATGCGCGGCGCGCCCGGCATGGTCGCCACCGCCTGGCCGAGCGACGCGAGCATGCGCTCCATCCGCTCGGCATAGGGGCGCGCGGCCTCCGCCTGGCTCTGCGCGCGGCGCAGCTTCGCCGCGGCGACCATCTTCATGGCCTGCGTGATCTTGCGCGTGGACTTCACGCTGTTGATGCGACCGCGCAGGTCCTTCAGGCTGGGCATGGCCCCGGTTCCCTATGCCCTTGGATCAGGCCGCGAAGGACTTGGCGAAGCCGTCGAGGAAGCCGACGAGCTTCTCCTCGGTCTCCTTCTTGATCTCGCGGTCGGTGCGCACCGCCTCGATGATCTCGGGCTTCGTCGACTTGATCTCGGACAGCAGGCGCCGCTCGAACTCGCCGACCTGGCCGACCGGGATGCGGTCGAGATAGCCGCGGGTGCCGGCGAAGATCGCGATCACCTGCTCCTCGACCGGCACCGGCTTGTACTGCGGCTGCTTCAGCAGCTCGGTCAGCCGCGCGCCGCGCGCCAGCAGCGCCTGCGTCGACGCATCGAGGTCGGAGGCGAACTGCGCGAAGGCCGCCATCTCGCGGTACTGCGCGAGCTCGAGCTTGATGCGGCCCGCGACCTGCTTCATCGCCTTGATCTGCGCCGCCGAACCGACGCGCGAGACCGAGATGCCGACGTTCACGGCGGGGCGGATGCCCTTGTAGAAGAGCTCCGTCTCCAGGAAGATCTGGCCGTCCGTGATGGAGATGACGTTGGTCGGGATATAGGCCGAGACGTCGCCCGCCTGGGTCTCGATCACCGGAAGCGCCGTCAGGCTGCCCGCGCCGAAATCGTCGTTCATCTTCGCCGCGCGCTCGAGCAGGCGCGAGTGCAGGTAGAAGACGTCGCCCGGATAGGCCTCGCGGCCCGGCGGGCGGCGCAGCAGCAGCGACATCTGGCGGTAGGCGACGGCCTGCTTCGACAGGTCGTCGTAGAAGATGACCGCGTGCATGCCGTTGTCGCGGAAATACTCGCCCATGGTGCAGCCGGTGTAGGGGGCGAGGAACTGCATCGGCGCCGGGTCCGACGCGGTGGCGGCGACGACGATGGAATACTCCATCGCGCCGTTCTCCTCCAGCGTGCGGACCAGCTGGGCGACGGTCGAGCGCTTCTGGCCGATCGCGACGTAGATGCAGTAGAGCTTCTGCTTCTCGTCGGTGCCGGCATGCGCCGGCTTCTGGTTGATGATGGTGTCCATCACCACGGCGGTCTTGCCGGTCTGGCGGTCGCCGATGATCAGCTCGCGCTGGCCGCGGCCGATCGGGATCAGGCTGTCGATCGCCTTGATGCCGGTCTGCACGGGCTCATGCACCGACTTGCGCGGGATGATGCCCGGCGCCTTCACCTCGACGCGCTTGCGCTCGGCGTCGACGATCGGGCCCTTGCCGTCGATCGGGTTGCCGAGCCCGTCCACCACGCGGCCGAGCAGGCCGCGGCCGACCGGCACGTCCACGATGGTGCCGGTGCGCTGCACCGTGTCGCCCTCGCGCACCGCCTTGTCGTCGCCGAAGATCACGATGCCGACGTTGTCGGTCTCGAGGTTCAGCGCCATGCCGCGCAGCCCGGCGCCCGGGAACTCCACCATCTCGCCGGCCATGACGTTCTGCAGGCCGTAGACGCGGGCGATGCCGTCGCCCACGGTCAGCACGGTGCCCACCTCGGCGACGTTCGCCTCGGTGTCGAAGCCGGCGATCTGCTGCTTCAGGATCTCGGAGATCTCGGCGGGACGGATGTCCATGTCAGGCAGCCCCCTTCATCGCGTACTGCAGTCGCTGCAGCTTGGACTTGATGCTGTTGTCGTAGAGCCGGCTGCCGATCCGCACGATCAGCCCGCCGAGGATCGAGGGATCGACCTGCTCCGCCAGGCGGATGCCGCCCGAATAGCCGGCCTCCGTCAGCCGCGCGGCGATCTGCGCGCGCTGCGTGTCGGTCAGCGCATGCGCGCTGGTCACCACCGCGGATTGCTGGCCGCGGCGCTCCGCGAGCAGCGTGCCGAAGGCCTGCGCCACCTGCGGCAGCGCGGACAGGCGGCGGTTGTTGATCAGCACGCCGACGAGGTTCTTCACCTCGGTGCCGATCCCGGCGCGATCGAGGATCGCCATCCCGCCCTTGCGCTGCGCGACCGCGTCGAGGCGCGGGTCGGCGACGAAGGCCCGGAACGGCGCGTCCTCGCGCCACAGCGCGAAGAGGCGGTCGAGATCGGTGGCGATGCGATCAAGGGCGCCGGCGTCCTGCTGGTGCCGATCATCGGCAAGCGCCAGCATCGCACGGGCGTAGCGCTCGGCGACGCCCGGTGTGCGGGCGGCGTCGGCGGAGGCGATGGTCTCGGCGGAGGCCACGGGCAATCGCGGTCCTGTTCCTGATGGCGCGCGTTTGTCTTGGGCGCGAGCCGGGGTCGCGCAGGGCCCCCCTGCCGGCGGCCCGGCGGATAGCATAGGGTTCACAGCCTAGCAACCGAGCCCCAGGCGGCGCGGCGGCCAGGCTTCGCCCCGCCACGAAGCGCCGATCCGCGCCCGACGCTAAGCAGGCTTTCGCGGCTCGGCCCGCCCATCGGGTGGACCCAGCCGCTGGAATGAAAGCCCGCCCGGGAGTTCGCCTGTGCGCAGACCTCCGGGGGTTTGCTCAGCCTCGGCCGGCCAGGCCCGGGCTGCGGAAGGATCGCCGGCGTGCCAGCACCCCAGGGACGCGTCTTCTTCGGCTGGCAGGTGGTGGCGGCGGCCTTCGCGCTGGCCGTCCTGGCCTGGGGCGTCGGCTTCTACGGGCCAGGCGTCTACCTGCATGCGCTGCATGCGCGCGAGGGCTGGTCGCTGTCGCTGATCTCGGCGGCGATCACCCTGCATTTCCTCGCCAGCGCGATGCTGGTCGGGCGGCTGCCGGCGCTGCACCGGCGCTTCGGGCTGGTGGCGGTCACGCGCGCCGGCGCGGTGGCCTCGGCGCTCGGCGTCGTGCTCTGGGCCGGCGCCGCCTCGCCCTGGCAGCTCGTGCCGGCCGCGCTGCTGACCGCGATCGGCTGGTCGACGCATAGCGGCGCGGCGATCAATGCGATCGTCTCCGCCTGGTTCGACCGGCGCCGCCCCGCCGCCCTCTCGCTCGCCTACAATGGCGCGAGTGCGGGGGGGATCGTCTTCACCCCGCTCTGGGCCGCGCTGATCGCCTGGCTCGGCTTCGGCGGGGCGGCGATCGCCGTCGGGCTCGGGCTGCTGCTGGTGCTCTGGCCGCTGGCGGGGCGCTGGTTCCGGCCGACCCCGGCGACGATGGGCCTGCATCCCGATGGCGCCGCCGCGCCGCCCGCGCCGCGCGCCCTGGTCCGCTCCGAGGGGCCGCTCTGGCGCCAGGGGCGCTTCCGCAGCCTCTCGATCGCCTTCGCCATCGCGCTGACGGCGCAGATGGGGCTGCTGACGACGCTGTTCTCGATCCTCGCCCCGCCGCTCGGGCCGCAGGGGGCGGGCTTCGCGCTCTCGGCGGCGACGGCCTGTGCGATCCTCGGGCGGACGGCGGTCGGCGTGCTGCTGCCGGCGGGGGCGGACCGGCGGCTGGTGGGGGTGGGGAATTTCCTGATGCAGGCGGTGGGCTCGGCGCTGCTGGCACTGGCCGCCGGCGAGCAGGTGGCGCTGCTGCTGGCGGGGACGCTGCTGTTCGGCCTCGGCATCGGGCAGCTGCTGTCGCTGCCGCCGCTGATCGCGCAGGCGGAATGGCCGGCGGCGGAGGTGGCGCAGGTGGTCGCGCTGGTGACGGCGGTGAACCAGGCCTTCTACGCCTTCGGGCCGGGCCTGTTCGGCGCGGCGCTCGATGCCTGGGGGCCGGTCGCGCCGCCGCTGCTGGCCGGGGCGCTGCAGGTGCTGGCGGCGGCCATCCTCGTGGCCGGCGCCCGGCGCCCCACCTAGACGGCACGCTCCCCGATCCACGAAGGACCGGTGCCAGAAGACGATGATGGGGGGCCGCGGGGGGAAGAAGTGTCTTCTTCCCCCCGCCGCAGGGCCCCCGCCCGGGAGGCCCGGTCAGAAATAGAAGGGCTGCCAGGGTCCGAAGGAGCCCATCCACTCATCGGTCATCAGCACGCTCTGGTCGTAGGAGGCGCGCTCATTGTCCTCGTCCGCCTGGCGCTGCTGGTCGGCGAGCCGGGCGAGGAATTGGTTGCGCCGGTAGGCCGTGTAGGCGGCATCGTTCCCGGCATAGACGCAGCCGCAGATCGTCGGGTCGGCGTAGAACCAGATGTTCCGCCCCTGATGGGTGCGCAGCACCAGGCGGTGCGGCGGCAGGGATTTCAGCTGCGCGATCCGGGCCGGCGTGTCCGCCACCCGTGCCTGGAAGCCGGCCGCGGCCAGCATGTTCTCGGTGTCCGCCGTCCGCGGTCCCGCGCAGCCGGCCAGGCCCAGCAGCAGCGCCGCGAGGAGGGAAGCGGGCCTCCGAACCCCTGACCGCGTCATCCCCGCCCCTCCTCCGCCCGTGCCTTGCGGCCAGTCTCGCCCGCGCGCCGTGTCAGAGGAACCCCACCGGGTCCACATCCACCTGCACCCGGACCGAGGCCGGGACCGGCACCTTCGCCAGCCAGGCCCGCAGGATCGGCTGCACCGCGACCTCGCGCCGCGCCTTCAGCAGCAGCCGCCGCCGGTGCCGCCCGCGCAGCATGGCCAGCGGCGCCGGCGCCGGCCCCAGCACCTCCACCCCCTCCGCCTGCGGCGCGGCCTGGCCGAGGTCGCGCGCCACCCGGTCGGCCTCCCGCTCCTCCTCCGAGCTGACGATCACCGCGGCCAGGCGCCCATAGGGCGGCCAGTGCCCGGGGCGGCGCATGTCGGCCTCCTCGCGCATGAAGCCGTCGAGGTCGCCGCCGACGAGGGCCTGCATCACCGGATGCTCCGGGCTGAAGGTCTGCAGCAGCACCCGCCCCGGCGCCTCCGCCCGCCCCGCGCGGCCGGCGACCTGGTGCAGCAGCTGCACCGTCCGCTCGGCCGCGCGCAGATCGCCGCCCGCCAGGCCGAGATCGGCATCCACCACGCCCACCAGCGTCAGGTGCGGGAAGTGCCAGCCCTTGGCGACGATCTGCGTGCCGATGACCAGATCCACCTGGCGGTCGGCGATGGCCTGCGCCGCCGCGGCCGCGGCCGCCGGGCCGGGGATGGTGTCGGACGCCATCACCAGCACCCGCGCCTCGGGCCAGAGCAGCCGCGCCTCCTCCAGCACCCGCTCGACGCCCGGGCCGACCGCGGCCAGGGTGCCGGGCTGGCCGCATTCCGGGCATTCGGGCGGGATCGGCTCGGCATGGCCGCAATGGTGGCATTGCAGGCTGCGCCGGGCGCGGTGCTCGACCAGCCAGGCGGTGCAATTGGGGCAGCGCAGCCGGTGGCCGCAGGCGCGGCAGAGCGTGAGCGGGGCATAGCCGCGGCGGTTCAGGAACAGCATCGCCTGCTCGCCGCGGGCGAGCGTCGCGCCCACCGCCTCGACCAGGGAGGGGCTGAGGAAGCGGCCGCGCTCGGGCGGATGGGCGCGCAGGTCGACGGCCTCGACCAGCGGCATCGCCGCCCCGCCATGCCGGCTCGGCAGGTGCAGCGCCGCGTAGCGCCCGGCCTCGACATTGGCCAGCGTCTCGAGCGAGGGGGTGGCGCTGACCAGCACGCAGGCCGCCTGCGCCGTGCGGGCGCGCACCACGGCCATGTCGCGGGCGTGGTAGACCACCCCTTCCTCCTGCTTGAAGGCGGTCTCGTGCTCCTCGTCGACGATGATCAGGCCCAGGTCGGGAAAGGGCAGGAACAGGGCCGAGCGGGCGCCGACGACGACCGGCGCCTCGCCCTCCGCCACCGCCCGCCAGGTCTCGCGCCGGGCCCGGCTGCCGACCTCGGAATGCCAGAGCGCGGGTGCGACGCCGAAGCGCGCCTGGAAGCGCTCGAGCCATTGCGCCGACAGCGCGATCTCGGGCAGCAGCACCAGCGCCTGGCGGCCCGGCTTCCCGTCCGCAGCGCGAAGGCATTCCGCCACGGCATCGAGATAGACCTCCGTCTTGCCCGAGCCGGTGACCCCCGAGAGCAGGGTCACGCCGAAGCGCCGCGCGGCGACGCGCGCGCGGAGCGCCGCCGCCGCGTCCCGCTGCGGCCCGGCGCCGAGGGCCGGGCCCGGATGGTCCGGATCCGGCCGGGCGAAGCGCGGGCTCGGCGGCAACAAGGCGGGGCGGATCAGGCCGGCCTCGGCCATGCCCCGCAGCACGGCCGGGGAAACCCGCGCCGCCTCGGCCAGGGCGGGGCCGGCTTGCGCCCCGCCATCGGCCATCGCGTCGAGCACCCGCTGGCGCTCCGGCGTGATCCGCGGCGGGCGCTCGCGGTTCGAGCCCGGGCCGGCCAGGATCCACCCGGCGCGCGGGGCGGGCGGGTCGAGGGCGGCGGGCGCGCTCATGGCCATGCGCAGCACCGCGCCGGGCGGGCTGAGGGTATAGGCGGCGACCCAGTCGATGAAGCGCCGGAGGCTCTCGGTCATCGGCGGGACGGCGAGTATGTCGGCCACCGGGCGCAACTTACGGTCGTGTATCGTTCCGGCATCATGGGTGTGATCCGGATCCCACACCACCCCTGTAATCAACCTGTGGTTTAACGGAACCCTGACGAATTCGCCTGGACGGGGCCGGCGTGGTGGCGAAACTGCATAGTCATAGGCCGAGGCGAGTGGCAAGGGGAGGAGGACCTTCACACGTGGCACAGGAGCAACATCGACCGTTGCCTGAATGCCGCCGCGCTTTTCCGAAGCCTTACCCATCGGGTATCCTGAGCTGGAACAAACCTGCAACTGTCGGCCACCCCCCGGAACGGCCGCGCCCCTGGGATATCCACGCCATGAAGTTCTTCGTCGACACGGCTGATGTGTCAGATATTCGATCCCTTGCCGAGGCCGGACTGGTGGACGGCGTCACCACCAACCCGAGCCTGATCGCCAAGTCCGGCCGCCGCATGGCCGAGGTGATCGCCGAGATCTGCGCCATCACCCCCGGCCCCGTCTCGGCCGAGGTGACCGCGACCGACCTCGAGGGGATGCTCGCCGAGGGGCGCTACCTGCGCGACATCGCCACCAACGTCGCGGTGAAGGTGCCGTTGACCGAGGCCGGGCTGCGCGCCTGCCGCGCCCTCTCGGCCGAGGGCACGCTGGTCAACGTCACCCTCTGCTTCTCGGCCGCCCAGGCGCTGCTCGCCGCCAAGTCAGGGGCGACCTTCATCTCCCCCTTCGTCGGCCGCCTCGACGACATCGCCACCGACGGCATGCGGCTGATCGCCGACATCGTGACCATCTACCGGAACTACCCCGCCCTCAAGACCGAGGTACTGGTCGCCTCGATCCGCCATCCCATGCACCTCATCGAAGCCGCCCGGCTCGGCGCCGGGGTTGCCACCCTGCCGCCCGCCGTCATCCGCCAGCTCCTCAAGCACCCGCTGACCGACCGAGGCCTCGAGGCCTTCCTGGCCGATTGGCACAAGACAGGGCAGAGCATCCTGTGACCCTTCCGCTCCCCGGCCCCGCGCTCCTCCCCACCCACCCCGAGGCCGAGCTTCCGGCCCCGGAGGCGGTGGCCGCCTTCCTGCGCGCCAACCCCGAATTCCTCGCCGAACGGCCGGACCTGTTCCGCGTCCTCGAGCCGCCCCGCCGCGTGCATGGCGAGGGCCTGGCGGACCACATGGCGGCCATGCTCGCCGCCGAGCGCCGCCGCGTGCGCAGCCTCGAGGCGGAGATGGAGGCGGCGGTCACCGCCGGGCGCGCCGGCCAGGGCCTGAGCGTGCGGGTCCGGCTCGCGGTCCTGGCGCTGATGCGCGCGACCGACGTGACCGATGCCGTCACGCAGGAACTGCCCGCCCTGCTCGGGCTCGAGACCTGCACCCTGCTCTCCGAGGCGCCGGACCGGCGCGGCGTCATCAAGCTGCCGCGCGGGACCGTCGCGCGCCTGCTCGGCCCCGGCCGCGACGCCGTGGTCCGCTCCGCGCCGACGGAGCGGGAGCTGCTGCATGCGGAGGCGGCGTCGCTGGTGTCGCGCGACGCCCTCGCGCGCGTCCCGCTCTGGACCGGGCAGCCGACGCTGCTCGTGCTCGGCGCGCGGGAAGCGGCCGCGCTGCCGGCCCGGCAATCGACCGCGACCCTCGCCTTCCTCGGCCGCGCCGTGGCCGCCGCGATGGCCCGCTGACCCCGCGCCAAGGCCGATCGGCCGTCCCGGACTCCCTCCCTCCGCCGCGCGCGGCGGAGGGAAGGGGTGGGGGCCGTCCCCACCGCCCGCACCGGCATCGCAGGGGAATCGCTTGAAGGTCAGCGAGCTGTCCGTGTGATGAGTGCGCGGAGGT
>CAYNYQ010000172.1:0-9556 GCA_964401305.1 uncultured Acetobacteraceae bacterium | reverse complement strand
GGAGTGCGAGGCGGCGGGTGATGCGGCGCCGCCCGTACGCTGGGGCGCTCCGGCGTGGGACGATCTCGACGCGGCGGTCCTGCGTCTTGCGCACGCCGTCGGAGGTCAGGACCAACGGTCGGCTCGCGTCGAAGGCCTGGACTGTCATGGTGTCGCGCCGTACGCCGCGGCGGACGAGCTCGGCCGCTACGGTGTCAGCGTGGCGCTGCGACAGGCGCTGATCGTACTCGGGCGAGCTGCAGCGGTCGGCATGGCGCGCCACCTCGATCCGCGCCGCCTGCACACGGCGGGCGTTCTCGGCCGCCTCGGCGATGATCTGCCCCGCGCGGTCGGTCAGGGCGGCGCGGTCCCAGTCGAAGAAGACGAGGGGGTGCGCGCCGGCGCTAGCGCTGCGGGCGGCGCGACGACTGGCAGCGGCGGCGGCACGCGGCCGACTCGCGGCGCAGGCCGACGAGCGCAGCCCGGCCATGGTGGTCGCCCGGCTCATGATCCTGTGTCGTGACGGAAGCCCGCGACGATGCCCACATGCCGCTCGTGCTCCTCGGCGATGCGCAGGCACATGTACTGTAGCCTCGCTGCGGCATGGGCGGCCAGCCGGTCGCGCACCGCGGCGGCGGGGCCGGCGAAGCAGACCTGGCGCTTACGCAGCCCGTCCGGGCTGGCCGGATGGTCCGCATGTCGGAGACGCGGCCAATGCCGAGGATGACGCGCCCCTCGTTCGCCCGATCGAGCGTCGCTCACTGGTGCGCCAGCAGCACCGGGTTGTACAGCGCCGGCAGCAGCACCGCCGTGCCGATCTCGTCGAGCCCGGCTCGGTCACGCCGCTCGGCCTGGTGAACGCCAGGCCCGGGGCGCTGGGCGGGGCCTTCGACCGGCACCTAGTTTCGCATGGATCAACGTCCATCCGCTGACCAACACGGCGACGGTGACCCCCTGCGCCTGGCGGACCTGCTGGACTTCCTGCGCAGGCTGGGGCACGCGCCGGAGGTGGTAGGGATGTAGGCGCGGGGGCGAGGGCGATGGGTGCGCCCGCCACAGGACGCCACCGACTATCAGCGCCCTGCAGGATATCCGTCTGCCCGCATGGACAAAGCCCGCGGATTTGTCGCCTTTTGGGTTCGCCTCTATGAGGCTCAGGCGTTCGGGCCTGCTTGTCAGGTGGCTCCAACGACACATCGGGCCCGCTAAAGAGAGGGTGCTTCTCCTTGTCAACTCTGCGACGGTCCACGACAGGCCAGCGGGTCCCTCTGCGTCCGATGGCGTACGCGGCAATCTTCATCGCCCTGATGGTTGTGCTCTTACTGAACGCACTTGCCGTCGGCGTCACGACTGATCCGGATCCCGATGGCTATGTGACCTATGCGCGTCACCTCCAGCAGAACTGGACCCTGCTCGAATGGCGCCGCCTGCCCGGCTATCCGGCCCTAATGGCTCTGGCAGATTCCTGGCTGCCCTGGAGCATACATGTCGACATGTTCTACGTGCATGCGGCTCTGACGGTGCTGATTGCCGCAACGACGACGGCCCTGGTGGCCTGCGGCTTCGGCCCGCTGGTCGGCGCCATCTATCTTTCTATTCTGTCCATCAACAGCTTCTTCGTGAAGTCCGGCATGGTGATGTTGGCGGACCTGCCGCATGTGGTGGTTTTGTGGCTGGCGGCAGCAGCCGCGGTCGTGGCTGTACGCGCGCAGAGGCTTGCGGCAGCGTTCGGCTACATGGTCTTCGCCGTCCTGATCGCCGCGGCAATTGCCCTGCACCCGTCGACGCACCTTCGGGTTCACGGCTTCGTTGTCGCTGCCGGCCTGGCGATCCTGGTCCGGCGCGTGCTGGACGGGGCCCGGCCCAGGCTGGCGCGCACGCTGGGCCGGCTGGCGCTGCTGTCCGTCCTGACCGTCATCCTGCACACCGCGGTGCTCCGGACACTGCAGGTCAACACGCCACAGACCGACATGACCTTCGACATCGCGTTGCAGAGCAGCGACAATCTGAACCGCTGGTGGGTGTCGTACCGCATGCTGCTTTGTCTGCCGCCGCCCAGGGCCGCGACGGCCTTTGACCTCGAGATCGAGACCATCAAGCAGCGCATCGGTGCGCGCAACGGATACGCGACGAGCCGAACCACGCCACCCGGTCCGGAAGAGGATTTCATCGAGTACTTCAGGACGCACGCAGTGCCGCTGGACGTCTGGCGCGACCGCGCGATGGACCGTCCGATGGCCCTTGCGACATGCGCGCTGGACGAAATGCTGGTTAAGTACCACACGCTGATGCGTGGCCTGACCCCCTTCGCGCCGCCCGGGCCGTGGAAGCCGTGGGTCACCCTCCGTTATCCGCCAGATACGGGGAGTGCGCGCGACAGGCTGTTCTGGACGACGGGCCTCAATCTCCTCGAGCACCTGCCTGCCGACGCCCCGGCCGAACAGGTCCGTGCGCGGGCATGGTTCGAGGCGGCCCTGATCACGACCGTTGCCGTCCTTACGCTGTTCGGCCTCGCGCTGCTCGAGCATCACGTCAGGACCGCGGGTCTGACCCTGTTCATCGGCAGCATTGGCTGGTTCCTGTTCCTGAGCATAGCGCTACCGATCGAGACTCGCTACTTCATGCCTCAACTGCCGGCTCTCTACTTGGCGCAGGCCCTTGCGCTCGCTTGGCTCGTGCAAAGTGCGGGGCGCGCCGCAGGGGTCCATGCTGGAAGGCCCACGGCAAGGTCCGTGTAGGCCTGACGCGTTGATGCAACGAGGTCCTGCCCGTGGGAGACGAGCGTGCGGCGATCGATCAACGCGCAATACAATGTGGCCGCACCTGGCTCCCTGGTCATGCGCGTCACGGCGCACATGCGACGGCAAATGTACGAAGCGTTCCTGAAATTGTGCGCGGTACGGCCGGGCGACCTGATCCTCGATGTCGGCGCCACCTCGGACAGGACGTATGCAAGCTCGAACTACCTCGAGGCATGGTATCCTCATAAGGATCGGATTGTCGCCGCCGGTATCGACGACGCCGGCTTCCTGGTGCAGACATATCCCGGGATGCGGTTCGTGCGGGCGGACGGGTTGCGGTTGCCGTTCCGTGACTCCGCCTTCGACGTCGTGCACGCCAGCGCTGTGCTCGAACATTTGGGGCATCAGGGACGGCAGACCGCCTTTATTGCCGAATTGGCGCGCGTCGCCAGGCGCGCGGCGTTCCTCACCACGCCGAACCGCTGGTTTCCGGTCGAGGTGCACACATCGCTGCCTCTCGTGCACTGGTTGCCTGCACAGGCCTTTCGATCCGTCCTGTCCCGTCTGGGGCACGATGTCCTTGCCTGCGAGGAGCATCTGAACCTGGTTGGTGCCCGCGACATCCGGCGGGCTTGCCGCGATGCCGGCATCGCCTCGTTTCGACTGTCCTCGGTGCGCCTGCTCGGGTGGCCGAGCAATCTCCTGCTGACGATAGACAAGGCCGGCGGGGCGCGCCGCTGAGCCTTGGCGCGCGACGGCTGCTGATGTCGGCTGCGCCCAGATGGCTCCAGGGAGCGCTGCTGCAGGTCAGGCGGTCTTCCGTTTGGCCAGAATCAGCATCGCTGACGTCTTCGAACCAAACTGACGCCGGACAAGGTCGAAGGCTGTCACGGCCATCAGCGCGACACGCGAGCGCAACGGATCGAAATGCCGAGCAAGCCGGGGCATGGGCAGGCGCCGATTGAACTTGGCCGCGTGATGGAAGGAGTAGAGCCAGAAGGAGTGCCCCGTCTGATAGCGGAGACCCACGAGGACAAGGCCCGCTGCGTCGAGCGCCCTGGCTATGCTGGCGGGCCCGAAGAGCGTCCAGTGGCGCGGGATATGGTAGCCGCCCCACCACGTGTCCCGGTATAGGCGTGCATCGAAGCTGTCCACATTCGGCGTCTCGAGCGCGAGCAGTCCGTCCGGCGTAAGCCACTCGCCGAGCCTTGTGAGCACCCGCACGGGATCTTCGACATGCTCGATGACATGGAACATGGTGATCAGGTCCAGCGAGCCCGGCGTGATCGCGGTGCATTCCTCGACCCGGCTCTCGAACATCCGGAAGCCCTCGCCCGAAAGCTGCTCGACGACCGGGCGCGTGAGCTCCGTACCGTGGATGCGTCCGCGATCCAGTCCTCTGTCTGCCATCATGCGCAGGTAACGGCCGTCGCCGCAGCCCACATCCATGTACGACACCGGCTCCCGCCCCAAGGCGGATAGGATGCCGCGGAACTTGAACCGGTCGAGCTGCGCCTTTCCCCAGAGGACGAAGGGAGAGATCGTCTTCGACATCACATAGGAGTAATAATGCGGCGGATAGATAACTGGCATCGTCAACGTCGCGGGGCGCGGATCGAGCCAGACTGCCGCACAGTCCTGACAGGTCCAGAAGTCCCAAGGGTTTGCGCAAGTCTCCAGCTCGAAATCGAAGCCGCGAGCGCGCCATTGCCGCCGCGTTGACGCGCATACGGGACAGGCCGGAACGCCCTGCGTGGCGATGGCGGGCGCGTCCTTGCGGAAATTGGCCGGCTTCCCGACCCGGCTCTCGGCCATCAGCCCGCCACCGCCCTTGGTCCCGCCAGACGCCAGCGCACGTAGTCTGCAAGAAATGCAATGTAGCTCGGCCGCCAGACGAGGTTGGCGTCGGGCGCGCGCGCTGCCGCGCACTGCCTGATAAGCTGGTCAGCCTCCGCCAAACGGTAGTAGGGGATGCTTGGCCAGAGGTGATGGGCCATGTGGAAGTTCATATTGTGCGGAGCAAAGAACATCCGCTCGAGCGGCGTGCTCGTGTAGCTCACCAGTCGCATTGACGCGTCTGCGCCGGCGTCGTCGGCCAGCATGGCGTGTTCGCAGAAGACGCGGGTGAGATCGGCGCGGTATCCGAAGGCATAGACTGGGAAGAGCCACAATACGACGTACGCCCACCATCCGATGGCAAGCGTCAAGCCGCCAGCGAGTGCGATCTGCCAGCCGAACAGGATGACCACGTCGCGCACGGTATAGCGCTCGGCCGACGGCGTGACCACGTCGGACGGTCGTCCGCGCGTGACGAAGACATGGCGCAGCGACTTGTAGAGGCTCGCCAGGCCCGAGAGAAAGAAGACGAAGGGAAAGACTAGGTCCTTGCCAGCATGGGTGTACTTGTGTCGGTCCGGATCGTCGGGCAGACAGGTCACGCGATGATGCAGCATGTGGTTGCCCCGGTTCATGCGGGTGATCGCACCGAACGAGCCCACGATGAACACGTCGTTCCAGAGGTCGTTCGCGCTTGCCGCGTTGAACAGGCGCCGATGCAGCCCGTCATGGCCGATGATGTAGAGGCCGTAGAAATTCGCGCCTACTACCAGCACCGCCACGACGACGACGGGCACGGACGGCATCCACGCCACGACCGCCCACGCCGCAAGGATCCATGCCCAGTGCATAAGCGTGTCGCGCATGGGGATGCGCGGATCGAGCGAGCTTAGGCGCCGCAGCTCCGAAGGGGACAGGATGGAAGTTCGGTACGGCGCATACGCCTGCACGTGCGGCATGGCTGGACCCTCTCGCGGAAGGAGGCCGGTGACAAAACTGGACGGTGTCGTCAAGACAGCAAAGCGGCGCAGGCGGCAGATAGGTGCATTGCGGCAGTGGGGTCTGGCGTGTATCGGTTTGGTGCAAGTCAGCATAGCCGCGGGCCGGGGGCTGCCGGGATGTGTGGGATTGCCGGAGAGCTTCGTTTCGAACGGCCCGCTGACCAGGGCCTCGTCTCGGCGATGATGGATATGCTTGCCCATCGCGGGCCGGACGGGGCGGGGATTTGGGCCGGAGATAATGTGTGCCTCGGTCACCGCCGACTGTCGGTGCTCGATCCGTCCGCCGCCGCTGGTCAGCCGATGATCAACGAGACCGGGCGGTTCGTGATCGTCTACAACGGCGAGATCTACAATTTCCGCGAGTTGCGCCAAGCTCTCTTGCAGACCGGCGAGAGGTTTTGCACCACGGGCGACACAGAAGTCGTTCTCAAGCTATTTGCGAGGCACGGGCCGGAGACCTTCGCACTACTGAACGGAATGTTCGCAATCGCAATCTGGGACCGCCGGGACCGGAGGCTGACCCTCGCGCGCGACCGAATGGGCGAGAAGCCTTTGTACTACGCGCGTCTGCCGGATGGCGGCCTTGCGTTCGCGTCCGAATTGAAGGCCATGCGCCTGCGCCCGGACATTGACACGGCGGTCGACGCCGTATCGCTCGGGCGATATCTTGCCGCCGGCTACACGATAGGCGAGCGGACGATCCTGGCCGCCGTCCGGCGGCTGCCGCCGGCGTCGACGATCATGGTGGACTGTCGGGGGGTGTCGGGGCCTGCTCTCTACTGGGATCTTGCGGGTGCATTCCGGCGCAAGCGGCGATGGTCCTCCTTCGATGCCTGCGCCGAGGAGGCCCGCGCCCTCCTGTGGGACGCGACAAGGCTGCGCCTGGAGTCCGATGTTCCGCTCGGCGCCTTCCTCTCCGGTGGTATCGACAGCGCCGGGGTGGTTGCCGGCATGTGCGCTGCGGCGGCGCCCGGCTCGGTGCGGACGTTCAGCGCGGGATTTGCCGATCGCGCGTTCACGGAAATCGACCAGGCGCGCGCAACGGCGAACGCGCTGGGCTGCGCCTTCGACTCGGAGGAGGTCTCGACCGACCTCGCGCGCGACGTGCCGCGAATCCTCTACGAGGCAGACGAGCCTTTCGGGGATAGCTCCATCATTCCCACCTACTACCTGGCCCGCTTTGCGCGACGAAAGGTCACGGTGGCGCTGTCCGGCGACGGCGGCGACGAACTCTTCGGCGGATACGAGACCTACGTTGCCGATCTGCTGCATGCAGGCGCGCGCCGCGCGCCGCGGCCGGCCGTGGCGCTGGCGCGCATCTTCGCGGAGCGCGTGCTGCCGACCACGCACGGCAAGGTGTCGTTCGACTACAAGCTGCGGCAGTTCCTCAAGGCCGCTCACCAGCCCTTCGAGCGCGCCCACTGGTCGTGGCGGAACATGTTCGACGAGGAGGGACGACGCACGGTCCTCAGTGCGGAGTGGCGCGCAGAAGCCGCGCCGCACGACGGCTTCGATGAGGTGTCGCGCTGTTTCGCCGCCCTGCCTGATGCGCACCCGCTGGACCGGGCGATGTTCGTTGACATGAAGACCTGGCTCGTCGACGACGTCCTGGTGAAGGTCGATCGCGCAACGATGGCGCATGGGCTCGAGAGCCGTGCCCCCTACCTGGACCATCGGCTGGTGGAGTTCGCAGCGTCCGTTCCGGTCGAATGGAAGGTGACGTTGCGTGGAAAAAAGCTTGTCCTCAGGCGTGCGCTCGACGGGCATGTGCCGGCGCCCGTGCTCGCACGGCGCAAGGCCGGCTTCAACGCTCCGATTGCGCGATGGTTGAAGGCGGAGCTGCGCGATCTCCTGCGCGACACGTTGAGCAGCGGCCGCGCGGCCGCCGCGATCCATGGTCCGGAGGTCGACCGGCTGTGCGCCGAGCACGATTCCGGTCGCGCCGACCATGGCCATCGCCTGTACAATCTGTTGTCGCTCGGGGCCTGGCTAAACAACCCGCCGAGCGCGGCTCGTATCTCCCCGCGCGACCGCGTCGAAGCTGCGCCCTCCGTGGCCTGAATGTCGGCGCTCCTGAGGACCCGCCATGCTTTCCGTCGTCATACCCGCGTTGAACGAGGAAGCCGCCATCGGCGCAACCGTCCGGGAGGTGCGGCACGTGCTGCAGGAGGCCGGCATCGTACACGAGATCATTGTCGTCGATGACGGATCGCAGGACAGGACCGGCGAGATCGCGTCAGAAGCCGGCGCGTCGGTGCTGCGCCACGTGCACAACCTGGGCTATGGCCGATCGCTCAAGGACGGCATTGCGGTGGCGGAGTACCCGGCCATAGCGATCGCGGACGCGGACGGAACCTACCCCCTCCACGAAATTCCGCGCCTGCTCGCCCTCTACCAGAATGGCTACCACATGGTCGTCGGGGCTCGCACGGGTGAGCACTACCGAGGGTCAAGCCTTAAATCGCCGTTGCGGACGCTGCTGCGCTGGCTGGTTGAGTTGACGGCGGCCCGGCCTATCGAGGACATTAACTCTGGGTTTCGCGTGTTCAGCCGTGATCACGCGCGGGCCTATTCGGCGCGGCTCTGCGAGACGTTCAGCTTTACGACCGGTCTTACGCTCGCTTTCATGATGAACGCGCTTTTCGTTCATTACACCCCCATCGAGTACAACGAGCGTATTGGACAATCTAAAGTGCGCCTGTTCCGCGATTCAGTGCGGACAGTCCAGTACATCTTTGAGGCGGCTGTCTACTACAACCCACTGCGCATCTTTCTTCTCATGGCAAGTCTGTTGAATGTCGTTGCACTATTAATGATTTTCGTCAATTTTCCGTTCCAGTCGACCGCTCTTTTTCTCATTGCGGTCGGTTTCTCAGTGACCTCGATCCTTGTGTTCGCCCTCGGCCTGCTAGCCGTGCTACTGAAGCAGATCCTCGACGTCCAGGCTAGCAACGACAGGCGGGCCTAACCCGTGGCGTTCACGGCGACACATGTGTTGCCATGGCGGCGCCGCCTCGCGTAGCACGGATCACCGGCCTTTGGCGCGGAGGCGCACGCTTGGCACAAAAGGGGCGTCGCCTCGTAGACGCGGGGGGGCGCAAGAGAGGGCTGCTAACCCGGATATCTCACCGGGCGTAGGTGCATCGGGGTCCTGAATCGGCGAAAGTTCTTCTGCGACAGAGACTTATAGAGACGCAGGAGGTGCCCTCGATGCCGACGGAGTGTAACCCGGCGCTGTTCGACTTTGCACCTGTCGAGGGCCGCGCCGTGGTCGCCGGCTTCGACGGCGCCGCGATCACTTCGAACGCCGGCGCACTGCTGCTCGGCGCGACGGACCGCGCCATCAACCTGGTCGGCCGCTTCGCCGCCTGCTTAAGCGACGCCCGGATGCCGGAGCGGGTCGAGCACGATATCGCCACCCTGGTCGGCCAGCGCGTCTTTGGTATCGCGCTCGGGTACGAGGACGTTGTCGACCACGACCAGCTGGACACCTCGAACAACCGTTTGGCTGGATGCTGCTGCTACCGGCTTGATGAACTCCTGACTCTCTGGTGAGTGGCTGCGTGACGCGTGCCGTGATTCGCTCGTCCTGTGTCGATTCGCGGGGGCGGCGATGGGTGCGGCGGTGGCGATCCGGACGGACATCGAGGCGGCGGAGCTCCGGCGGCTTGCGCGACACGAGGCGGATGGCCGTGTTGCGGCACGGCTGCTCGGCTTGGCCAACGTGCTGGACGGGATGAGCCGTGAGGCGGCGGCCCGCGCCGCCGGGATGGACCGGCAGACCCTTCGGGACTGGGTGCACCGCTTTAACGCGGAGGGCGTGGCCGGCCTGTACGACCAGCCTCGCTCCGGCCGTCCGGTCTGGCTGACGGAGGGCCAGCAGGCGACGCTGAAGGCGATCGTGCTGCACGGCCCTGACCCGGACCGCGACGGCGTCTCCAGCTAGACACCTCGAAAAACCCTGGCGCCGACGCGGCCTGACCTGATTCGCTTTGCCTG
>CAYNYQ010000171.1:0-9581 GCA_964401305.1 uncultured Acetobacteraceae bacterium | reverse complement strand
TGGCCCAGGGCTTCGGCTCGCTCGGCCTGATGACCTCGGTCCTGCTCTCGCCCGACGGCAGCACGGTGGAGTCCGAGGCGGCGCACGGCACCGTCACGCGCCACTACCGCGAGCACCAGAAGGGCCGCGAGACCAGCACCAACCCGATCGCCTCGATCTTCGCATGGACCCGCGGGCTCGCCTACCGCGGCAAGTTCGACAACACGCCCGACGTCGTCGCCTTCGCCGATGCGCTCGAGAAGGTCTGCGTCGAGACGGTCGAGAGCGGGTTCATGACCAAGGACCTCGCCATCCTGATCTCGAAGGACCAGCCCTGGCTGAACACCCAGGCCTTCCTGGCGAAGCTCGACGAGAACCTGAAGGCGAAGATGGCCAAGGCCTGACGCGGCGAGGCACCGGGGATGCGGATCGTCGTCCTCGGCGGCGGCATCCTCGGCGCCGTCGCCGCCTGGTCCGTGCTGCGCGAGGGGGCGGAGGTCGTCCTCCTCGACGCCGCGCATGAGGGCCGCGCCACCCAGGCCGGCGCCGGCATCGTCTCGCCCTGGACCAGCCGCTACGAGGGCGAGGCGCTCTACGCCATGCTGCTGGGCGGCGCCGAGGCCTATCCCGACCTGGTCGCCGCGCTGGCCGAGGAGGGCGAGGCGGATCTCGGCTATCGCCGCGTCGGCACGCTCTGCGCGCCGGAGGATCCGGCGGTCCTCGCCACGCTCGAGCCCCTGGTGCGCCGCAGGGCGCAATCCTCGCCGCTGGCCGGCGCCGTCTCCCGCCTGGCGCCGGCCGAGGCGCAGGCGCTCTTCCCCGCCATGGCGCCGCGCCCGGCGCTGCATGTCGAGGGCGGCGCGCGGGTCGACGGGCGGCGGCTCTCTGCCGCCCTGCACCGCGCCATCGCCCGCCGCGGCGGCAGCCTGCGCCAGGGCCAGGCCGCGCTGCTCGTCGAGCAGGGCCGCCTCCGCGGTGCGCTGCTGGACGGCGCGCGGATCGAGGCCGACGCCGTGATCCTCGCCGCCGGCGCCTGGGCCCCCTCCCTGCTGGCGCCGCTCGGGCTCCGGCTGGCGGTCGAGCCGCAGCGCGGGCAGATCCTGCATCTGCGGCTGGAGGGGGTGGAGACCGGCGCCTGGCCCGTGCTCTACCCCATGACCGCCCACTATCTGCTGACCTTCGAGGGCGGGCGCGTCGTGGTCGGCGCGACGCGGGAGGCCGGGTCGGGCTTCGACCTGCGCGTGACCGCCGCCGGCCTGGCCGAGGTGCTGGCCACCGCGCTCTCGGTCGCGCCGGGCCTGGCCCAGGCGACGCATCTCGAGACGCGGGTCGGCTTCCGCCCCATGCCGCCGGACGGGCGGCCGCTGCTCGGCACGGTGCCGGGGCTCGACGGGCTCGTCATCGCCAACGGGCTCGGGCCGAGCGGGCTGACCATCTCCCCCTTCGCCGGCCGCATCGCCGCCCGGCTCGCCCTCGGCCAGCCGCCCGGGCTCGACCTCGCCCCCTACGATCCGCTGCGCGGCTGAGCGGCTCGACAGGGCACGAGGCTTCGGGCATCCGGCACGCCTGCCGCAGGACGCCGGGCCGCATGCACGCTCTCTCGCCGATGGACTGGATCGCGCTGGCCGTCTTCGCCGGCTGCTGGATGGGCTACTCGCTGGCCGTCGACCGCCTGCCGCGGCTGCAGCGGCGCAGCGTCATCGCCGCGATGGACGAGCACCGGCGCCAGTGGATGCGCACCATGGTCTCGCGCGACAACCGCATCATGGACACGCAGATCATCGGCAACCTGATGAACAGCACCTCCTTCCTCGCCAATACCTCGATCTTCATCCTGGGCGGCCTGGTGGCGATGATGGCCAGCCCCGAGCTCGGCACGCAGATCTTCGGCGCGCTCCCCCTCGCCGTGCCGCCGGACGCGGCGTTGTGGGAGATCAAGATCGCGCTGCTGCTGCTGATCTTCGTGCGCGCCTTCTTCGACCTCACCTGGGCGCTGCGGCAGTTCAACTACTGCTCCGTCGTCGTCGGCGGCATCCCGCAGGCGCCGGACGCGCCCGGCGCGCTGGAGCGGGCGGAGGTCGCGGCCAAGGTCGCCAACCGCGCCGCCCGGCACTTCAACACCGGCCTCAGGGCGTACTATTTCGGCCTCGCGGCGCTCGCCTGGATCCTGCACCCCCTGGCGCTGGTCGCGGCCAGCCTGCTGGTGCTGCGCGAGCTCTATCGGCGGGAATTCCGCTCCGTGGTGCGCGAGGCGCTGCAGGGCGGCTGAGCCGCGGCGCTCAGCTGCGTTCGATCCGCTGCAGCACGCCCCAGAACTCCTGGAAGATCCGCCGCCGCACCCGCGCCTCCGGGTGGCCGCGCAGCCGGTCCGGGTGGAAATGCAGCGCGAAGGCGCGCTTGGCGCGGAGGAAGCGGCCCTCCACCGGCGCGGCGCCGCGCGCAGCGGCCCGCAGCGCATCGCGCTCGCGCTCGGCCAGGCGCAGCAGGCGCCGCGTGCGCTCGAGCTCCGCCGTCAGGGCGGTGATGCGGCTGGCCTGGGCCTGGCGCACCCGGCGCGAGAGGCGCAGCCGGACCTCGGGCAGGCGGAGCCGCCGCGTGCCGCCCCGCCCGGCCATGACCAGGCGGCGCAGCGCCTGCCAGGCGCGCCACAGCGCGGCGCCGGCGCCGAAGATCAGCAGCGCCAGCAGGATGCCGAGGAGCTCGACCATGGCCCGCCGTCATCGCATGGCGGTGCGGAGAATTCCTTACCGGGCGCGCCGGCAGCGGGTCACCGCAGCGGCACCACGCCCGGCGGCAGCACCTCCGGCGCGGGCTGGGCGCACCAGGGTCGCAACACGTCCTGCGGCACGCGGCCGCGCGGCGTGCAGCGTCGCGGCACGCCCCGCGCGTCGAGCGTACGCTCGATGGCGAAGGCCTCGCGCAGCTTGCCCTCGCGCGGCGCGAAGGCATGGAAGACGAGGCTGACGGCGCAGCAGCCATCGCGCCCGATCGCCACCAGCCAGCCGCCGGGATCGCGCCCGAAGACCATGCCGGAGACCTGCCCGGCCTCGCGGAAGCGCGCCTCGCGCGGCTGCATGGTCCAGAGGGCGTAGGTCAGGTTCGCCGTGCCGGCCATCACCGGCACCCAGAGGTCGGCCGCGCCGTCGCCATCGGCATCCGCCAAGTGCGGCGGCGGCTCGGCGACCTCGCTCTCGACCGAGAATTCCTGCCGCGGCCGCCCCGCGGCATCGGCGACGCGGATGGTCCAGGCCGTGCCCGTGTGGCTGGCCCAGAGCTGCAGCGGCTGCGCCGTCCCCGGGCGCGGCGCGGACAGCTGCACCTCCTGCGCCAGGGCGCCGGCGCCCGGCAGCGCCAGGGCCAGCAGGGCGAGCAGCGCCCGCCCGCCAGGCCCGAGCGCCGGAGCGCCGCGCCGGGCCATCAGGCCGCCACGCCGCTGGCCACCGTCTCGCGCACCGCGGCCAGGGCCTCGGCCGCGCGGCCGGCATCGGGGCCGCCGGCCTGGGCCATGTCCGGCCGCCCGCCACCGCCCTTGCCGCCGACCGCGGCACTGGCCGCGCGGACCAGCGCGACCGCGTCGGCCCGGCCCTTGGCGCCCTCGCCCAGGCCGACGACGATGCTCGCCTTGCCCTCGGCGCTGCTGACGAGCGCGACGATGTCGGCCGTGCCGCCCTTCAGGATCGCCTCCGCGAGGCCCTTGAGGTCGCGCGCCGGCACCTCGCCGAGGTCGCGCAGCGCCAGGCGCAGCCCGGCCACCGTCTCGACCTCCGCCGCGGCGCCGCCGGTGGCGAGCTTCTTGCGCAGCTCGCTCACCTCGCGCTCCAGCTTGCGGCGCTCCTCGATCAGCGCGGCGATGCGGGCGGGCACCTCGGCGGGCGGCACCTTCAGGGCGGCGGCGGCCTCCCCGAGGCGCTGCTCGGCCTGCTCCACCAGGCGGAGCGCGGCGGCACCGGTCACCGCCTCCACGCGCCGCACCCCGGCCGAGACCGCCCCCTCGGCGACGATCTTGAAGAGGCCGATATCGCCGGTGCGCCGCACATGCGTGCCACCGCAGAGCTCGAGCGAGTAGACGCCGTGCTTCTCGGTGGCGTCCGGCGCATGGCCCATGCCGACGACGCGCACCTCCTCGCCGTACTTCTCGCCGAACAGCGCCATGGCGCCGGCCGCCACCGCCTGCTCCGGCGTCATCAGCCGGGTCGTCACCTCGGCATTCTCGCGGATGCGGGCATTGACCTCGGCCTCGACCCATTCGAGGTCGTGCGGCGACATCGGCGTCGGCTGGGAGACGTCGAAGCGCAGGCGATCGGGGGCGTTGAGCGAGCCCTTCTGCGCCACATGCGGCCCGAGCCGCCGGCGCAGCGCCTCGTGCAGCAGGTGCGTCGCGCTGTGGTGGGCGCGGATATCGGTGCGGCGCGCGTGGTCCACCTCGGCCTGCACAGCAAGCCCGACCCGCGCCTCGCCATGCGCCACCGTGCCGAGATGCACGAAGAGGTCGCCGAGCTTCTTCTGCGTGTCGCGCACCACGATGCGGCAGGCCTCGCCGGCCGAGATCAGCCCGGTGTCGCCGACCTGGCCGCCGCTCTCGGCATAGAAGGGCGTCTGGTTCAGCACCACGGCGACCTCGGCGCCGACCGGCGCGCTGTCGACCGGCCTGCCATCGTGCACGATGGCCAGGATCTCGCCCTCGGCGGTCTCGGTGGAGTAGCCGAGGAACTCGCTGGCGCCGAGCTTCTCGCGGAGGTCGAACCACACGGCATCGGTCGCCGCCTCGCCCGAGCCAGCCCAGGCGGCGCGGGCGCGCTTCTTCTGCTCGGCCATCGCCGCCTCGAAGCCGGCGACGTCCACGGCGCGGCCCTCGGCGCGCAGCGCGTCCTGCGTCAGGTCGAGGGGAAAGCCGTAGGTGTCGTAGAGGCGGAAGGCGACATCGCCGGGCAGCGTCTGGCCGCTGCCGAGCCGCCCCGTCTCCTCGGCCAGCAGGCCGAGCCCGCGCTCGAGCAGCGAGCGGAACCGCGTCTCCTCGAGCTTCAGCGTCTCCGTCACCAGCGCCTCGGCGCGGACGATCTCGGGATAGGCGGCGCCCATCTGGCGGATCAGCGTGGGCACCAGGCGGTGCAGCAGCGGCTCGCGCGAGCCCATCATGTGGGCGTGGCGCATGGCGCGGCGCAGGATGCGGCGCAGCACGTAGCCGCGCCCCTCGTTGGAGGGCAGCACGCCATCGGCGATCAGGAAGGTGCCGGCGCGGAGATGGTCGGCGACGACGCGGTGGCTGGCGCGGAAAGGCCCGTCCGGATCCCGCCCCGTGATCTCGGCCGAGGCGAGGATCAGCGCGCGGAAGGTGTCGGTGTCGTAGTTGTCGTGCTTGCCCTGCAGGATGGCGGCGAAGCGCTCGAGCCCCATGCCGGTGTCGATCGAGGGGCGGGGCAGCGGCACGCGCGTGCCCGGCGGCCCCTCCTCGAACTGCATGAAGACGAGGTTCCAGATCTCGATGAAGCGGTCGCCGTCCTGGTCGGCGCTGCCCGGCGGGCCGCCCGGGATGTGCGGGCCATGGTCGAAGAAGATCTCCGAGCACGGGCCGCAGGGGCCGGTATCGCCCATGCGCCAGAAGTTGTCGGAGGTCGGGATGCGGATGATCCGGCTGTCCGGCAGGCCGGCGACCTTCTTCCAGTAGAGCGGCGCCTCCTCGTCCTCGGAGAAGACGGTGACCAGTAGCCGCTCCTTCGGCAGCGCGAAATCCTTGGTCAGCAGCTCCCAGGCATAGGCGATGGCCTGGTCCTTGAAGTAGTCGCCGAAGGAGAAATTCCCCAGCATCTCGAAGAAGGTGTGGTGGCGCGCGGTGTAGCCGACGTTGTCGAGGTCGTTGTGCTTGCCGCCCGCGCGGACCGACTTCTGCGCCGTGGTGGCGCGGACATAGGGGCGCCGCTCCTGCCCGGTGAAGACGTTCTTGAACTGGACCATGCCGCTGTTGGCGAACATCAGCGTCGGGTCGTTGCGCGGGACCAGGGGGGAGCTTTCCACCACGGTGTGCCCGTTGCGCGCGAAGTAGCCGAGGAAGGTCGCGCGGATGTCGTTGCTGCTGGAGTGCGGCATGGGCCGCGTCTCGGTGCTGGAGGAGTTCGTCATCGCCGGCTGCTTCGCGCCCCTGGGTGGCGCCCCTGCTCTCCCCCGGCCGGCACTCCGGGGGTCCATGATCGTGCCGGGCGGGCGCGGGGTTCCGCCGAGAGGTAGCGCGGGGCGCCCGGGGCGTCGAGGGCCGCGCCGGGGATCAAGTCACCCCGAGGCGCGCGGGATGACGTTGCCGACCCGTGGGCAACCGCCGCCCGCGCTCTGCCGTTGCTGCCTCGCGCGGAAAGGAGCGGCCTGCCGCGCCCCCATTCCCAGGAGAAGCCCATGGCATCGACGATCAAGGACCTGCTGACCACCGAGCTGCAGGACACCTACAGCGCCGAGACCCAGCTCCTCGACGCCCTGCCGAAGATGCAGGAGGCGGCGACCAGCCCGGTCCTCAAGCGCGCCTTCCAGGAGCACCTCCAGGTCACGCAGCGCCAGGTCGAGCGGCTGGAGGAGGTCTGCAAGCAGCTCGGCATCGAGCCCGAGGGCGAGACCTGCGAGGCGATGGAGGGCCTGGTCGAGGAGGGCGAGCAGCTGGTCGACGAGCTCGACGAGGGACCCGTGCTCGACGCCGCGCTGATCGGCGCCGCCCAGAAGGTGGAGCACTACGAGATCGCCGCCTACGGCACGCTGACCGCCATGCTGAAGGCGATGGGCGAGACGAAGTGCGCCGACCTGATGGCGCAGACCCTGAAGGAGGAGAAGGACACCGACGAGCTCCTCACCCGCGTCGCGGAGGAGGAGGTCAACCCGGCCGCCATCGGCAAGCAGGCCGCCAACGACCAGTCCGGCCGCCGCAGCGGCGCGGCCTGATCGCCCGCAGGAGGGGCGTCGGACCCGGCGCCCTTCCGCTTGGCGGCGGCTACTCGGCCGCCGCCGCCTCGTCCTCGTCGGCCTCGCCGCCCGCGGCCAGCATCGAGTTCGCCACGATGCCGGCCTGCGCCCGCACCCGCTGCTCGATCGCCGCCGCCATCTCCGGGTTGTCGCGCAGGAACTGCTTGGCGTTCTCGCGCCCCTGGCCGATGCGCTGGCCGTCGCAGCTGAACCAGGCGCCGGACTTCTCGACGATGGCGGCCTTCACGCCGAGATCGATCAGCTCGCCGGTCTTCGAGATGCCCTCGCCGTACATGATGTCGAAATCGACCTGGCGGAACGGCGGCGCCATCTTGTTCTTCACCACCTTCACCCGGGTCTGGTTGCCGACCGTGGTGTCGCGGTCCTTGATCGAGCCGATGCGGCGGATGTCGAGCCGGATCGAGGCGTAGAACTTCAGCGCGTTGCCGCCGGTGGTGGTCTCCGGGCTGCCGAACATGACGCCGATCTTGAGGCGGATCTGGTTCAGGAAGATCAGCAGCGTGTTCGAGCGCGAGACCGAGCCGGTCAGCTTGCGCAGCGCCTGGCTCATCAGGCGGGCATGCAGGCCGACATGGCTGTCGCCCATCTCGCCCTCGAGCTCGGCGCGCGGCACCAGGGCGGCGACGCTGTCGACCACCAGCACGTCGATGGCGCCGGAGCGCACCAGCGTGTCGGCGATCTCGAGCGCCTGTTCGCCGGCATCCGGCTGGCTGATCAGCATGTTGTCGACATCGACGCCGAGCTTCTTGGCATAGCCCGGGTCGAGCGCGTGCTCGGCGTCGATGAAGGCGCAGGTGCCGCCCTTCTTCTGCGCCTCGGCGATGACGTGCAGCGCGAGCGTGGTCTTGCCCGAGCTCTCCGGCCCGTAGATCTCGACGATGCGCCCCTTCGGCACGCCGCCGATGCCGAGCGCGATGTCGAGGCCGAGCGAGCCCGTGGAGACCACCTCGATCTCGCCATCCTGCGCCTGGCGCGCGCCGAGCCGCATGATCGAGCCCTTGCCGAAGGCCCGCTCGATCTGGCTGAGCGCGGCGTCGAGCGCCTTTCCCTTGTCCATCCTGGATGACCCTTGCCCTTGGCCGGCCTCGCCCTGTTGGCGCATGCGCGGCGGTGCCTCGTCGACGCTCCGGGGTGGCTGCCTCAACCCCGACGCGAATCTCATGGGCGCACCCCGCGCGACGGTATCATTCCCCGGTCGAATCCGAAAAGCCCTCGGGCTCGACTCGCGGGATGCGTGCCCTGCAGGCCCGTATATGCCTCAGCAGCCCCGCGGAAACAAGAACATTAGGTAAACATCAGCCGGGCGCGACGCCCACCGCCGGCAGCGCCGCGACCGCCCCAGCGAGATCCGCGGGGGCGAAGGGCTTGGCCAGGAAGGCCATCCCGGCGGCCTCCGGCGGCTCGTCCAGCATCGCCTCGGCATAGCCGGAAAGCAGCAGCACCGGCAGCCCCGGCCAGCGGTCGCGCAGCCGCCGCGCCAGGGTGAGCCCATCCTCCCCCGGCATCGCCACGTCGGTCACGAGTGCGCGTGGCGGCGCGCCGGCCTCGGCCAGCAGCTCCAGCGCGGCCTCGGCGCAATCGGCGGCGAGGACCCGGTGGCCCTCCCGCTCCAGGATCCGCTGCGCGAGGCGGCGCAGGGTCGCCTCGTCCTCGACGAGGAGGATCGCGCCGGCCGGCCCGGCCTCGCTCGCCGGTGCAGCGCTGGCAGGCGGCGGCGCGGGGCCGGCGGCAGCGGCCGCGGCGGGTGCAGGGACAGTGGCGACCGCGCCTTGCCCTGGACGCGGCTCCTCGGCCCTGGGCGTGCGCGGCACGGGCGCCGCGGCGCGGTCCTCGTGGCGCGGCAGGTGGATCCGGAAGGTCGTGCCCGCGCCGAGCCGGCTCTCCACCGCGATATGCCCGCCGAGTTGCGCCACGATGCCCTGCACGGTGGCAAGGCCGAGCCCCGTGCCGCCACGCTCCGGCCGGGTGGTGAAGAAGGGCTCGAAGAGCCGCGGCAGCACCTCCGGGGCGATGCCGCGGCCGGTATCGGCAACCTCCAGCACGGCGAAGCGGCCCGGCGGCAGCGCGTCCCGCCCCTCCTCCCGCCGCAGCACGACCGCGCGGTGGAGGGCGATGCGCAGCTGCCCGCCCTCCGGCATCGCCTCCCGCGCATTGGCGGCAAGGTTCAGCAGCACCTGGTCGAGCTGCGCCGGATCGACCCGGACCATCGGCCCCTCGCCGCCCGGCGCCAGCTCGACGGCGATGCCGCGGCCGACGAGGCGGCGCAGCAGCGGCAAGGTCGCCGCGATGGCGGCGCGCAGGTCGATCACCCGCGGCTCCATCCGCTGCTGCCGCGCGAAGGCCAGCAGCTGGGCGACCAGGGCCGCGCCGCGCCGCGCCGCCTCCTCGATCTGCGCAAGCTCCGCCGCCGCCGCCTCGCCGACCCCGGCATCCCGCGCCGCCGCGGCCGCGCCGAGGACGGCGGTCAGCAGGTTGTTGAAATCATGCGCGATGCCGCCGGCGAGCCGTCCGACCGTCTCCAGCCGCGCCGCCTCGGCCGCCCGCTGCCCGGCGCGCCGGCTCGCCGTGCCGTCGACCGCCGTCAGCAGCACGAGGTCGCCCTCCGCCGCGCGGACGGCGCCGAGGCGCAGCGTCCAGGCCGC
>CAYNYQ010000170.1:0-9620 GCA_964401305.1 uncultured Acetobacteraceae bacterium | reverse complement strand
CCTCGGCGCGCAGCGGCACGGCCGGGTCGGCGCGGAAGGCGAGGTGGCAGGAGGCGACGCCGTCGCGCAGGCGGCCGCGGCGGGTGTCCCGCACCACGCCGACGCAGAGCTCGACCCGCCCCGGGCAGGCCAGCGGCGAGGAGGCGATGGAGTAGAGCCGCGGCTTCAAGGTCGGCAGCGAGGCGATCAGCGCCGCGAGTGGCGGCCGCGCCGAGGGGAAGGCCGAGAGCAGGTCGAGCAGGTCCGCGCCCGCCGGCTCGGCGCCGTCATCGCCATCGGCCAGCGCGCGCAGCGCCTTCGCCTCGCGCGGATCCGCCGCCGCGCCGGCGAGCAGGTCGAGGGTGCGGTCGAAGGGCCGGGCGATGTCGCGCCTGGTCGAGAGCACCGTGCGCAGGGGCGCATCCTCCACCGCCTCCTCGCCGGTCGCGCCGAGGGCGGCGAGCACCGCCTCCACCAGCGCGGGATCGTTCGCCACGTGCACGCCAAGGCTGTCGCCGGGCTCGTAGGCCAGGCCGCTCTCGGCGAGGTCGAGCACGACGTGCCGCACATCCTTGGCCGAGCCGGCGCCGGTCAGCCGCGCCGCGGAGACGAAGCGCACCGCGCGGCCGGCGGCAGGCGCGGCGGCTGGCTTCGCGGCGGCGGCAGCGGGCGCGGCGACCGTGCCGGCCTCGGCCAGCACCGCCTTCACCGCCTTCTGCGTCGCCTTGCCACCAGGGACGCAGAGGCCGGTCGAGCTCTCGGCGCCGCTCGCCAGCGCCTCGGCGTAGGTGCGGCAGAGATAGCCGCACTGGCCGCAATCGAGCTGCGCCATGCAGGCCATCAGCCGCCGCGACGGGGCGCGCCCCTCGGCCAGCGCCAGCCGCTCCTCGAGCTCGAGCGTCGGGTCGTGCCAGGGAAACGCCTCCTCCGGCGCGGCCGGGGGCGGCGGCGCGAAGGAGGCATTCGCCGCCCCGCCCGCCGCACCGCCGTAGAGACCGGCGAGGAAGCCGTTCAGCCAGGCGCGCTGCGCCGCGGTGAAGGGCGCGCTCTCCGGGATCACCGGCACCGGCGCCGGCAGGCCGAGGGCGGGCGGGATGATCGCGTTCATGCCTCGACGGACTCCGCGATGGCGGCCAGCGCGGCGTCGTCCCGCGCCGCGCAGAAGGCGTGGAAGCTCGGGTCACCGGCGCGCTGCCAGGCGGCGAGCAGGGCGAGGACGCGCGGGCCGATCTCCTCGGCCGCGACCCGGGGCAGGATCAGCCGGCCGATCTTCTGCTCCGGCCCCGCGCCGCCGCCGACATGCAGGTCGTAGCCCTCGACGAGTTCCTCGCCGCGCTCGACCTTGGCGCCGAGCAGGCCGATATCGGCGACGTAGTGCTGCGCGCAGGAATGGTGGCAGCCGGTCAGGTGGATGTTGACCGGCGCGGGGACGGCGATGCGGGGTTCCAGGAAATCGGCGAGCGCCGCGGCGTGGCGCTTGGTGTCGCTGGCGGCGAACTTGCAGCCCGCATTGCCAGTGCAGGCGACGAGGCCGCCGCGGATGGCGCTGGCTTCCCAGCCGAGGCCGAGGGCGCGCAGCGCGTCGCAGGCCTCCGCCAGCCGTGCCTCGGGGATGCCGGGCAGCAGCAGGTTCTGCCAGACCGTCAGGCGGATCTCGCCATTGCCGCAGGCGCGCGCGATGGCGGCGAGGCCCCGCAGCTGCGCCGCCGTGAGCCGCCCCACGGGCAGCACCACGCCGATCCAGTGCAGGCCGGGCTGCGCCTGGGCGTGGATTCCGACATGGCCGTGCTTGAGGGGCGGCGCCGGCAGCGCGATCGCCTCGGCCGGGACGCGGGCGAGGGCGCGGCCGAGCACCGCCTCGACCTCGGCCAGGAAGCGCTCGATGCCCCAGCGGTCGAGCAGGTATTTCAGCCGCGCCGCCTTGCGGTCCGTGCGGTCGCCATGCGCGATGAAGACGCGCAGCACCGCATCGCACACCGCGACCACCTCGGCCGGCGGCACCACCACGCCGGTCTGCCGCGCGAAGTCGCGATGGCCAGTGATGCCGCCGAGGTTGAGCCGGTAGCACACCTCCGGCAGGCCATGGCCCGCGGCGACGCGCACGGCGGCGAGGGCGATGTCGTTGGTCTCCTCCAGCACCTCCACCATTCCGCCGCCGCTGAGGGCGATGTTGAACTTGCGCGGCAGGCCCGTCAGGTCGCGGCTGTTGAGGATGTGGTGGTGCAGCGCGCGCACCGTCGGGCGCACGTCGACCAGCGCCGCGGGGTCGATGCCGGCGGTCGGGCTGGCGGTGATGTTGCGGATGTTGTCGGCGCCGGTGCCGCGCGGCAGCAGGCCGATCTCGCCGAGGCGCATCACCACCTCCGGCCCATGCGCCGCGGCGATCTCGCGCAGCTGCAGGTTGGCGCGGGTGGTGACGTCGGCATGGCCGCCGGCCAGCGTCTCCGCCATGGCGGCGACCGCCTCGGCCTGGTGCGCCGAGAGGATCCCGCCCGGGATGCGCAGGCGGCACATGAAGGCGTCCTGCGCCGGGGCGACGTAGAACAGCCCGTGCCAGCGCCCGGCGAAATCCTCGAGCGGCTTCGGGAACCTCCCGGCCTCGGCGCGCGCGACCAGCTCGGGCCAGCGGTCGAGCGGGTGGCGCTCGCGCTTCATCGCCTCCTGCGGCGTCAGCGTGCCGCCGGCGGCGATCGCCGCGTCCTGCGCGGCGCGCAGCGCATCGGGCGGCATGCCGCCGGCGCCGCCGCCGGTGCCGCCGGGCAGCAGTGTGCCGCGGCGCGCCTCGATGCCGGCCCAGAAGCCCTTAAGGTATTCCTGCTGCTCCGGGTCGAAGGCCTGCTCCGTCATGTCAGGCGGCGTCCTTGGCGAAGGCCGGGCCGAAGGCGAGGTCGCGGCGGAAGGCGGCAACGGAGCGGCCGCTGTCGATGAGCTCGCGGTAGAAGGGCGCATCGGCGGTGTCGCCGTACAGCACGGCGCCGACCAGCCGGCCGTCCTGCAGCCAGAGCCGGCGGTAATGGCCCGCCCCCGGGTCGCGCAGGGTGATCGCCTCGGCACCCGCCGGTGCGATCGCGCCCGCCGACCAGACGGCGAGGCCGGAGACCTTCAGCGCCGCCGGATCCGGCCGCGGCGCATAGGCCGCGGCGGCATCGCCGGCGATGACGCCGGCCGCGGCCTCGGCCATGGCCAGCGCCGGCACGACCAGGCCACACACCGTGCCGCGATGCTCGGCGCATTCGCCGATCGCCAGGATATCGGGGTCGGCGGTGCGCAGCGCATCGTCGACGATGGCGCCGCGCCCGACCGGCAGGCCCGCCGCCGCGGCCAGCCCCGCCTCGGCCCGCACGCCGACCGCCATGACGAGAAGCTCGGCCGGGATGCGCGTGCCGTCGGCCAGCCGCAGCGCGCCCACCCTGCCCTGCTCGCCCTCGATCGCCGCGGCCTGGGCGGGCATCGCGAAGCGGATGCGCCGCGCCGCGCCGAGGGCCTGCGCGAGCAGCATGCCGGCATCTTCGTCGAGCTGCCGCTCCATCGGCCAGCCCACCGCGTGCACCACCGTCACCGCGAGGCCGAGCGCGGCAAGCCCCGCCGCCGCCTCGAGGCCGAGCAGCCCGCCGCCCACCACCACCGCACGGCGCGCGCCCTGCGCGGCGCGGCGGATCGCCAGCACGTCGGCCATGCTGCGGTAGAGGAAGGCGCCGCTGCGCTCGGCGCCCGGCAGCGCCAGGCGGATGGCGCGCGAGCCGGTGGCGAGCACGAGCCGGTCGTAGGGAATGCGCTCGCCCGCGCCGGTGACGGCGACGCGCGCGGCGCGGTCGAGGGCCGCGACCGGCGTCGCCGGCCGGAAGCGGATGCCGAGGCCGCGCAGCCGCGGCAGGTCGTGGGTGATCAGCGCCCGCGCCTCGGCCTCACCCGACAGCAGCCGGCCGAGCGCGACGCGGTCGTAGGGCAGCGCCGCCTCCGCCCCTACCAGCGTCACCGCGGCATCGGGCCGCCGCTGCGCCACACGCTCGGCGCAGCGCATCCCGGCCGGCCCGGCGCCGACGACGACAACCCGCATGAGTCCGCCCCCCGCCCCGCGCGCTCAGGCCGCCGCGCGCTCGGGCAGCGCGTGGCGCTCGTGCAGGAAGCGCAGCACCGCCTCGCGCGCCGAGAGGAAGCGCGGGTCGGAGGCGAGGGCGAGCCGGTCCCGCGGCCGGGGCAGCCCCACCTCCAGCACCTCGCCGACCACGGCTTTGGGCCCGTTCGTCAGCATCACGATGCGGTCGGAGAGCAGCACGGCCTCGTCGACGTCGTGGGTGATCATCATGACCGTGGTGCCGAGCCGGGCGTGGATGTCCATCACCTGGTCCTGCAGATGGGCGCGCGTGAGGGCGTCGAGCGCGCCGAAGGGTTCGTCCAGCAGCAGCACCTTCGGCTTCATCGACAGCGCGCGGGCGATGCCGATGCGCTGCTTCATGCCGCCCGAGATCTCGGCCGGGCGCTTGTCCTTCGCCGCCGTCATCCGCACCAGGGCGAGGTTCTCCATCGTCCAGTCGTGCCGTTCGGCGCGCGACATGCCGCGCCCCGCGGTGCGGTCCACGGCGAGCTTGACGTTCTCGTAGCAGGTCAGCCACGGCAGCAGGCTGTGGTTCTGGAAGACCACGGCGCGGTCCGGCCCGGGCTCCGCCACCTCGCGGCCCTCGAGGATGACGCCGCCCGCAGTCGCCGGCAGCAGCCCGGCGACGACGTTGAGCAGCGTGGACTTGCCGCAGCCCGAATGGCCGATGACGGCGACGTACTCGCCCTCGGCGATCTTCAGATCGATGCCGTTGAGCACCGGCGCGCCCGTGCCGAAGCGGACCGAGACGCGGCTGATGTCGAGGAAGGGACGGGTGGTCATGGCGGTCTTCCCCCTACTGCGCCGCGGTGCCGCGGGTGACGACGTGCCCGAGCAGCGCCATCGCGCGGTCGAGCAGGAAGCCGACGATGCCGACGTAGCAGAGCGCCACGACGATGTCGGAGAGGTTGGAGCTGTTCCAGGCGTCCCAGACGAAGAAGCCGATGCCGACGCCGCCGATCAGCATCTCGGCGGCGATGATCGCCAGCCAGGACAGGCCGACGCCGATGCGCAGCCCGGTGAAGATGTAGGGCGCGGCGGCGGGCACGACGATGCGCAGGAACCAGTCCGGCCCGCGCAGCCTGAGCACGCGCGCGACGTTGCGGTAGTCGTCCGGCACGTTGCGCACGCCCACGGCGGTGTTGATGATGATGGGCCAGATCGCGGTGATGAAGATCACGAAGATCGCCGAGGGCTGGGCCTCGCGGAAGGCGGCGAGCGAGAGCGGCAGCCAGGCTAGCGGCGGGACCGTGCGCAGCACCTGGAAGATCGGGTCGAGGCCGCGCATCGCCAGGCGCGAGGAGCCGACCAGGAAGCCGAGCAGGATGCCCACCACCGCCGAGAGCGCGAAGCCCACGGCGACGCGCTGCAGGCTGGCCGCCAGGTGCAGCGCGAGGCCCTTGTCGAGGCCGCCGCGGTCGAAGAAGGGGTCGGTGATCAGCTCCGACGCGTCCTCCCAGACCTTCGAGGGCGGCGGCAGGCTGGCGCCGGGGCCGGAGGAGGCGAGTTCCCAGATCCCCAGCAGCACGGCGAGCACGACGAGGGGCGGCACGGCGACCGCCAGCACCTCGCGGCTCCGCGCCCAGAGGCGCTTCGGCGTCGCCGCCTCGGCCGGCGCGGCGCTGGTGTGCGCCGCCTCGGCCGGCTCGGCGCTGGTGTGCGACGCCTCGGCCGGCGCGGCGCTGGTGTGCGACGCCGCGGCCGGCACGGCGCTTGTGTGCGACGCCTCGGCCGGCGCGGCGCCGGTGTGCGACGTCGCGGCCGGCGCGGCGGTGGTCTGCGGCGCCGCGCCGGCGGGCCGGGTCTCGGTGATCGCGTTCATGCGGCGGCTCCGGTGCGGGGCGTGGCGGCGGGCATGCTCAGGCGCCCGCCAGCTTCTTGATGCCGAGCGAGGCGAGGTAGGCGCGCGGATCCTCGGGATCGAAGACCTTGCCGTCGAAGAAGGTCTCGCGGCCGCGGCTGGTGCCGCTGGGCGTCTCCGCCGCCGGCACGCCGGCGCGCTCGGCGGCCTGGCGCCAGATCTGCTCGCGGTTGACCTGGGCGATCAGCGCGGCGGTGTCGGTGCCCTCGGGGAAGATGCCCCAGCGGATGTCCTCCGTCAGGAACCAGAGGTCGTGGCTGCGGAAGGGGTAGCTGGCATGGTCGCGCCAGAACTTCATCAGCAGCGGGCTGTTCTCCACCTTGCGGCCGTCGCCGAAGTCGATGTTGCCGCGGCTGCGGTTGAGGATGTCGTTCACCGGCACGTTGAACCAGGCGCGGCGGCCGATGATCGAGCACATCTCCTGCTTGTTGGCGTCGGCGTCGCACCAGCGCTGCGCCTCGATCACGGCGGCGGTCAGCGCCACGGCGGCGTTCGGGTTCTTCTCCACCCAGTCGGCGCGCAGGCCGAGCGACTTCTCGGGATGGTCCTTCCAGAGCTCGCCGGTGACGGCCGCGGTGAAGCCGATCCTCTGGTTGACCAGCTGGTCGTTCCAGGGCTCGCCGACGCAGAAGGCGTCCATGGTGCCGACCTTCATGTTGGCGACCATCTGCGGCGGGGGGACGACGATGGTCTGCACGTCGCGCTCCGGGTCGATGCCGGCGGCGGCGAGCCAGTAGCGGATCCACAGGTCGTGCGTGCCGCCGCGGAAGGTCATGGCGAACTTGCTCTCGGCCGTCACCGCGCCCTTGAAGCCGGCGGCGTCGATGGTGATGCGGCGCCCCTTGTGCTTCTCCGCCACCGAGAGCCCCTGGCCGTTGGTGTTCAGCCGCGCCAGGATCACCATCGGCACGGGCTGGTTGTTCTGCGTCACCCGGCCCGCGCTGATCAGGTAGGGCATGGGCGTGAGGATATGCGCGCCGTCGATGCCGCCGCGTTCGCCGCCGAGCACGATGTTGTCGCGCGTGGCGCCCCAGCTGGCCTGCTTCAGCACCTCGACCTCGGGCAAGCCGTGCTTGGCGAAGAAGCCCTTCTCCTTGGCGATGATCAGCGGCGCCGCGTCGGTCAGCGCGATGTAGCCGAGCACCGCCTTGCGCACCTCGGGCGTCGTCGGCGATTGCGCGAAGGCGCCGCGCGGCGTGGCGGCGCGGGCGGCGGCGAGCAGCGCGGCGGTGCCGGCGATGGCGGCGCGGCGGGTCATGGTCATCGGGCGGGCTCCTCGGGCTGGAAGGGGGCGGGCGGCGGGGGCGGCGGGGCGGGCTCGCCGGCAAGGGCGGCGGCGGCGTCCCAGAGCTCGGGGCGCCAGGCGGCCAGGGCGGCGTCGCGCGCGGTGCCGCGCGGCAGGTGGCCCCAGCGGCGCATGGCGGCGAACCACCAGCCGGCCTCCTGCGGGAAGGGGCAGGAGGCGGGCGCGAAGCCCGGCGCGGCGCCGCCGGCGCCGAGCGCGCGGGCCACGGTCGCCGGCGCGAGGTCGGGGAAGACCCGTTCGTGCAGCAGGGCGGCGGCGGCCTCGCGGTTGGCGGGGTCGGTCAGCCAGCGCTGTGCGCGGATCACGGCCGCGGTGGCGGCGACCGCCGCGCCGGGCTGGCGGTCGGCCAGGCCCTCGGCGAAGGCGAGCACCTTTTCCGGATGGCCGGGCCAGATGTCGGCCGTCGCCAGCGCGATGCGGCCGGCGCCGAGCGCGACCGCCTGGCTGCCCCAGGGCTCGCCGGCGCAGAAGCCCTCGATCGCGCCCTCGGCCAGGGCGCGCGCCACCTGCGGCGGCGGCACCACGACCACGCGCAGGTCCGCATCCGGGTCGAGCCCGCCGGAGGCCAGCCAGTGCCGCAGCAGGTAGTTGTGCGAGGAGAAGGCGAAGACCACGGCCAGGGTCGGCGGCGGCATCCCGTCCTCGGCGCGGCGGTGCACGGCGGCGGCGAAGGCGGCGGCCGGCAGGGGGGCGGCGAAGCCCTCCACCGCCCCGGCGAGCGCATGCGAGAGGGTGACGGCATTGCCGTTGCGCGCGAGGTTGGCGGTGACGGCCAGGCGGCGACGGATGCCATCGAGGCCGAGCGCCGCGGCCACGGCCATGGGGGCGAGCAGGTGCGCGGCATCGAGCGCGCCGAAGGCCAGCTTGTCGCGGATCGTCGCCCAGGCGCGCTCGGCGCTGAGCGTGGCCCTCAGACCCGCCTCGGCGAAGAAGCCCATGGCGTCGGCGACAACCAGCGGCGCGGCGTCCAGCAGCGGCACGTAGCCGATGCGCAGCGTCGCGGCGCCGGTCAGGACGGCGGGCGCAGCCTGACTGGGCGGAAGCAGGTCCGACACGCGGGGCACTCTCCTGCGGGCCGGAGGTGGCCCGAAGAGCGATGCCCCGTTGCATCGCCAGCGGATCGGAAGGGTGGCGATGCCCGGCACGCCGTTGCGCCGGACCCGCGTCGCATTGCTGCGATGCGGCAGGGATAAGGGGGCGCCCGACGGCTGGGAAGCGGAAAAACGCCTCTCTTCGCGGCAAACGGCCCAGGTCAGCCGGTTTTTGCGCCGATATTGATCTTATTGGTTAAAAATCGCGCAGATAGGCCTGTGCCACCTCCACCAGCCGCTGCCCCCGGTCCATCGCCGCGCGGCGCAGCGCGCGATAGGCCTCCTCCTCCGAGAGGCGGCGGCGCTGCATCAGCATGCCCTTGGCCCGCTCGATGACGATCCGCTCGGCCAGCGTCGCCCGCGCCTCCTCGAGCTCCGCCCGCAGCGCCTGGTGCGCGCGGAAGCGGCGGATCGCCACCTCCAGCACGGGCCGGATGCGCGCCGGCGCCAGCCCCTCCACGACATAGGCCGCCACCCCGGCCTCCAGCGCCGCCTCGATCTGGTCCGGCTCGCCCCGCGCGGCGAAGACCACCACGGGGCGGGGCTCGCTCCGGTGCAGCGCGCCCATGCTTTCCAGCGCGTCGCGCGACGGGTCGTCGAGGGCGCAGACGATGACGTCCGCCGTCGCCTCCCGAACCTGGCGGATCAGGTCGAAGGGCTCCGGCAGCACGGCCGCGACGGTGCAGCCCGCCGCCTCGAGGCCCTGGCGGACCGCGGCGGCGCGGTCGGTGTCCGCGTCGATAAGCAACACGCGCAGTGCCGGTCCTCCCGCTCCGGGTCGGTTCGGCCGCGTGGCGTTTCCGCGCCCATTGTGCACCGCAGCGTGGCCCCGCGGGAAGGGCCGGATGCGTCCCGGGCCGCAATGGCCCGGCGGGTCAGCCCGGCTGCAGGCCGGGCCGCCCGGCCTCGACCACGAAGCGGCCGCGGTCCTCGCGCGGCGCCCCGGCGCGGGTGACGTAGGGCAGCGCGCGGAACAGCACCTCCATCCGCTCGGGCGTGATCTCGTGCAGCGTGTAGCCGCGCCGGTTGTTGAAGAAGCGGATATGCGGGTTGCGCCGCAGCACCTCCGCCGTGTTGCCCAGCGTCTCGCTGCCGTCGCCGCCCGAGCTGATCGAGCTGGCCACGAACTCGGTCGCCACCACCGGGCTCGTCTCGTCGAGCGCGTCGAGGCGCACCTCCCCCGCCCAGGCATTGTGCACGTCGCCGGTCAGCACCACGGCATTGGCGACGCCGCGGTCCCGCAGCCCCTGCAGCAGCCGCGCCCGGGCCGCCGGATAGGCGTCCCAC
>CAYNYQ010000169.1:0-9631 GCA_964401305.1 uncultured Acetobacteraceae bacterium | reverse complement strand
TGAAGCTGGCGATCAGCAGCTCGACGATCGGCCAGAGCACCAGGAAGCCCAGCACCCCGATCAGCAGCACCCAGAGCAGCATCGCAGGCTCGAGGAAGCGCAGCCGGCGCATGAGCCCGCTGCGCGCCGCCGGGGCCGCGGAGGCGGCGGGCTGGAGGGTGGTGCTGCTCATGGCGCCGCGTCAGACGCCGAAGGTGTCGCGCCAGAGTTCCTTCACCTCGGGGATGCCGTCGTCGATCTCCTTGACCGTCGGCCGGATCAGCTTGACCTGGCTGAGGTCCCGCCCGCCCGCAAAGGTGGGGACGTCGGCGCGCACGATCTCACTGAAATTCTCGACCTGGATCTCGGAAGAGCGCTTGCCGAGCAGGAACTCGAAGAAGAGCCGCGCGGCGTTCGGGTTCCTCGTGCCCTTCACGATGCCGGTCGGGGCGATCATCAGCAGGGTGCCGTCCTCGGGGTAGTTCACCGCCAGCGGGTTGCCGCGGGAGGCGCTGCGCAACGTCGTCGCCCCGGGCCCCGCGCCGACCCAACGCTCGCCGCTGTTCAGCATGGTGACGGTGTCGTTGATGGAGCGGCCGATCTGCGGCTTGTTCTTCTCCAGGCGCTTGAAGTAGTCCCAGCCGTAGAGCTTGCGCATCATCACCACCCAGGTGCCGACATAGCCGGAGAAGCTGGGATGGCCGACGGTCACCCGGTTCGCCCATTTCGGCTCGAGCAGGTCGGTCCATGTCTTCGGCGCCTCGGCCGGCGGCACCTTGGTGGTGTTGAAGTTGATCAGGATCGTCCCGATCGAGGTTGTGTGGAAGAAGCCGTCCGGATCGAGGCCGCGCAGCGAGGGGATGACATGCGCGAGGTTGTCCGGGTTGAACTTCTCGAGCCGGCCGTCCTCCTTCAGCGTCAGGAAGTGGCCGATGTCGGTCGAGCTGAAGACGTCGCAGTTCTGCACCCGCGCCCGCATGTCCTGCGAGAGGCGCTGGAAGGCGACCTGCGCCGTGGTGCGCACCACGTTGACCTTCACGCCCGGGAACTCGGCATCGAAGGCGCGGCCGAGTGCCTCGGCCGTCTCGCTGTTGTAGTGGCTGACGTACCAGGTCGCCTGCTCGCCCTTCGCCTTCGCGGCGTCATAGAGCTTCTGCTGGTTCGGCGTCAGCGACGGCGCCTGCGCGCGGCCGATGACGGCTGGCGCGGCGATGGCGGAGACGACGCCGATCGCGAAGGCGCGACGTCCCGGATGTGGCGCGTGGTCCACGGCAACCTCCCTCTTCTCGTTCTTCGGCCGTAGCGGCCGCGATTGCTGGAAGCTTGGCCCGTGCGAACGGGCGCGTCAATTGCGTCGCGTCCCGGGTGGTTCACAGCCGCGCCGCAGCGGGACTAGGATCATCGCCAGGCAAGCCCCGTGCGGCATCGTGCGCGGGCTGGAGGAGACGTGATGGCGAGGACGCGCCTGCACCTCAACCTCTTCATCCACGCCCGCGGCCACCACGAGGCGGCCTGGCGCCATCCGCTGGCCACGCGGCGCCCGCTGACCGACATCGGCTACTACGCGGCGCTCGCGCGCACGGCGGAGGCGGGGCTGCTCGACAGCCTCTTCCTCGCCGACATCCTCACGCTCGGCATCGGCGAGGGCAGCGAGAGCAGCGCCGCCGGCGGGCTCGAGCCGCTCACGCTGCTCGCGGCGCTTGCGGGCGCGACGACGCGCATCGGGCTGATCGGCACGGCCTCGACCACCTACATGGAGCCGTTCAACCTGGCGCGGCAATTCGCCTCGCTCGACCACATCAGCGGCGGCCGCGCCGGATGGAACATCGTCACCTCCTGGGCGCCGGGGGCGGAGCGACAATTCGGCCAGGCGGCGCAGCCCGCGCATGCCGACCGCTACGCCCGCGCCGAGGAGTTCGTGCAGGTCGCGCTCGCGCTCTGGGACAGCTGGGCGGACGACGCCATCCTCGACGATCCCGCCACCGGGCGCTTCGCCGATGCACGGCGCATCCGCCGCATCGACCACGCCGGCCCGCACTATCGCGTGGCGGGGCCGCTCAACATCCCGCGCCCGCCGCAGGGCCGGCCCGTGCTGGTGCAGGCCGGCTCCTCCGACACCGGCCGCCGCTTCGCCGCGCGCCACGCCGAGGCCGTCTTCACCGCGCATCTCGAGCGCGCGACGGCGATCGCCTTTCGCCGCGAGCTGAAGGCGCTCGCCCGCGAGGAGGGGCGCGACCCGGACCAGGTGCTGGTGCTGCCAGGCCTCTCCGCCGTGATCGCCCCCACCGAGGCGGAGGCGCTGCGCCTCGAGCGCGAGCTGAACGCGCTGACCGATCCCGAGGTCGGCCGCGCGCGCCTCTCCGGGCGCTTCGGCGGGCATGATTTCTCGCATCTGCCGCTGGACCGGCCGCTCTCGCCGGCGGACTTCCCCGATCCCTCCAGCGTGCAGGCGGCACGCAGCCGGACCGAGGTGATCACCGGCCTCGTCGCGCGCGAGCGGCCGACGCTGCGGCAGCTGTTGCAGCGCCTCGCCGGCGCGCGCGGGCATTTCTGCATGGCCGGCACGCCCGAGCAGGTCGCCGACCTGATGGAGGACTGGTTCCGCGCCGGTGCCGCCGACGGCTTCAACCTGATGCCGCCGGTGCTGCCCGCCATGCTCGACGTCTTCGTCGCCGAGGTGGTGCCCATCCTGCAGCGCCGCGGGCTGTTCCGCACCGTCTATGAAGGGCCGATGCTGCGCGACCAGTACGGCCTCGCGCGCCCGGTGCGCAGCGCGCCGCGCCTCGCGGCGGAATAGCGGCTCAGGCGAAGAGCCGGCTCGGCGGCCTGGCGAGGCCGAGATGCTCGCGCAGCGTCCGCCCCGCATAGTCCTGCCGGTAGAGGCCGCGCCGCTGCAGCTCCGGCACGACGAGGTCGACGAAATCGTCGAAGGCGCCGGGAAAGAAGGGCGGCAGGATGTTGAAGCCGTCGGCCGCGCGGCTCTCGAACCAGTCCTGCAGCGTGTCGGCGATGGTCGCAGGGCTGCCGGCGATCACCCAGTGCCCGCGCGCCGCACCTGTCAGGTTGTAGAGGTCGCGCAGCGTCATGCCCTCGCGCTTCGCCTTGGCCAGCATGGCGCGGGCGAAGCCGTGCGAGGTGTCGGGCAGCGGCAGGTCCGGCACCGGCGCATCCAGGTCGTAGCGCGACATGTCCTGGCCCATGCGGTTCGACAGCATGACCATGGCGTTGCGCTCGTCGACATAGGATTGCAGCGTGTTGAGCAGCGCCCGCGCCTCGGCATCGGTGCGGCCGATCACCGGCATCACGCCGGGCAGCACGGCGAGCGTGTCGGGGTCGCGGTCGAAGGCGGCCATGGCCTGCTTCAGCGTGGCATAGGCCTCGCGCGCCTCCTCGCGGTCCTGCACGACGGAGAAGACGACATCCGCCGTGCGCGCGGCGAGCCGGATGCCGGGACCGGAGGAGCCGGCCTGCAGGATGATCGGCTGGCCCTGCGGCGTGCGGCTGGTGGGAAGCGGACCCTTCACGCGGAAGAAGCGGCCCTCGTGGTTCAGCGGCCGCACCTTCGCGGGATCGATGTAGCGGCCGGTCGCGTCGTCGGCGACGATGGCGCCATCGTCCCAGCAATCCCAGAGGCCGCGCACGACGTCGACGAACTCCTCGGCGATCTCGTAGCGGGCATCGTGCTGCGGGTGCTCGCGCCCGAAATTCGCCGCCGCCGCGCCGCCCGAGCTCGTCACCGCGTTCCACGCCGCGCGGCCGTGGGAGAGATGGTCGAGCGAGGCGAACTGCCGCGCCAGGTTGTAGGGCTCGGCATAGGTGGTGGAGCCGGTGGCGCCGAGGCCGAGATGCGTCGTCGTCGCCGAGAGCGCGGCCAGCATCGTGATCGGCTCGAAGCGCGCGGCGAAGGAGGGGTGCATGCCCGGGTCCATCGCCAGGTTGTCGCCGAGGAAGAGCAGGTCGAACTTCCCCCGCTCCGCCGTGCGGGCGATATGCTGGATGGCGGCAAGATCCTCGAAGCTGCGGAAGGCACCGGGGTGCCGCCAGCCGGCGATGTGGTTGCCCGTGCCGAGGACGAAGACGCCGAGATGCATCTGGCGGGTGGACATGGGCGGGACCCCTGCTGCGGGCGGCGGCGGCTGCGCCAGCGGGAAGGATGAGGCCAGCCCTCGCGCCGAGGCAAATCGGCGGATTGCGGCCCGCGCCCGGACCATGCAGGGATGGCGGCGCAAGCGAGGAGCCGGACGATGCTGCGAGACCACCCCCTCACCCGCCGCGCCGCGATGGCCGGCCTGGTCGGCGCCGCCGCATCCCCGGCCGGCGCGGAGGAACCTTATCCGAATCGCCCCGTGACCGTCGTCGTCCCCTGGGCGGCGGGCGGCACCACCGACATCCTCGCGCGCATGCTGGCCGAGCCGCTGCGCCGCGCCACCGGCCAGCCCTTCGTGGTGGAGAACCGCTCCGGCGCCTCGGGCAATATCGGCTCCGGCGCCGTGGCCCGCGCGCGGCCGGATGGCTACACGCTGCTCTTCGGTTCGATGAGCACGCACGCGATGAACAACGCGCTGTTCAACAACATGCCCTTCGACGGGGTCGAGGATTTCTCCGCCATCGCGCTGCTGGGCTTCGCGCTGAACACCATGGTGATCCACCCCGCGGTGCCGGCGCAGACGCTTGCCGAATTCATCGCACATGTGAAGGCCAATCCCGGCAAGCTCGCCTATGCCTCGGCCGGGCCGGGCTCGACCAACCATCTCTGCGCCGAGATGTTCCTGCGCGCCGCGGGGCTCGAGATGGTGCACGTGCCCTATCGCGGCGGCGCGCCGGCGGTGCAGGACACGGTGGCGGGGCAGACGCAGCTCTTCTTCAGCGCCGCGACGCAGACCCTGCCGCATGTGCGGGCCGGGCGCCTCCGGCTGCTCGCGGTGACGGAGGCGAAACGCTCGCGCCTTCTGCCGGAGACGCCGACCGTGGGGGAGACGCTGCCGGGCTACGAGATGACGGTCTGGTACGGCGCCTTCGGTCCGAAGGGCATGCCGCCGGCGCTGGTCGGGCAGCTGAACGGCGAGATCAACCGCGCCATGGCGCTGGCCGAAGTGCGCGACCGCCTGGCGGCGATCGGCGTCGAGGTCGAGGCCGAGAGCCCGCAGGCCTTCGCCGCGCGCCTCGCCGCCGACCGCGCCACATGGAGCCGCACCATCCGCGAGCTCGGCATCGCCATGACCGATGCCTGAGGCACCCCGGTCGCCGCAACACCGCCAGGCGCGCGGGGGTGTTTCGGCCCGCCCGACGAACGAGGCGCCGGCAGGGCTGACGCCGGCGCATCTCGCGCGCCTCGAGGCGGCGGCGCGGGAGGCGGTGCCGCTGGCGCTGCTGCAGGCGGTGGAGGCCGTGGCGCGGGAGGCGACGGGGTGCGGCCTGCTGACCGCCATGCGCTTCGACGCGGCGGCGATGACGGTGCAGCGGATCTGGAGCTCGGCGCCGGACGCCTATCCGGTGGGCGGCGCCAAGCCCAAGCGCGACACGGACTGGGGCCGGCAGGTGCTGCAGGAGCGGCGGGTCTTCGTCGGCGAGGGCGCGGCGGCGATCCGCGCGCATTTCCCGGACCACGACGTGATCCTCGGCCTCGGGCTGCGCAGCATCGTGAACGTGCCGGTGGTGGGGCGCGGCGCCTGCCTCGGCACGCTGAACCTGCTCTGGGCCGCGGAGCGGGTCGCGCCGGCGCAGGTGGCGCTGGCGCGGCTGCTTGGCCTGCTGGCGGTGCCGGCGTGGGCGGCGGAGTGATGGAGCGGGCGGGGGGAATCGAACCCCCGACATTCAGCTTGGGAACATGATTGCCTTCTTGATTTCCGGCGGCAGGACACTTCGAATTCGCCGCCTCCCCAAGGGTTTATCGTATCGACAAACATACGAGAGTCTCCCATAGTCTCCCGGCACCGCGTCCCCGGTGTGTCCCCGATGTGTCCCCAAGGACCCTCGGGCCACCTATGCGGGGACACGGCCAAGCTGAATCGGGGGCACGCGCGATGAAGCGGAACCTCAACGACGCCTGGCTTCGCTCCGTTCAGCCGCCCGCCGAGGGGCGGCTTGAGGTGGGGGATGCGCAGGTTGCGGGGCTGGTCTTCCGGCTGACGCAGGCCGGCGCCGCGTCATGGGTCTTCCGCGGCCGGACGCGCGACGGGCGCGCGACGCGGATCAAGCTCGGTGACTACCTCCGCGGCAGGAGCGATCCGGGCATGAGCCTCGCGGCGGCACGTGAGGCCGCGCGGGACGCAGCCGCCGCGTTGCGGACCGGCGGCGATCCCGTCGCCGAGAAGCGGAAGGCCCGCGCCGAGCGGGAGCGGCGCGCCGCGGCGGATGCAGAAACCGAAAGCGAGACGATCGCCGCCCGTCTCGAGGAATGGCAGGCCGCGCGAGCGGCCGATCCCTCCTCCCCGTGGTCGCCGCGCTACGCGGCCGAGGTGCGGCGCGTGTGCGATCAAGCGGTGATCCCGGCCCTCGGGGGCAAGCTTCTGCGCGAGACGACGCGCCAGGATTGGACGGCGCTGATCCAGGCATGGAAGCGCACCGTGACGACCCGCCGCAAGCGACCGGACGAGAAGCGCAAGGCCGGTGCGCCGGTGAAGGATGGCGCGGGGGCCTCGGCCTTCCTCTACCGCACCATCTCCGCCTTCCTCGGCTTCGCCGAGGTGCATGGCTGGATTGATGCGCCGCTCCTCCCTCGGAAGGGCGCCGGGCTGATCGCGCCGCCCCCGCCAGCGCGCGAGCGGACCCTCACCGATCCCGAGCTCGCCGCGGTGTGGAAGGCCGCGGACCGCGAGCCGCCCAAGCTTCGCGCCTTCGTCCGGCTGCTGATCCTGACGGGCGCGCGCGAGGCCGAGGTGGCCGACATGGCGGCCGGGGAAGTGGACCTGGCCGGCGGCCGGTGGCGCATTCCCGGCGCGCGGACGAAGAACGGCATCGGCTACACGGTGCCCCTCTCTCCGCTGGCGCTGGACGAGATCCGCGCCGTGTGGCCTGAGGATGAGCCGGCGCCCGAGGCGAAGCTTCTCGGCCGCGTGGCGGGCAGCGGCTTCAAGGGCTTCGGCAAGCTCAAGATGCGCATGGACAAGGCGACGAAGGTGGCGGGCTGGCGCTGGCACGACCTCCGCCGCACGGCGCGGACCGGCATGACGCGCCTAGGCGTGCCGCGTGACCATGCGGAGGCCGCCATCAACCATGTCTCCGGCCGGACGAAGCTCGAGCGGACCTATGACCGGCACGACTACGCCGAGGAGGTGATCGCCGCCCTCGCGCTCTGGCAGGGCCATGTGGCCGGCCTGGTGGGCAAGGCGGCCGAGGTGGTGGCGCTGGCGGATCGCCGCCGGCCTGCCGCGTCCTGACCCGCGCCGCGGCGGTTCCGCGGCACCAGGGCGGCCGGACGGGCGCAGCAACGCCCGCCCGGCCTGACCCCGATCATGGAGGCACAATCCCCATGTCCGAGGCTGAGACGACTTCTAGCACGGCGCCGCGGCGCCCCCGCGGCGTGCCTCGCCGAGATCCGGAGCGCAAGCTCCTCGCCTGGTGCGCGGAGATGGTGGCGCATTCGAACAGGTGTGATGAGCTGATGCACCCCTACTGGGAATCAGGCGAAGAAGCGCCGGATGAGATTAGGGCAATCGCATACGGGAGCGTGCCGCGCATCCTCGAGCTGCGCGGCAAGATCGGCGACACTCCGGCCACCACGCCGGCGGCGCTGCTGGCGAAGACCCGTGCCGTCCTCGCCGACTACCGCGGCGCGGAACCGAATGACCGGACCGATGCCTTCTACGCGGCATGGAGCCTTGTGCGGGATGTTGCCGCGGCGCTGCAGGCGGGCACGGACCTTGCCGCGCCCGCGCCTCCCCGCACGGGAAGCGCCGCCGGCCTGTCGCATCCTTGACCCGCGCCGCGGCGGTTCCGCGGCACCAGGGCGGCCGGACGGGCGCAGCAACGCCCGCCCGGCCTGACCCCGATCATGGAGGCACAATCCCCATGTCCGAGGCTGAGACGACTTCTAGCACGGCGCCGCGGCGCCCCCGCGGCGTGCCTCGCCGAGATCCGGAGCGCAAGCTCCTCGCCTGGTGCGCGGAGATGGTGGCGCATTCGAACAGGTGTGATGAGCTGATGCACCCGTATTGGGAATCAGGCACAGAAGCGCCGGATGAGATTAGGGCGATCGCATACGGGAGCGTACCGCGGATCCTCGAGCTCCGCGGCAAGATCGGCGACGCTCCGGCCACCACGCCGGCGGCGCTGCTGGCGAAGGCCCGAGCCATCCTTGCCGACTACCGCGGCTTGGAGCCGGAAGACCGGGCTGATGCCGAATACACGGCATGGAGCCTCGCGCGGGATCTTGTCGCGGCGTTGCAGGCGGGCACGGGCCTTGCCTCGCCCGCGCCTTCCCGCACGGAAAGCGCCGCCGGCTGATCGAGATCGGCGGGGCTAGGCTGGCCCCCGACAAGCCCGGAGCCTCCGCGCCGGGTTGCCCCGCCGACCCTTTGCGCGGAGCGCGCTGCGGAGGCGTGTGTGGCCGAGGGTGACGACGCGCGGCGGCCGATGCCGCCGCCAGAGGGGTGGACGCTAATCGAGGCGGCGGAGGCGCTTTTCCCCGAGTTCGCCGCTTGGTGCTTTGCGCAACAGGACATGCGCGCAGCCTTCAGCAGGCTCGGCGGCGACCTAACCCGGAAAATCTGCCGGGACCGCACGGACCTCCGCATTTCGGGGATAGACATGCGGGCACCACGATTCCCTCGCGTCATCATCCCGCCCGAGCTCTACCACGATGACACGATGCCCGAAGGTGCATACTTCTGGCTCGATATCATGAGTTCGGAGTTCATTCTCCGAATGCCGTCTCCCCAAGAGGGCGTTCATCTTCATTCAGTGAAGGTGGAGCGGGATAGCGAGGCCCCAAGCGCGACTACACACGGCACGGAAGCGTTAGCCACCCTCGACCATAGTGATGATCGCGAGATCTTGGCTCTCGAGTGGATGAAGAAGAAACAAGAAGAGACGGTGGCGCGGACCGGCCGGCCAATGAAGGTGCGCGCCTTGGGCCAACTTATGAATGCCGAGACTGGGTATCCTGCCTACTTCGCCGATAGGCTTAACAAGCTCCTGCCTGAAAATCTGCGCAACCATGACCGCTCCGGCAGAAGCAAGCGTGGCTAACCCATAGCCCAAGTGCGCGCTATGGGAGCATGCACCGGCTGAGTAAATCGGGGTATTGCGAGACCTCCAGAGGTGATCGGAGGATCTATGCCAACCGCCCCTAGCGCGAAGTCTTCTCGGTCGAAGCCAAAAACCGCGAAGCCTGCTTGCTCAAGGCTGCAGGCCGCGAAAGGTATTTCCGCGAAGCTGCAACGAGAAGTGATCATGGCGGTGCAGGGGGACTTGCCCGTAAGCGTGAAGATTGCTGCCATTATTGCCGGCGTTGCTGAGCAGACTTTCTGGCGTCAGGTACAGAACGAGCGGCTCCCCCGGCCTGCATATCCCGCGCCGCGGGCTCCGCGGTGGATCCCTTCGGAGATTCGAGCGGCCCTGAGCGCCACGCGAGCTTGGCCGGTCGAGGCGAAGGCCGAGCGCCGAGCCGCGAAGCTGGCCGCGGCCGAATAGCGCCTCGCCCATGCTTCCC
>CAYNYQ010000168.1:0-9650 GCA_964401305.1 uncultured Acetobacteraceae bacterium | reverse complement strand
CTAGCGCATGGCGACGACGGTCTCGCTGGCGTGCAGCATCAACGCCAGGCGACCGCCACCGAAGACGAGTCCGAGCAGGCTGAAGCAGAGGAACACGGTAAGGGCCGACTTCATGACAGCCTCCTGCGTGGTCCGCGAACGCGGCACCGTCCCGGCAGTTGCCGGTGCGACGTCGGGTGCAATGCGTGCCTGGTGAGCCGTTTTCCCCGAGTGTTCCCGGAGGCCCATGGCGCGGGGAAGCCCTCGCGCGTCGGCCCGCCGCACACGATGCCGTGAAGCGGCAAGGCCGAGCGGGCCGCCGCCGGTGGTGGGCCGCGCGACCCCGGCCCTAGACTTGGCCGAGCCGATGGAGAGGGGGCGCATGGCGACCAGGACCGAGCCGACGGATCCGGCCTTCCTCGCGCGCTGGCGTGCGGCGGCGGCGGCGGATGCCACGCTGCGCCGCTTCGCCACCGGCGCCGCCCTCCGCTTCGGCTTTGCCAGCGGCGACCGGCGCGCCGACTTCGCCTTCGGCGTGCCCGAGGACGCGGCGCCGGCCTTCACCCTGCAGGCCGATCCCGCGACCTGGGCGCAGGCGCTGCTGCCCGTGCCGCCGCGCCACCATCACAGCCTCTTCGCCATGCGCATGCGCGTGCCCGGCTTCCGCATCGCGGGCGACGAGCTTGCCTTCGCACAGCATTGCCGCCTGGCGCGGCGGCTGCTGGAGATCGGCCGCTGGGTGGCGGCGGGGCATGCGGGGCCGGTGCCGCCGATCCCCCGCCCGCCCCTGGCCGAGCCGGAGCCCGCCGCGATCCGCGGCGGCTACCTGCCGGTGACCAGCCGCGGCGAATCCTCCCGCATCTTCTGCGAGCAGGCGGGCCCCGCGGAGGCGGAGGGACGGGACCTGCTCTGCCTGCACACCGCCGGCAGCGACGGGCGGCAGTTCCACCGGCTGATGGCGGACCGCCGCATCACCCGGCACTGGCGCATGACCGCCTTCGACCTGCCCTGGCATGGGAAGAGCCCGCCGCCGAGCGGGGCCGCGCCCGGCACCTGGCAGTTGGACACGGACCGCTATGTCGAGATCATCCTGGGCGTGGTGCGGGCCGCGGGCCTGCGCCGGCCCGTGGTGCTCGGTGCGTCGATGTCGGGGGAGATCTGCCTCGAGCTCGCGCTGCGCCACCCGGAGGGGTTCGGCGGCATCATCGCCTGCGAGGCCAGCGACCACATCGAGGGGCGCCGTGTGCCCTGGGCCGATCATCCGCAAGTGAACCAGGCCGTCTTCGTGCCCGAATGGATCGAGGGTCTGATGGCGCCGCAATCCCCCGCGCCCTGTGCGGCCGATGTGTGGTGGCAGTACAGCCAGGGCGGCCACGCGACCTTCGCCCGCGACATCGACTTCTATTCGGGCGAGTGGGATGCGCGCGATCGCGTGCACCGCATCGACACCGCGCGCTGCCCGCTCTGGATGCTCACCGGCGAGTACGACTATTCCTGCACGGCCGAGCATTCCGCGGCGACGGCGGCCAGGATCCCGGGCGCGCGCTTCCAGATGATGGAAGGCATCGGCCACTTCCCCTTCGCCGAGAACCCGCCGCTCTTCGCGGAGTACCTGCTGCCGATCCTCGAGGCGCTGCGCGCGCAGCCTGGCTAGTGGTGTGCGCCAGACGGATGATACCGTCCGGTGCACACCACTAGCCATTGATTTGGTGGGCCGATTCACCCGACGCTTGGGTAGCAAGCGTCGGGATCGGACCACTAGACCACGATCCGCGAGGACTGAATCGCGGATCGTGGTCTAGCTCGTTGTTTCGTCGCGTGATTCACGCCTGCGGGCGTTAAGCCGTTCGGCGATCACGCTCTAGGCCGCCATCCGCCCCGGGTTCCGCTGCACCAGCAGCGGCCGCACCCAGCGTGCGAAGCGCTCCGCCTCGGCATCGTGCAGGTAGCCCGAGAGGCAGAAGCTGTGGCAGCCGAGGTCGATGAACTGCTGCAGCGTCTCCGCGCATTGCCGCGGGTCGCCGACCACCACGATGCCGGCGCCGGGCCGCACCCGGGTGATGCCGGTCCAGAGATGCGGCGCGATCAGCTCGCCGTGTTCCTTCGCCAACTGCTGCACGCGGCGGTTGGCGGCGCTGCTGGCATAGTAGGTGCGGATGAAGTCGGTCTGCTTCTCGGTCACGCCCTCGACCAGCGCATGGGCCGCGTCCCAGGCCTCCGCCTCGGTCTCGCGGCAGCAGATCTGCAGGCGCATGCCGAAGCCGATCCGGTCGGCGCGGCCATGCTGCGCCGCCATCTCGCGGATCACGTGCATGTTGGCGGCGATGGTCTCCGGCGTGTCGCCCCAGAAAAGATGCACGTCGGCATGCTTCGCGCTCACCTCCCAGGCATCGCGCGAGCCGCCGCCGAGGTAGAAGCGCGGATGCGGCTGCTGCACCGGCCTGGGTGCGATGCGGGCGCCCTGCAGCGAATGGAAGCGCCCCTCGAAGTCCACGCCGCCGCGCGTGGTCCAGAGCAGCTTCATCACCTGGACGTCCTCGTCCATCAGGGCGTAGCGCTCCTCCTTCGAGAGGCGGATGCCCTCGGCCCGCGCCTCGGTGTCGGACTGGCCGGCGATCAGGTTCACCGAGACGCGGCCGCCGGAGAGCTGGTCGAAGGCGGCGATCATCTTCGCCATCTGCACCGGGCTGATGTAGCCGGGCCGCGCCGCGACCAGCATGCGCACCTTCGTCGTGCGGGCCGCGACGAAGGCCGAGGCGATGTAGGCATCCCAGCAGGTGGAGGCGACGGGGACCAGCAGGTACTCGAAGCCCGCCGCCTCGGCCGCCTTCGCCACGCGCTCGAACATCTCCATCGAGGAGGGGATGACGGCGGCGGGATCGCCGTAGCGGATGGTGTCGCCCGAGGTCGGGATGAACCAGCCGAATTCGAGCGGGCGTAGCTGCATGGCGACTCCTCCTCCTGCCCGTCAGTCGATCGTCGCGCCGGACTCCTTCACCAGCTTCTCCCAGAACGCCACCTGGCGGGCGACGAAGCCCTCCATCGCCGCGCCGTCCATCGGCGGCACCGGGTAGAAGCCGGCATTGGCCAGGCGCTGGGCGAGATCGGGCCTGGCCAGCGCCTCGGCGAAGGCGCGGCGCAGCACGGCCAGCGCCTCGGGCGGCGTCTCACGCTGCGCCGCGACGCCGTACCAGATGTTCGTCTCCTCGAAGCCGGCGAGGCCCTGGGCCGCGAAGGTCGGCGCATCGGGCAGGGTCGGCGGCGACTGCGTGCCCGTCACGCCGAGCACGCGGATCCGCCCCTCCCGCGCCATGCCGACGATGGAGGGCACGGCGGAGAAGCCCCAGTCGGTCTGCCCGGCAATCAGCGCGGTGATGCCTTCGTTCGGCCCGCGATAGGGGATGTGTTCGCTGCGGATGCCGCCGGCGCCGATCACCTGCACGCAGGAGAGATGCTGCGAGGTGCCGTTGCCCGGCGAGAAGTGGCGCAGCGGCGGCTGCGCCGCGTCGCGCCCGCGCGCCAGGAAGGCGTCCAGCGTCCGATAGGGGCTGTTGCCCGGCACGATCAGCGCGTTGGGCGTGGAGGCGCCGATGCTCACCATCACCAGGTCGCGGTGCGGGTCGTAGGGCAGGTTGCGGTAGAGCGCGCGGTTGATCGGGATGGTGCTGGTCGAGACCACCACCAGCGCATGCCCATCCGCCCGGCCGCGCGCGACGGAGCCGGCGCCGACCGTGCCGCCCGCGCCGGCGCGGTTCTCCACCGGCATGGGCTGGCCGAGGATCGGCCCGACCTCGGCGGCCAGCATGCGGGCCAGGATGTCGTTGGTCGATCCCGCGGAGAAGGCGACGACCAGCGTCACCGGCCGCTGCGGGAAGCCCTGCGCCCGCGCCGGCGCTGCGCCAAGGAGAGAGGTGGCGAGAAAAGCCCTGCGCCGCATCGCGATGCTCCGGTCCCGGATGCCGCAGCATGCACCCGGCGCCGGGGCCGGCCAAGTCAGCCGCGGCGCGCCTCGGCGATGATCGCCTGGAAGCGCCGCACCACCGCCGGCAGGCCCTCGAAGACGGATTGGCCGATCAGGAAGTGGCCGATGCTGACCTCCTCGATCTCCGGCATCGCGGCGATGGGCGGCAGCGTGTCGTAGGCGAGGCCGTGGCCGGCATGGCAGAGCAGCCCGGCCGCCCGCGCCGCCGCCGCGCCCGCGGCGAGCCGCGCGAGATGCGCCGGCCGCTCCGCCGGCGCGGCATCGGCATAGGCGCCGGTGTGCAGCTCGACCGCCTGCGCGCCGAGCCGTGCGCAGGCCTCGATCTGCGCCGCATCGGCCTCGACGAAGATCGAGACCTCGATCCCCGCGCCGGCGAGGCGCTGGACGCTCCCGGCCAGGTCCGGCCCGGCCCGCAGCACGTCGAGCCCGCCCTCGGTCGTCAGCTCGGCCCGCTTCTCCGGCACGATGCAGCAGGCCGGCGGGCGCAGGCGGAGCGCGATCGCCACCATCTCCGCCGTCGCCGCCATCTCGAAGTTCAGCCGCGTCTCGACCTCGGCCGCGATGCGCTCCACGTCGCGGTCGCGGATGTGGCGGCGATCCTCGCGCAGATGCACGGTCACGCCGTCGGCGCCCGCCGCCATCACGGTGCGCGCCGCCTGCACCGGGCAGGGGAATTCGCCGCCGCGCGCATTGCGCAGCGTGGCGACGTGGTCGACGTTGACGGAAAGCCGCATCCTGCTCATCGCATCCGGTTCCTGGCGAGTGCCGCGGCCATGCGGATCGCGGCGATCAGGCTCGCCGGGTCCGCCACGCCCTGGCCGGCGATATCGAGCGCCGTGCCGTGGTCGGGGCTGGTGCGCACGATGGAAAGGCCGAGCGTCACGTTCACGCCGCCCGCCATGTCCAGCGTCTTGATCGGGATCAGCGCCTGGTCGTGGTAGAGGCAGATCGCCGCGTCGTAGGTCGGCCGGGCCTGCGCGGTGAACATGGTGTCGGGCGGCACCGGGCCGCGCGCGGCGATGCCCATCGCGCGCAGCGCGGCGACGGCGGGCGCCACGATGTCGCGGTCCTCGGTGCCGAGGGTCGCGTCCTCGCCGGCATGCGGGTTGAGGCCGGCCACCGCCAGGCGCGGCGCGGCGATGCCGAAATCGGCGACCAGCGCGGCGTGGGTGATGCGCGCGGTCTCGACGATCATGTCCGTGGTCAGGCGCGCGATGGCGGTGCGCAGCGGCTCGTGCACCGTCACCGGCACCACGCGCAGCCCGGCCGGCGGATGGTCCGAGGCCAGCATCATCACCGGCTTCACGCCGGTGCCGGCGAGCACGCCGAGGAACTCCGTATGCCCCGGATGCGGGAAGCCGGCGGCGGTCAGCACGCTCTTCTGGATCGGGTTGGTCACCACGCCGCCGACGCGCCCCGCGCGGGCCAGCGCGACCGCCTCCTCAATGGAGGCGATCACGGCCCGGGCATTGGCGGGGTCGGGGCGGCCCGGCGTCGCGGGGCGGGGGAGGGGGCGGTGCAGCACCGGCAGCGCCTCGGCGAAGACGGCGGCGGCCTCCTCGGGGCCCTCCACCACGCGCACCGGGCCACCGGCCAGGCGTGCCGCGTCGTCGATCAGCACGAAGGCCGGTCCGGTGGTGCGCAGCGCCTGCCAGGCGCCGCGCGCGATCTCGGCGCCGATGCCGGCCGGCTCGCCCATGGTGAGCGCGAGCGGGGTCATGCCCGCCATGTAGTCCCGCCGGGGCGCCCTGCCCAGCAGGCCCGGCTTGACCTGGCGCAAGGACGGCGGCCGCGGCGGGGCCTAGCTCAGGGCATGCTCGCGGATTGCCTTGCGGACCTCACCGCGCTCGGGCCGCTCGGCCTGCCGGCGCTGGCGACGACGCTGTTCCTCGCCGGCCTGGCCGGTGGTGCGACGCATTGCAGCGCCATGTGCGCGCCCTTCGTGCTGGCCCAGGCCTCGGCGGGTGCAGGCGCGGGCGGCGGCGTGCTGCGGCGGCTCTCGGGCGCGGCGCTGCTGCCCTATCACCTCGGGCGCATGCTCGGCTACGCGGCGCTCGGCGCGCTGGCCGGGGGCACCGCGGGGGCGGTGGCGCGGCTCGGCGGGCTCGAGCTGGTGCTGGCCGCGCTGCTGGCCGGGGGCGCGGTGCTGATGCTGGGCCAGGCGCTGCGGCAGGGGGCGCCCTTCCTGCCGGCCAGGCTCGGCGCCGTGGCGGGGCGGCTGGCCCTGCCCGGCGCGGGCGGGCTGCCCGTCACCCTGGCCAGCCCGCTCGGCGCGCTGCTGGCGGCGCCGGCCGGTGCGCGCGGCGTGCTGCTGGGCCTGCTGCTCTCGGCGCTGCCCTGCGGCATGCTCTATGGCGCGATCGCCGTGGCCGCGGCCGCCGGCAGCGCGCTGGCGGGCGGCATCGCCATGGCGGCCTTTGCCCTCGGCACCGTCCCCGCGCTGGTCGGCGTGGCGACGCTCGGCCGCTTCTTCGGCCGGCGGCACGGCCGGGCCATGGGGGCCGTCGGCGCCGGCCTCTTCGCCCTGAACGGCGTGCTGCTGCTGGGCATGGCGGCGCGGCTGATCGCTGCCTGACGCGCACCGCCCGGTTCATCTCTTCGCAAGGGCTGTCCCGCATTCTCCGCCCGCGGATCGAAAGGCGGGGCGGAGTTTCGCGTGGCGGTACTGGTCTCGGGCGAGTGGCCGGCGGTGATGGCGGAGGGCAGCCGGCCGGGCGACTGGTTCGCCCTGCTGCGTCTCGGCACCGACCGCGGCAACATCGCCTCGGTCGAGGCGATCGGGCCCGGGGCGCACTTCATCTCGCTCACCTGGAACAAGGCGCAGGGCACGGTCGCGCTGCAGCCTGGGGCGGTGGCGGACTACGAGGCCTTCCTCGCCGCCGGGGAGGTGCCGGAGCTGGCCTTCTCCTTCCGCCTGCGCATGGGCACCGGCCGCATCGACGAGGATGGGCCGACGATCCGCATCGGGCTGCTCGACGTGGACGACACGCCGCCGGCGATCCTCGGCTTCAGCAGCGGCGGCAGCGTGACGGCCGGCGAGATCGGCGCGGTGATCGGCAGCCTCGACGTCTTCGATCCCGATTCCACCGGCCCCTTCCACTTCTCCTTCCCCGAGGACGAGGCCTGGCGCTTCGAGGTGGTGGACGGCACCACGCTGAAGCTGCGCGACGGCATCAGCCTCGGCCTCGACGACATCCCGCGGCGGCCGCTGCTGATCGAGGTCTCGGATGGCCGGCAGAGCCAGGCCGTGCAGATCGACTTCGCCGTGCTCGACCCCGATGCGCCGCCGATCTGGGTGCCGCAGCCGATCGCCGCCGGCGAGCTGCGCGGCGCCATCGGCGTGGCCAGCGCCGACCGCGCCCTGGTGCTGCGCCAGGCGGCCGATCTCGCGGGCGTCTCGGCCGATGGCAGCGGCAACCGTACCCTGGCGCTGCACAGCCAGCCCGAGGAGCCGTTGCCGGCGGGCGTCGGCCGGATCGACTTCGCCGATGCGCGGCTGGAGCTGGCGCCGGACGGGCCGGCCGGGCGCGCCGCGGCATTGCACCGAACCCTGGCCGGGGAGGGCAGCGATCCTGCCGCCGTGGCGCGCAGCCTCGCCGCGCTGGAGCAGGGCGCGGGCCTCGTCGCCGAGGCGGCGCGGCAGTTGCAGGCGCGCGGCGCGGCCATGCCGGAGGACGACGCCGCCTTCATCGAGTCGCTGCACCGCGACGCCGCCGGCCGCGCCCCGACGGTCGAGGAACTCGCGCTGCATCTCGGCCGGCTCGGCAGCGGCGAATCGCGGGCGCAGGTCGCGGCCGACATCGCGCTGATGGCGGCGCCGCCGGATCCCGCGCCGATCCTGCTGCCCTGGACGATCGGGCGCGGCGCGCCGGCGGACACCGCGCCGCCGCCGCTACCGGAGGCCGCGCCGCCCGTCTTCGCCGCCGACCTGCTGTTCGGCTGAGCCCGGCGCGGCGCCTCAGCGGATCACGATGTCCTTGTAGGCATGCCAGGTGGCGTGCCCGATCAGCGGCATCACCAGCACCAGGCCCAGGAAGAACGGCACCAGCGCCAGGCCGGTGAACAGCACGATCAGCCCGGCCCAGAGCGCCATCGGCCGCCAGTTCTCGAGCACGGCCTGGATGCTGACCGTGATCGCCTCCAGCGCCGTCAGCTCCGGCCGGTCGACGATCATCGGGATCGAGACGGCGGCGACGGCGAAGGTGGCCGCGGCGAGGATGAAGCCGAAGCCCGTGCCGATGACCAGGAAGGGCAGGAAGTCCTCGTGCCGCAGCAGGGCGAAGGGCAGGTCGGCGAGGCTCGGCGAGAAGCTCAGGCCGAAGAAGACCGCGAAGAGCAGCCCGGCGATCCGCACCCAGACCAGGTGGATCAGCAGCAGCACCACGCCCATGAAGGCGATCTGCGCCCCGTTCCGCCGGAAGCCGCCGACCGCATCGGCCAGGGTCGGCGTCTGGCCGCGCTGGCGCAGCCGGCTCGCCTCGTAGAGCCCGGCCGCCAGCAGCGGAGCGATCAGGAAGAAGCCCGCCGTCGCCGGCAGGATCGCCCAGGGCGTGCCGGCCTCGAAGAACAGCAGCACCAGCACCCAGCCGGCGAGCGTCAGCGCCCCGCCATAGGCGAGCGCGATGGAACGCGTCGCCTGCAGGTCCTGCCAGCCGGCGGTCAGCCACACCCAGGGCCGGTCGGTCGCCACCCGGCGCACCCGCGGCCCGCGCGGCGCCGCGACGGCCGGCGCGCCGTCCGGTTGCATCGTCTCGCTCATCTCCGGGCGCCTCCCTCGGCGCGGACGCATCCCGCGCCAGCCTGTGCATAGCGGCGGTGCGGCGCGTCGTCCTTGCGCCCGATCAAGCGCGCTGGACATCGCGCACGCGCGCGCCGCGTCGCCGTCACTTGATCCGGATCAAGGACGCAGGAGCGCCCATGCTGCAAGAGCGAAGGGCGCACCTGGGGACCATCCGTGCCGGCCCGCGGCGGCGCCTGCCTAAGGGAGATTTCCATCCATGGCCCCAATGGGCACCGCAGAGGGCACCGTTGCCGCTCTCGCGCCCGCCGCCACGGCGGCATCGCGCGCAGAGGGGTACGTGGAGGGGCCGATCAAGGCCTTCGCCATCGCCACCGTCTTCTGGGGCGTGGTCGGGTTCCTGATGGGGGTGCTCATCGCCTCCCAGCTCGCCTGGCCGCTGCTCAACCTCGATCTCGAATGGACCACCTTCGGGCGCCTGCGGCCCGTGCACACCAGCGCGGTGATCTTCGCCTTCGGCGGCAACGCGCTGCTCTGCACCTCGCTCTACGTCGTGCAGCGCACCTGCCGGGCGCGGCTCTTCGGCGGCAGCGACATGGGCTGGTTCCTGTTCTGGGGCTACCAGTTCGTCATCGTCACCGCCGCACTCGGCTACGTGCTGGGCTACACCCAGGGCAAGGAATACGCCGAGCCCGAGTGGTTCGTGGACCTCTGGCTGACGGTGGTGTGGGTGGCCTACCTGGTCGCCTTCGCCGGCACGCTGATGAAGCGCGAGGAGCCCCACATCTACGTGGCGAACTGGTTCTACCTCGCCTTCATTATCACCATCGCCATGCTGCACATCGGCAACAACGCCGCGCTGCCGGTGGCCGACGCCTCGGGCAAGTCCTACGTCGTCTGGTCCGGCGTGCAGGATGCGATGATCCAGTGGTGGTACGGCCACAACGCGGT
>CAYNYQ010000167.1:0-9670 GCA_964401305.1 uncultured Acetobacteraceae bacterium | reverse complement strand
CTGGCTGAGCACCGAGGCGAGCGGCGAGGCTGGCCCGCTGCCGCCCGCCGCGCCGGGCAGCCTGGAGGCGCGCTTCCGCGGGGACTGATCCGTTACGAATATCCTGGCCCGCCCGAAGATCGCGTGACATGTTCCGGGGGCGGGAGGCGCGCATGACGGCAGGCGAGGCGACGGCGGAGACCATCCTGCACGGGGGCCGCATCCACACCATGGACCCGGCGCGGCCCCGGGCGGAGGCGGTGGCGATCCGGGGCGGGCGCATCCTGGCGGTCGGCACCACGGCCGAGGTCATGGCGCGGCGCGGGCCGGCGACGCGCCTGGTGGACCTGCGCGGCGCGATGGTCCTGCCCGGGCTCGGCGACGGGCACAACCACCATGTCCGCGGCGGGCAGCTCGACCTCTTCGAGCTGACGGTCACGCCCGCGCATTCCTTCGACGAGATCCTGGCGCTGGTGCGCGCCCGGGCCGCGGCGACGCCGCCCGATGGCTGGATCTGCGGCGGCGTCTGGAGCAGCGAGCTCGGCGAGCGGCTGCGCCGGCAGGATGCGAAGGCGGCGCTGGACGAGGCCGGGATGGGCCGGCCGGTCATGCTGCGCGACGACAGCCTGCACAACCGCTGGGCCAATGCCCGCGCCCTGCAGCTGGCCGGCATCACCGCCGCGACGCCGGACCCGGTGGATGGCGAGATCATCCGCGTCCCCGGCAGCGGCGAGCCGGTGGGGCTGCTGGTGGAGAAGGCCTCGGCCCTGGTCGAGCGCGCCGCCGCCGCCGCCGTCGCGGACCCCGCGTCGCGCGACATCGCCGCGACCCGCCGCGCCGTCGAGATCCTGAACGGCTACGGCGTGACGCACTACCAGGACGCCAACACCACCCTGCCGATGCTGGAGGCGCTGCGTGCGCTGGACCGCGCCGGCGCGCTCAACGCCTGGTGCGTCGCCTCGCTGCCCGCCTACGACACGCTGAGCGGCACGGAGCTCTTCGGCGAGCCGTTGCTTGATCGGCGCGAGGAATTCCGCACGCGGCACCTCCGGCCCGATTTCGTGAAGCTCTTCATGGACGGCGTGCCGATGACGCGTACCGCCGCCATGCTCGACCCCTACCTGCCGGACGAGGCCGGCCGTGCCGTGCTCTGCCGCTCCTACGTCGCGATGCCCGAGCTGGTGCGCTGGTTCCTGCGCGCGGAGCGGCGCGGCATGGGGGTGAAGCTGCACTGCGCCGGCGATGCCGCGGTGCGCGACACGCTCGACGCCATCGAGATCGTGCGCGAGGTGAACGGCCCCGGCCCGCGGCACCAGATCGCGCATGCGGGCTACGTGCATCCCGACGACATCGCGCGCTTCGCCAGGCTCGACGTCGTGGCCGACCTCTGCCCGGCGATCTGGTTCCCGAGCCCGATCATCGCTGCGATAGAGGCCGTGCTGCCGGCCGAGCGCGCCGGGCGCTACTGGCCCTTCCGCGCCATGCGCGAGGCCGGGGTGCTGATGGCCGGCGGGTCCGACTGGCCGGTGGTCGGCCTGCCAAACCCCTGGTTCGGCATCGAAGGGATGGTGACGCGGCAGGACCCGCGCGGGCGCCACCCCGGCGCGCTCTGGCCCGAGCAGGCGCTCGATCTGCAGGCGGCGCTCGAGGTCTACACGATCGGCGTCGCCCGCGCGCTCGGCCTCCGGGCGGAGGCCGGCTCGATCGCAGCGGGGAAGTCGGCCGATCTCGCCGTGCTGGACCGCGACCTCTTCGCCGGGCCGCCGACGGCGATCGGCGGAACCCGCGTGCTGGCGACCTGGTTCGAGGGGCGGGTGGTGCACGAGGCCGCGTGAGCCACGGCAATATGTCACCAAATTTCTTGATAGCCCGGATTTTGTGTGACATGTTCCCCGCGCCCCCCAGGGAGGAGGCCAGGCGATGTACACCCAGGCGCTGAACCAGAAGGACACGGGCCCGGCCGCCGCGCCGGAAGACCCCGAAGCGCTGGCCCGCTTCGAGGCGCGCGTCGCCGCCGAGGACAAGATCGAGCCGAACGACTGGATGCCGGAGGCCTACCGGCGCACCCTGACCCGCCAGATCAGCCAGCACGCGCATTCCGAAATCATCGGCATGCAGCCCGAGGGCAACTGGATCACCCGCGCGCCCAGCCTGCGCCGCAAGGCCGCGCTGCTGGCCAAGGTGCAGGACGAGGGCGGGCACGGGCTCTACCTCTACGCCGCCGCCGAGACGCTCGGCGTGACGCGGGAGGAGCTCTACGCGCAGCTGCTCTCCGGCCGCGCCAAGTACAGCTCCATCTTCAACTACCCGACGCTGAGCTGGGCCGATATCGGCGCCATCGGCTGGCTGGTCGACGGCGCGGCGATCATGAACCAGATCCCGCTCTGCCGGACCAGCTACGGCCCCTATGCGCGCGCCATGATCCGCATCTGCAAGGAGGAGAGCTTCCACCAGCGCCAGGGCTACGAGATCATGCTCACCCTCAGCCGCGGCACGCCTGCGCAGAAGGCGATGGCGCAGGACGCGCTGGACCGCTGGTGGTGGCCCTCGCTGATGATGTTCGGCCCGCCGGATGCCGAGAGCGCGCATACCGACACCTCCATGCGCTGGAAGATCAAGCGCTTCACCAACGACGAACTGCGGCAGAAATTCGTCGATGCCACCGTGCCGCAGGGGCATTTCCTCGGCCTGACCTTCCCCGATCCGGCGCTGCGCTTCGACGAGGCCGCCGGGCATTGGCGCTTCGGCGAGATCGACTGGGCGGAGTTCCGGGCGGTGCTGGCCGGCAACGGCCCCTGCAACCGCCAGCGCCTGCGCACGCGGCGCGAGGCGCACCAGTCCGGCGCCTGGGTGCGCGAGGCGGCGCTGGCCCACGCCGCCAAGCGCCGCGCCCGCGCCGCCGCGCCGATGGCCGCGGAGTGACGCCGATGACCGAGACGCCGATGCCGCTCTTCGAGGTCTTCATCCGCGCCCGCGCCGGCCTCTCCCACCGCCATGTCGGCAGCGTGCATGCGCCCGACGCGGCGATGGCGCTGCTCGCCGCGCGCGACACCTACACCCGACGCGGCGAGGGGCTGTCGATCTGGGTCGTGCCCTCCGCGGCCATCACGGCGAGCGATCCGGCGGACAAGGACTCGCTGTTCGAGCCCACGGCCAGCAAGGCCTACCGGCACCCGACCTTCTACGAGGTGCCCGACGAAGTCGGACACATGTGAGATGACCAGCATCCTCGTCGCGCAGGACGCGCCGCCGCTGCTGCTGCACACGCTGCGGCTCGCCGACACCACGCTGGTGCTCGGGCACCGGCTCTCGGAATGGACCGGCAAGGCGCCGATGCTGGAGGAGGAGCTGGCGCTGGCCAATGCCGCGCTCGACCTCATCGGCCAGGCGCGCAGCCTCTACGCCCATGGCGCCGCGCTGGAGGGCAAGGACCGGACCGAGGACGACCTCGCCTATCTGCGCGACGCGCCGGACTGGCGGAACTGGCTGATCGTCGAGCAGCCGAACGGCGACTTCGCCTTCACCATGCTGCGGCAGTTCCTCGTCGGCGCCTTCCTGCATCCCTATTGGCGCGCCCATGCCGCCTGCGCCGAGCCGACGCTCGCGGCCATCGCCGCCAAGGCGGAGAAGGAAGCCGCCTACCACCTGCGCCATGCCGGCGAATGGGTGATTCGCCTCGGCGACGGCACCGACGAATCGCACGACCGCATGCTGGACGCGCTGGAGATGCTCTGGCCCTTCACCGGGGAGATGTTCGAGACCGATGCCGCCGACCGCGCGCTGATCGGCGCCGGCCTCGCCCCCGACGCCGCGGCGATCCGCCCCGTCTGGCAGGCCACGGTGGCGCAGGTGCTGGACCAGGCGACGCTGCCCTTGCCGCCGGCCGGCGCCTGGATGCAGTCCGGCGGGCGGCGCGGCGTGCATGGCGAGCATCTCGGCCACCTGCTCGCGGTGATGCAGCACCTGCCGCGGTCCTACCCGGGCGCCGTGTGGTGAGCGCGACGCTGGCCGCGGAACGGCTGCGCCGCCGCGCGCTGGAGGAAGCGGGCCGCGTCGTCGACCCGGAGATCCCGGTGCTCTCCATCGCCGATCTCGGCGTGCTGCGCGATGCGCGGGTGCGCGAGGATGGCGGGGTGGAGGTGGACATCACGCCGACCTATTCCGGCTGCCCCGCCATGCGCATGATCGGCCTGGCCGTGGAGGCGGCGCTGCGCGAGGCCGGGCTGCCCGATCCGCGCGTGCGCCTGGTGCTGGCGCCGGCCTGGACGACGGACTGGATGACCGCGGCGGGGCGCGAGGCGCTCCGCGCCTACGGCATCGCGCCGCCGGCACCCAATGCGGGCCGCCGCGCCCTGTTCGGCGCCGAGGAAGCAGTCGCCTGCCCGCGCTGCGCCAGCACGGCCACCGAGAAGCTTTCCGAATTCGGCTCCACCGCCTGCAAGGCGCTCTGGCGCTGCACCGCCTGCCGCGAGCCCTTCGACCACTTCAAGTGCCTCTGACGGGAGACCCGAGGATGAACGCCCTCTCCGGCGCGCGCACGCGCTTCCACGCGCTGACCGTGGCCGAGGTGCGGGTGGAGACGGCCGATGCCGTCTCGCTCACCCTGGCGGTGCCGCCGGCGCTGCGCGAGGCCTTCGCCTTCACCCCGGGCCAGTACCTGACGCTGCGCCGCATGGTGGCGGGCGAGGAGGTGCGGCGCAGCTACTCGATCTGCGCCGGGCTGGACGAGGGCGTGCTGCGCATCGGCATCAAGCGCATCCCGGGCGGCGCCGTCTCCACCTGGGCCACCACGGCGCTGGCCGTCGGCGACGTGGTGGAGGCGATGCCGCCCGAGGGCCGCTTCGGCCTGATGCCGGACCCCGCCGCCCCGCCGCGCACCGTGCTCGGCATCGCCTGCGGCAGCGGCATCACGCCCGTGCTCTCCATCGCGCGCAGCCTGCTGGCGATGGAGCCGCAGAGCCGCGTGGTGCTGCTCTACGGCAACCGCAGCACCGCCGACATCATGTTCCGCGAGACGCTGGAGGCGCTGAAGGACCGCCATCTCGACCGTCTGACCGTGGTGCATGTGCTGAGCCGCGAACGGCAGGAACTCGCCGCGCTGCACGGCCGGCTGGATGCCGCGCGCATCGCCGCGCTGCTGCCGGGCCTGGTGCCGCCGGGCGCGGTGGACGCCGCCTTTCTCTGCGGGCCGGAGGGCATGGCGGAGGCGGCGACGGCGGCGCTGGTCTCGCTCGGCATCATGCCCGAGCGCATCCATGTCGAGCGCTTCACCCCGGCGCCCGGCGCGCCGCGACCGCGCGCGGCGGCAAGCCTCGCGCCCGACGCGCCGCCGGTGGCGATGCTGGAGATCGTCGCGGAGGGTGTCACGCGCAGCCTGCCGATGCGCGAGGGCGAGACGGTGCTGGAGGCGGGGCTGCGCGCCGGGCTCGACCTGCCCTGGTCCTGCCGCGGCGGCATGTGCTGCACCTGCCGCGCCCGGGTGACGGAGGGGGAGGTGGCGATGGACGTGAACTACTCGCTGCAGCCCTGGGAGACGGAGGCGGGCTTCGTGCTGACCTGCCAGAGCCGGCCGCGCACACCGACGCTGGCGGTGGACTACGACGCAGTCTGAGGCGCGCCCTCGCGCAGCGTCGCCGCCGCGCCCGGCAGCCCCTCCGCCACCAGCGCGGCGGCGAGGCGCGCGTAGTCGCAGCGGCTGAGCCCCGCGCCCTCGCGGTGCCAGAGATAGTGCCAGTTCAGCATGGCGAAGAAGCTCATGGTGACGGGCTTCAGCAGGCGCGCGTCCGCGCTGAGCTCGGGCGAGAGGTCGCGCAGGATCGCCGCCACCTCGGCGACCAGCGTGCGCTCCAGCGCCTTCAGCGCCTCCTGCCGCTCCGGCGGCAGCAGGCCGAGGCAGGCGATCTGCACCTGGTGCACCGCATCGGCGTCGCGATAGGCCTCGAGCAGCGCGACGGCGACGCTCTCGAGGCGCGCGCGGGGGGAGGCGCCGTCCTCCGCCGCCTCGCGCGCCACCTCCACCAGCCGCTGCAGGTGCCGCGCCAGCACGTCGAACAGCAGCGCCTGCTTGTCCCGGTAGTAGTGGTACAGCAGGCCCTTCGAGACGCCGAGCGTCTCGGCGATCATGGCGATGCTGGTGCGGTCGTAGCCATGCGCTGCGAAGAGCTCCGCCGCGCGGTCCAGCATGGCCTCGCGCTTGTCCGCGTGGTCGGCGGCGCGCGGCCGGGCCATCAGGGGCGGTTCCCCCCCGGGTTCCGCCGGTCGAGCACGCGCTGCGCCTTGCCCGTGCTGCGCTCGATCGTGCCGGGGTCGCGCACCTCGGCGGTGACGGTGACGCCGACCATCGCCTTGACGTGCTCGACCAGGGCCCGCCCCGCCGCCGCGCGCTCCTCCGCGTCGACGCCGTACTCGGCCTCGACATGCACGGCCATGCAGTCGAGCGGTCCCTCCTTCGTCAGCACCAGCTGGTAGTGCGGCGAGAGGCCGGGGACGCGCAGGATCTGCTCCTCGATCTGCGAGGGGAAGACGTTCACGCCGCGCAGGATGATCATGTCGTCGCTGCGGCCGGTGATCTTCTCCATGCGGCGGAAGGCCGGGCGCGCGGTGCCGGGCAGCAGCCGCGTCAGGTCGCGGGTGCGGTAGCGGATGACGGGCATGGCCTGCTTGGTCAGGCTGGTGAAGACCAGCTCGCCCGGCGTGCCGTCCGGCAGCACCTCCCCGGTGCGGGGATCGACGATCTCGGGGTAGAAGTGGTCCTCCCAGACGTGCAGCCCGTCCTTCGTCTCGACGCACTCGTTGGCGACGCCGGGGCCCATCACTTCCGACAGGCCGTAGATGTCGACGGCGTCGATGTCGAAGGCCTGCTCGATCTCGGCGCGCATCGCCTCGGTCCAGGGCTCGGCGCCGAAGATGCCGATGCGCAGCGAAGTCGCCCGCGGATCCTTGCCCTGGCGGCGGAATTCGCCGAGCAGGGCGAGCATGTAGCTCGGCGTGACCATGATGATGTCGGGGCGGAAATCCTCGATCAGCTGCACCTGGCGCTCGGTCTGGCCGCCGCCCATGGGGATGACGGTGCAGCCCAGCGCCTCGGCGCCGTAATGCGCGCCGAGGCCGCCGGTGAAGAGGCCATAGCCATAGGCGACATGCACCTTCATCCCCGCCCGCCCGCCCGAGGCGCGGATCGAGCGCGCCACCAGCCCGGCCCAGGTGTCGATGTCCGCCCTGGTGTAGCCGACGACGGTCGGCTTGCCCGTGGTGCCGGAGGAGGCGTGGATGCGCGCCACCTCCGCCTCCGGCACGGCGAACATGCCGAAGGGGTAGTTGGCGCGGAGATCGGCCTTGCCGGTGAAGGGAAAGCGCGCGAGGTCCGCGAGGTCGCGGAAATCCTCCGGCGTCACGCCGGCGGCGTCGAAGGCGCGGCGGTAGTGCGGCACGTTCGCATAGGCATGGCGCAGCGTCGCGGCCAGGCGCTCGCGCTGCAGCGCGCGCAGCTCGGCGATGCCGGCGCGCTCGATCGGGTCGAGCAGCGCGGCCTCCGGCGCCGGGCCGAGGCGGCGGGCGGCGGTCGTGGTCATGGCGTCGTCTCCCCGGATGGCGGCAGGTGCTGGCCCTCGATGACGCGCGAGAGGCCGCGGAAGGTCGCCAGCACGCGGCCATCCCCGCCGGTCACGAGCACGTCGTAGATGCCGCTGCGCCCGGCCTCGGCGACTCGGGCGGCGCGTGCGACGAGTTCCTCGCCGACATGGGCGGGGCGCAGGTAGGTGATGCTGTTGCTCTGCGCCACGGCGCGGCGGTTGAAGCTGTTGCAGGCGAAGGCGAAGGCGCTGTCGGCCAGCGCGAAGACGAAGCCGCCGTGGCAGATGCCGTGGCCGTTCGCCATCTCCGGCCGCACGGTCATCGCCAGCTCCGCCTCGCCCGGGCCGATGCGGCGGATCGCCATGCCGAGCCCGGCGGAGGCGCGGTCCTCGGCCCACATGGCGGCGGCGCATGCCTCGGCGAGGGCCTGGGGATCGGCGGGCGCGCGGCTCATGCCGCCGCACCTGCGGGCGGGCGCGCGGCGGCGCCCTCCAGGGGGTTCTCGTCCATCACCGCGCGGCGTCCCTCCCCGTTCTCCGCCCCGGATCGCGCGGGCGCTCCACCCCCGCAGGCCGGCCCCCGCGAGCCTGTTGACCGGCCGTCCGGTCAATCTAAAGACGGCACCGGCACGGCGTCAATCTGCGCGCCGGCGCTTCGACATGCGGCCGATGACCGCGGACGCATCCGCTTCGATGGCGACGGCTGCACGCCGCCACGGGATCATGCGATGCGGGAAGCCTATGTGGGGTTGCGGGAGAAGGCTGGACGGCTCCACGGCCGCATGCTGCAACGGGGCAAACGCCACGCCGGAGAACCCGCCGCCATGCGTATCGCGCGCCGCGCCCTGATCGCCGCCGCCCCGCTGCTTGCCCCTGCCCTGGCCGCGCGCGCGCAGGGCAGCGCCACCTGGCCGGACCGGCCGGTGCGGATCATGGTGCCCTTCGCCGCCGGCAGCACGCCCGACGTCGCCGCGCGCACCCTGGCGCCGCATTTCCAGCAGGTCTTCGGCCAGCCCTTCGTGGTCGAGAACCGGCCCGGCGCCGGCGGCGCCCTGGCGACGGAGCAGGTGGCGAAGGCGACCGATGGCCACACCATCGGCGTCTCCATCGGCGGGCCGGCCAGCACGGCGAAGATCCTCAACCCCGCACTGGCCTACGACCCGATCGCCGACCTCGCGCCCATCGCCTACCTGGTGCGCATGCCGGTGGTGCTGGCGGTGCACCCCTCCGTGCCGGCGCGGACGATGGCGGAGTTCATCGCCCATGCGAAGGCGAATGCGGGCAAGCTGAACTACGGCTCGATCGGCGCGGGCACGATCGGGCACCTGGTGATGGCCGACCTCGCGGCGCGCAACGGGCTCGACATGACGCACGTGGTGTTCCGCAGCGTGCCGCAATCGGTCACCGAGATCGTCGCCGGACGGATCGAGGCCATGGCGGCAGTGACGGCGGCGGTGCTGGGGCAGGTGAAGGGCGGCGGCGTGCGCGCCCTCGGCATCAGCTCGGAGCAGCGCTTCGCCGCGGCGCCGGAGATCCCGACCTTCACCGAGCAGGGGCAGGGGCCGGCGATCTGGACCTGGATCGGCCTCTTCGGGCCCGCGTCCATGCCGGCCGCGCGCGTGGCGCGGCTGGGCGAGGAGGCCGGCCGCGCCTTCGCCGCGCCCGAGGCCCGGCGCGCGCTGGAGGCGGCGGGGTTCGAGATCGTCGCCGACGGGCCGGCGCCGCTCAAGGCGCAGATCGCCTCGGACATGGAGCGCTGGGGCGGGCTGATCCGCCGGCTTGGCATCCGCGTCGACAGCTGAGCGCGCGTACGTCGGAAGGCCCCGCCCGGGAGGATCCGGGCGGGGCCGCCTGCGTGGTGTGCGGCCCGGCCGGGCCGCGGCGGATCACTCCGCCGGCAGCACGGCGCCCTTCGCGCCGCGGGTCTTCCACAGCGACAGCGCGATCGAGCCGGCGATGATCGAGAAGGTGACCATCAGCGCGTACTCCACCGGCACCGCCTTTCCGCCGGCCAGGTAGTTCGCCAGCATCTTCGCGCCGACGATCATCAGCACGATCGACAGCCCGTGCTTGAGGTACTTGAAGCGGTGGATGATGCCGCCGAGCGCGAAGTACATCGC
>CAYNYQ010000166.1:0-9715 GCA_964401305.1 uncultured Acetobacteraceae bacterium | reverse complement strand
AACTACGTCAGCCATGCAGGGTATGTTGCAGCGTAAGTGGATCACGCTCTAGAGCCGCGCCGCGATCCCGCTCTCCTGCAGGAAGGCGCGGGTGCGCGTACCGCGGGACTGCGGCAGGGCCAGGAACAGCCGGAGGTCCACGGGGTGGTCGATATCCATCGCGATCCCCGGGCATGGCACGATCCGCGGCTCGATCCCCTGGCGCCGCGCGGCGTCCAGGTGCGGGAAGTAGCTGTCGTCGCCGAAGCGCAGCGGCACCGCATCGGGCGGCGAGAGCAGCACGGCGTTCGAGCCCTTCTCGTCATGCGCCGGCGCGATGGTGAAGCCGCGCCCCTCGCGCGGATGCGCGGCCAGCACGGCCTCGATCTCGGCCGGCGTCGCGGCGGGGATGTCGCCCGGCATGGTCAGCATGCCGCGCCGCCCCTCGGCCAGCAACGCGCGGATGCCGGCATTGACGCTGCCGGTGTGGCCGTCCCGCGCGCCGTCGGTCACCACGCGCGCGCCGATGCGCCGCGCCTCGGCCGTCGCCCAGGGGTCGAGCGTCACCACCAGGATGCCGGCGAGCCCCCGCGCGGCGGCGACGGCATCCAGCACCTCGGCGATCATCACGCGCGCCAGCGCCTGGCGTTCCGGCGGCGCCAGCAGCGGCGAGAGGCGATGCTTCGCGCCCTCCAGCTCCTTCACCGGAATCACCGCCCAGATGTCGGGGCTCATGCCCGCAGCGCGTCCGCGAGATCGAGCACCGCGCGCGCCAGCGCCACACGGTCCTCCAGCGTCGTCATCAGCGTCTGCGCCAGCGCCACGCGCGGGCCGGCGACCCGCGCCGCCTCGGCGACGTCGCGCCGGTCCATCACGTAGCCGTCCAGCAGGCCGCCGTACTGCGCCGCGACGCCCGCCGCGGTGGGCGTGCCGAAGCCGAGCTCGGCGAACATCTTCGCCGTCGGCCCCTTCACCGACTGGCCGCCGATGATGGGCGAGACGGCAATCACCGGCGCCGCGCAGGCGGCCAGCGCGGCGCGCAGGCCCGGCAGCGCCAGGATCGGCCCCACCGAAATGAAGGGGTTGGAGGGGCAGATCACCACGGCGCGCAGCGCGGGATCGGCCAGCGCGGCCAGCAGATCGGGGTGCGGCCGGGCCTCCGCCGCGCCCTCGAAGGCCAGCTCCCGCACCGTCGGGCGGCATTGCAGCCGCACGAACCAGTGCTGGAAGTCGAGCCAGCCTTCCTCCGCCGTCAGCACGCGGGTGCGCACGGCATCGTCGCTCATCGGCAGGATGCGGGGACCGATGGCAAGGCGCCGGCGGACATGGTCGGTCACCCCGCTCAGCGTCATGCCTGCGCCGAGCAGCCGCGTGCGCTCCACGTGCAGCGCCAGGTCGCGGTCGCCGAGGCGGAACCAGGTCTCGCCGCCCAGCCCCTCCAGCGCCGCCATGAAGTTCCAGCTCTCCTCGGCACGGCCCCAGCCGCGCTGCGCATCGTCCAGCCCCGCCAGCACATAGGTCAGCGTGTCGATGTCGGGCGAGATCGAGAGGCCGAGATGCTCGAAATCGTCGCCGGTATTGGCGACGACCAGCAATTCCTCGGCCGGCAGCACGCGCGAGAGGCCGAGCGCCAGCTTCGCCCCGCCGACGCCGCCCGAAAGGGCGAGGACGCGGCTCACCGGAACAGGTCCTCCGCCGGCGGGCGCACCAGCTCCTGCGCGTTGCTCGGCGGCAGGTCCCAGCGCAGGCCGCGCAGCAGCACCACGGGCTGTGCCTCCGCCGCCTGGCCCTGCACGAGAGAGGCCGCGGCGGCGATCTCGTCAGCAAAGCCGGAGATGGAGACCTGCAGCGTGCGGCCGAAGAGATCCGGCCGGCCGCGCAGGTCCAGCAGCCCGGGCAGGCCCGCGGCGCCGATCGCCACCCCGCAGGTGCCGCGGCGCCAGGCGCGGCCGAAGCTGTCGTTGATCACAACACCGAAGGGCGCGCCCGACGGCGCCAGCGCCGCATGCAGCCGCGCGGCGCTGGCATCGGGGTCCTCGGGCAGCAGCAGCACGCGCTCCACGCCGTCCTCGGGCCCGACATTCGAGTGGTCGATGCCGGCATTGGCCATGATCCAGCCGCGCCGGTGCTCGACGATCAGCAGGTTCGGGCGCGCGCGCACGACGCGTACCGACTCGCGCAGGATCACCTCGACCAGGCGCGGATCCTTCGCCACCAGCGCCGCCACGCGCTCCGCCTCGGGCGAGGGCGTGACGGAGGGCACCTCGACGATCCGCCCCTCCGCCTTCGAGACGATCTTCTGCGCCACCACCAGCACGTCCCAGGGCTGCAGCGGCAGCAGCCCGGCACGCGCGAGCCCCGCATGGATCAGCGCCGCCAGGTCGTCACCGGGCCGCACCATGGGCAGGCCCGGGACGGCACGGATCTCGAGGGCGGGACGCGCCTCGGGCATTCAGCCGAAGCGGTGGCGCAGCAGCGGCAGCACGCGCTCGCCAAAGAGCTTGAGGAAGCGCGCCTGGTCGGGCCCCGGGGCGTGGAAGACCAGGTGGTTGAAGCCGAGCTTCGCGTAGTACCCGATCCGCTCCACCTGCTCCTCGGGGTCGTCGGAGACGATCCAGCGCGAGGCGGCGCGCTCCAGCGGCAGGGCGTTGGCCAGCCGCTCCATCTCCGCCGGGTCCTCGACCGACATCTTCTCCTCGGCCGAGAGCGCCAGCGCCGCCCAGTGGCGCGTATCCTCGAGCGCGCGCTCGCGGTCCGTGTCGAAGGAGACCTTCACCTCGATCATGCGGTCATAGGTCGGCTTCGGTGCCGCCGCGGCCTCCAGCCCCGCCTCCAGGTTGGGCAGCAGCGTCTCGGTGTAGAGCTCGGGCTTCTTGCCGCTGGTGCAGATGAAGCCGTCGCCCGAGCGGCCGGCATACTTGGCCACCAGCGCGCCCGCGGCGGCGACGTAGATTGGCACGGGGCGGCCGGGGCGGTCGTAGATCGTGGCGTTCTCGGTCCTGTAGTACTGGCCCTCGAAGCTGACGCGCTCCTCGCTCCAGAGCCGGCGCATCAGCGTCACCGCCTCGCGCATGCGGGCGAAGCGCTCCTTGAACTCGGGCCAGGGCTGGCCGGTGGAGGGCACCTCGTTCAGCCCCTCGCCGGTGCCGATGCCGAGGATGACGCGGTCCGGGAACATCGCGCCCAGCGTGCCGAAGGCCTGCGCGACGATGGAGGGGTGGTAGCGGAAGGTCGGCGTCAGCACGCTGGTGCCCATCACCACGCGCCGGGTCCGCGCGCCGAGCGCGCCCAGCCATACCAGGCTGTTCGGCGCGTGGCCGTCGGTATGCTTCCAGGGCTGGAAGTGGTCGGAGATGAACACCGAATCGAAGCCGACCTCCTCCGCGAGCACGGAGACGTCGAGCAGCGGGCCGGGCGCGAACTGCTCCGCGGACGCCTTGTAGCCGAGCCTGAGCACCTGGGGTCCCTCCGCCGGTTTCGACTGCAAGGTAGTGTCGGGCCCGGCCGCTGTCACAGGGGGGCTATTGCGGCGTCTCGGCCGGCTCGGTCTCGACCATGGAGGGGCGCCGGCGGAAGCCCTCGTACCAGGCGCCGAGGCGGGGTGCCACGCGGCGCCAGTCGTCATGGCCGTAGCGCCAGTCGACGAAGCCGCAGGCGGCGCCGGCGGTGATCTGCATCAGGTCGGCCTCGGCGCCGAAGCGGTCCGTCATGGCGTCGAGGGCGGCGAAGCAACGCAGGCCGCGCGCCTGCATCTTGGCGATGAAGGCGTCGGAGCGTTCGGGCGGGTGGCGCAGCGTCTCGGCGCGGCGGAGGATCTGGGCCTCGAGGCAGGCATTGGCGATGGCCACCGCCTCCATCGCCCGCCAGCGCGCGGGGCCCGCCTTCGGCAGCAGGCGGTGCCCGCCGTATTCGGCATCGAGGTATTCGCAGATCACCTGCGAGTCCGTCAGCCGCAGGCCGTCGTCGGTGACGAGGGCCGGGATGCGCCCGACCGGCGTGGCCGCGGCGAAGTCGGGCGCGAAGGCCACGGTCTCGGTGGCCCAGGCATGCGGCCAGCGCGTCGAGACCAGCTCGACCCGGTCCTTGAGGCCGAGTTCGATGATGCTGACCATGACCTTGCGCACGAAGGGCGAGGCCGGGGTGCGGAAGAGCTTCACGCGGTCTGCTCCCGGTGATGGAGGTGCAGGGGGTGCGCCCCCTGGCGAGGGTCCCGGGGGCGGGGGTCTCGGGGGCAGCGCCTCGCGTCAGGTATCGGCCAGCGCCCGGATGGTCGCGTCGCGGTGCGCCACGTCGCCGTCCTCCGTCACCGGCTGCAGGCAGACATGCGTGGCGCCGGCGTCGAAATGCGCCCTGAGCCCCGCCTTGATCGTCGCGGCGTCGCCGTGCAGCACCATCGCGTCGATGAAGCGGTCGTTGCCGCCCTCGGCCAGCTCGGCCTCGGTGAAGCCGAGGCGCAGCCAGTTGTTGCGGTAATTCGGCAGCGCCATGTAGCGGTGCAGCTCGCGCCGCCCGAGCCTGCGCGCGCGCGCCGCATCGGTCTCCAGGCAGACCTTCTGCTCCACCGCCAGCACCTTGCCGGGGCCGAGCGCCCTGGCGGCCTCGGCCGTGTGCGCCGGCGTGACGTTGTAGGGCACGGCGCCGCGGGCATGGGTGGCCGAGAGCTTCAGCATCAACGGCCCGAGCGCGGCGACCAGGATCGGCCAGTCCTCCGACCCCGCCTCGCCCTTCTGGATGCCGTCGAGGTAGCGGCGCATGGCCGGGATCGGCTTCTCGTAGACATGGCCGCGCACGCCCTCCACCGACGGGGCGTGCGAGACGCCGAGGCCGAGCACGAAGCGCCCGCCGTAGAGCTGGTTCAGCGTCAGCATGCCGCGCCGAGCCGTGTAGGCGTCGCGCGCGTAGATGTTGGCGATCGAGCTGCCGATGCGCAGCGTCCTCGTCTGCCCCAGCAGGTAGCCGGCCAGGGAGAGCGATTCGTACAGCCGCGATTCCGGGTACCAGAGCGTGCCGTAGCCGCTCTCCTCCACCAGGCGCAGCAGCGCCGCCAGGCCGGCACCGTCGAGCCGGTCCGTGGGGTACCATACGCCGAGCCGTCCGAGGTTCATGGCGGCGTCTCCTTCGCGTCCGGCTGCGACGTTGCCGCCGGAAGGCCCGGGGCGCAATCGCACCGGCCGCGGACCCGGGTGCCGCCACGCCCTCGCCATCCTGCCGCCGCGCCGGGGCCCGAGGCTCGGCATCGCCCGCCGCCGGATGCCGTGCGCCATGCCCCGCCTTCCGCTATCCTGCCCCGCAATGCCGCCGGCCCAGGCCGGCCGCGCGCGCGCCGGCCACCGCTCCCCCCCTGAGGCGGCGGCCGCGGCGCGACGGCCGGGCACCCATTCGGCCCCCCGCCCCCCGCCCGCCGCCCCTCCCAGGCGCCGGCGCAGCGCGCTCGGCCGCGTGCTGGGCTGGGCCCTGGTGCTGCTGGTCTGGGGCGGCATCGGCCTCGCCGCCCTGGTGCTGGTCCTGGCCTGGGACCTGCCGCGGCCCGAATTGGCGCCGGCCGCCTCGCGCCGCCCCTCGGTCACGCTGCTCGCCGCGGATGGCTCCATGCTCGCCACCCAGGGCGACCTCTTCGGCGAGACGGTGCGGCTGCGCGACCTGCCGCCGCATTTGCCCGCCGCGCTGGTCGCGGTGGAGGACCGGCGCTTCCACCGCCACCCCGGGCTCGATCCGATCGGGCTGGCGCGCGCCGCCTGGGTGAACTGGCAGGCCGGCCAGGTGGTGCAGGGCGGCTCCACCCTGACGCAGCAGCTGGCCAAGAACCTCTTCCTGACGCCCGAGCGCACGCTGCGCCGCAAGGGCCAGGAGGCGCTGCTGGCGCTGTGGCTGGAGCGGCGCTTCACCAAGGACCAGCTGCTCGAGATCTACCTCAACCGCGTCTATCTCGGCGCGGGGACCTATGGGGTGGACGCGGCGGCGCGCCTCTATTTCGGCGTGCCGGCCAGCCGCGTGACGCTGTGGCAGGCGGCGATGCTGGCCGGGCTGCCCAAGGCGCCGTCGCGGCTGAACCCTCGCGCCTCGCCCGACATGGCCGCCGCCCGCGCCGCCGAGGTGCTGGAGGCGATGCTGGAGACCGACGCCATCACCCGTGCGCAGTTCGACCAGGCGCTGGGGGCGATGCGCGGCGGCACGCTGGTGCGGCGGCCCGCCACCGGCGCCGGCTGGTTCGCCGACTGGGCGCTCGAGGACCTGGCCGAGCGCTTCCCGGGCAATGCCGACCTGACCCTGCGTGCGACGCTCGACCCGCGGCTGCAGCGCGTGGCGGAGCAGCGGCTGGCGGCGCTGCTGGAGGGGCCGGGCGCGCGGGCGGCGGCGACCCAGGGCGCGGTGGTGGTGCTGGACGCCGCCAGCGGGGCGGTGCGCGCCATGGTGGGCGGGCGGGACTACCGCGCCAGCCCCTTCAACCGCGCGACCCAGGCGCAGCGGCAGCCCGGCTCCGCCTTCAAGCCCTTCGTCTTCCTCGCCGCGCTGGAGCGCGGGCACATGCCGGACGACATCGTCTCCGACGCGCCGATCACGCTAGGCGGCTGGTCTCCCGGCAACGGGCCGCGCTACCAGCCGCGCGGCGACCTCACCTTCGAGGAGGCGCTGGCGCAGAGCGTGAACACCGCCGCGGTGCGGGTGCTGGTGAAGGGCACCGAGGGCGGGCCGCGCGCCGCCATCGCGGCCGCCGGGCGGCTCGGCCTGCAGGGCCGCTTCCCGGCCGACGCCACGCTGGCGCTCGGCACCGGCGAGGTGACGCTGCTCGACCTGACGGCGGCCTATGCCGCCTTCGCCAATGGCGGCCGCCGCGTGGAGCCGTGGGGGATTGCCGGCGCCAGCGCCGGAGGCCGGGCCGTGCCGCCGCCGCCGCATGCCGCGCCGGTGCAGGCCATCCCGCCGGAGCAGGCGCAGATGATGCGCCGCATGCTGGAGGCGGTGGTGACGCGCGGCACCGGCCGCGCCGCCGCCCCGCCGGGCCGGGCCGGGGTGGGCGGCAAGACCGGCACGACGCAGGATTTCCGCGACGCCTGGTTCATCGGCTTCGCGCCCGCACGGGGCGGGGCGCTCGTGATCGGCGTCTGGCTGGGCAACGACGATGCGCGGCCGATGCAGGATGTGCGCGGCGGCACCCTGCCGGCCCGGCTGTTCCGGGAGATCCTGGAGGCGGCCGCGCCCTGACGCCGCAGCGGATCGCGCGCACCGGGCCTCGGCCCGACGCGGGAACACCCGGGATGGCCGGGGCGGTCGCCCCCCCGGATCAGGCGGGCCGGCGGTGCGGCTCGCCCGGTGGGGGGGCGATCTGCCGCCCCAGCGCCACCCAGGCACCGGCGGCCGCCACCAGCAGGGTGGACCCCAGGGCCCAGGCGCCGGCCAGCGCCAGGCCGTGCAGCAGCGTGTCGGTGGCGACGATGTCGAGCCAGAACGGGGCCGAGACGGCGATGAGAAGGCAGAGGGCCCTGCCCAGGTGGCGTTCGGCCATGCGGCGGTCTCCGGGACGCGGCGGGTTCGATCACGATTGGTATACTGTAGATCAATCCTTCGCAAGCCGCGGCGGCGCGGCGCCGCCCGAGAGCTCGCCGGGCGTGACCCCCAGCGCCGCCCGGAAGGCCGCCCCGAAGGCCGGCGCGCTGGCATAGCCGACCGCCGCCGCCGCCCGCGCCGGCGGCACCCCCTGCGACAGCAGCGCCGCCGCCTCGGCCAGCCGCACCGCCTGGCGCCAGCGGCCGAAGCTCATCCCCGTCTCGCGCCGGAACAGCCGGGTCAGGGTGCGCGGGCTGGCGCCGCAGGTCCCGGCCCAGCGCTCCAGGCTGAGCTCGCTGGCCGGGTCCGCCTGCAGGGCCTCGGCCAGCCGCCGCAGCCGCGGATCCCGGGGCGCCGGCACGCCGAGCCGCGGCAGCGCCGGCGCGCGGGCGATCTCGTCCAGGATCAGGGCGGCGACATGCGGGCCGCGCCCGCGCGGGTCCCAGTCCGGCGGCTCGGCGCAGGCGGCGAGGATCAACTCGCGCAGCAGCGGCGAGACCTCGAGCACCATCGCCCCGTCCGGCCCCGCCGCCGCGGCCACGGCATCGGCGCGCAGGAAGAGCGCGCGCATCGCCACCCGCCCCTGCATGGTGACCGCATGCGCCACCCCGCCCGGCACCCAGAGCGCGCGGGCGGGCGGCACGATGAAGGCCAGCGCATCCGTCTCGATGCGCATCACCCCCTGCACGGCGTAGAGCAGCTGCGCCCGATCATGCCGGTGCCGCCCCGTCGCGTGGCCATGCGGGTAGTCATGCGCATAGCCGGCGAGCGGGCGGTCCACCGCGTCCTGGGCCAGGGGCAGGGCCGAGGGCAGGGTCGAGGGCAGGGTCGAGGGCAGGCGGGCGGGCCGGGCGCCGCCGGTTTGGCCGGCATGAGACATGAACTGGCCTTACGTCGAAGCCCGGCCAGGATAGGATGCCGCGCAGGGACAGGACAGCCAGCAGGCGAGCCACACCATGCGTGATCCCGGGACGCGGCAGATCGTCTTCATCAACGCCGCGCATGTCTTCACCCATTACAGCCTGCTGATCCTGGCGACGGCCGTGCTCGGCATGGTGCAGCAGTCGCCGGCCGAATTCGGCACGGCCTACGGACCCATCCTCGCCCTCGGCACCGGGATGTTCGTGCTCTACGGGCTGGGGTCGCTGCCCATGGGGTGGCTGGCCGACCGGTTCGGGCGGAAGGGCATGATGGCAGCCTTCTTCCTGGGCACCGGCGCCTTCATGGTGGTGGCGGGCTTCGCCTCCTCGCCGCTGCTGCTGGGCGTGGCGCTGGCGCTGATGGGGGCCTTCGCCGCCATCTACCACCCGATCGGCACGGCGATGCTGGTCGAGGCCGCCGGCGCGCGGGTCGGCCGCGCCGTCGGCATCAACGGGGTCTTCGGCAATCTCGGCGTCGCCACGGCACCGGTGCTGACCGCCTTCCTCGCCGCCAAGGCGGGCTGGCAATGGGCCTTCGTGCTGCCGGGCGTGCTCTGCCTCGGCGTCGGGCTGCTCTACCTGCGCGAGCCCGCCTTCGACACCGCCAAGGCCGCCGGGCCGCAGAAGCCCTTCCCCATGATCCCGCCCGCGGTGGTGCGGCGGGCGGTGATCGTGCTGCTCTCGATCGCCGCGGTCTCGGGGCTGGTGTTCAACGCCTTCACCCTGCTGGTGCCGAAGCTGATGGAGGAGCGGCTGGCCTCCTCGCCGGACCTGCTGCCGGTGGTCGGGCTGCTCGCCTTCGCCGCGACGCTCTGCGGCGGGCTGACGCAGTTCACCGTGGGCCACCTGATCGACCGGCACACGCTGAAGGTGGTGTTCATGCCGCTGGCGCTGGTGCTCGCCCCGTGCCTCGGGCTGCTGGCCTTCGCCGAAGGGTGGGTGGTGCTGCCGCTGGCGGCCGTGGTCGCTGCCGCGGTCTTCGGCCAGGTGACGGTGAACGAGACCATGACCGCGCGCTACGTGGCGCCGGCGCTGCGCGCCAAGCTCTATTCGGTGCGCTTCACCATCGGCTTCCTCGGCGCCGCGGCGGCCAGCCCGCTGATCGGCTTCCTGCACAAGGAGACCGGCAGCCTCTCCGCGGGCATGCTGGTGCTGGCGGCCTTCGCCGTGGTGATCCTGCTGTGCGCGCTGCTCTTCCCCAACCGGCCGGAGGAATTGCAGCCCGAGCTCTGGGCCGCGCGGACGGGCGGGACGGCCGGGGCGCGGCCGGT
>CAYNYQ010000165.1:0-9752 GCA_964401305.1 uncultured Acetobacteraceae bacterium | reverse complement strand
TGAAGGTGATGGAGACGCCGGCCAGCGTGCCGAGCAGCGCCGCGCGCGGCGTGATGCGCCGGATGAGTGGGGCGATGAAGCCGCCGATCATCAGGATGAAGCTCTGGATGAAGACCCAGGTGAGGCCGGCCTCCCAGCCCTTGATCGGGTCGCCGGTGCGCTGCGCGATGGGCAGCATGATCACCAGCACGACGACGAACATGTGCGGCACCGAGATGCCGGAGGGCAGGGCGCAGACATCGGTGCGGCCCTCCTTCCGCGCCAGGCGCATCGCCAGCCAGGCGTAGTAGGCGGTGGAGAGGAACATCATCAGTCCAGCCGCCGGCAGGATGCGGCCGAAGACGATCTCGTCCGGCATCTTCAGGACGAAGCGCAGCAGCGCGGTCAAGGTCAGCAGGTTGACCAGGATGTTCGTGCCGAAGCCGAACAGCGCGTTCCAGTCGCCCGGCGACCACAGCGGCACACCGCGGCCGCGGCTCATGGTCGTGATGGTCCCGCTCATCGCAGCGCTTCCTCCTCCCGCAGGGCGCGCAGAAGGCGCGCGGAGTCCGTGACCCAGCCGAAGATGCCGCCGCCCTCGCCGCCCTGGGCGCTGACCATGGCGAGCGCGGCGGCGTGGAATTGCGGGAAGTAGGAGGCGCAGCAGTCGCCCAGCACGACGCAGCGGTAGCCGCGGTCATTGGCCTCGCGCAGCGTGGTGCTGACGCAGACCTCGGTGGTGACGCCGGCGATCAGCAGCGCCTCGATGCCGCGGTTGCGCAGCAGCAGGTCGAGGTCGGTGGCGAAGAAGGCGCCCTTGCCCGGCTTGTCGATGACGGGCTCGCCCGGCACGGGCGCGAGGGCGGGGACGATGTCGTGGCCCGGCTCGCCGCGGACCAGGATGCGGCCCATCGGCCCAGCATCGCCGATGCGCCGGCCTGGCGCGCCGCGCATCCGCTTGGCCGGCGGGCAGTCCGCCAGGTCGGGGCGATGCCCCTCGCGGGTGTGGAAGACGGGCAGGCGGTGCTCGCGCCAGGCGGCGAGCACGGCGGCAGTGGGCGCGACGGCGGCGGCGAGGCGGGCGACCTCGTTGCCGAGCGCTTCCCCGAAGCCGCCGGGCTCGAGGAAATCGCGCTGCATGTCGATGACGAGCAGGGCGGTGCGATCGGGATCGATCGCGACCGGCGCCGGCTCGGCGGCGATGGGAAGGAGCATGGCGGGCTCCGCAATGGGCGGAGCGGAGCCAAGCAACTATCGCGCCATGTCCCGGAACGACCGGAAAGGCCGGGGGTGGACGCCCCAGCCCTCGCGGCTGACCCGGCGGCAGGCAGTCCTAGGCCCGGGATGCCGCCGGCGTGACCGGGCCGCGGGGCGGGGCTACCGCCCGGTCAGGATGCGCTCGACCAGCTGCTTCACCGTCGGGATGAAGCCGTTCGAGTAGAAGGGGTCCTGCCCGAAGCGATAGGCATTGTGCCCGGCGAACATCAGGTTGCGCTCCAGCGCCCCGTCATGCGCCACGTCCTGCAGCGTCTTCTGGATGCAGAAGCTGCGCGGATCGGCCTTCTTGCCGGTGCTGTGGTCGGCCTCGTGCTGCGACCAGTTCGAGAAGCGGCAGGCGGACAGGCAGCCCATGCAGTCGATCTGGTCCTGCACGATCTCCCGGCTCTTCTCCGGGGTGACGAAGATCAGCGTGCTGTCGGGGGTGCGCATGGCCTCGGTGAAGCCCTGCGCCTCCCAGCCGCGCACGCGGTCGAGGTCGTGGTCGGTCAGCCAGACCTTCCGCCGGCGCGGGCCGACGCCGTATTCGGCCACATGGTCGCCCATCGCCTCGGCGGCATAGGCCACCTGGCGCTCGTTCCGCTCCTCGAGCTCGTGCAGGAAGTCGTTGCGCACGGCCGAGGAGTAGAAGCCGGTCGGCGAGAAGGGCTGCAGCGAGACGTCGCCGGGCTTCAGCGTCATCAGCCGCTGCTTCCAGGCGTCCGAGATCGGGCTTTCCTTCGTCAGCAGCGGGCGGGTGCCGAACTGGAAGGCGACGGGCCCGAGCTCGGGGTTGTCGATCCAGTCCTCCCACTCCTCCAGCCACCAGACGCCGCCGGCCATGATGATGGGGACGTCGCCGAGGCCGAATTCACGCATCTGCTGGCGCAGCTTGAGGACACGGTCATAGGGCGCCTCGGGCCGCTTCGGGTCCTCGGAATTCGAGAGACCGTTGTGCCCGCCGGCCAGCCAGGGATCCTCGTAGACCACGCCGCCCAGCCATTCCCGCGTCTTGCCGTAGGCACGCTTCCAGAGCGCGTTGAAGGCGCGGGCGGAGGAGACGATGGGGTAGTAGTGCACGCCGAAATCGCGCGCGATATCGGCCAGGCGATAGGGCATGCCGGCGCCGCAGGTGATGCCGTGGATCAGCCCGCGGGCGCCCTCGAGCATGCCGCGCGCGACGCGCTCCGCGCCGCCCATCTCCCACAGGATGTTGGCGTGGATGCGGCCCTTGCCGCCGGCGCGCTCATGCGCCTCCTTCGCCTGGGCGATGGCCCCGGCGATGCCGTAGGAGACCAGCTCCTCGTGCCGATCGCTGCGGGTCCTGCCGCGATAGACCTGCGGGATCCGCCGGCCCTCGGCATCGTAGCTGTCCGCGTTCACCGCCGAGAAGGTGCCCACGCCGCCCGAGGCGGCCCAGGACCCGGCGGAAACGCCGTTGGAGACCGAGACGCCCTTGCCGCCCTCGACCAGCGGCAGGACCTCCACCCCTCCCATGCGGATCGCGTTGATAGCCTTCAAGAACGCACGCTCCCCTGATTCGATGGCCTGGCACGGAGGGCCAGGATATGGAGAGGCCGGGGCCCGCGTGGAGGCCCCGGCGGCATCACGCCTGCGCCCCGGACGGGCGGGACGGTTACTCGGCGGCGGCGTCGTCGCGGTCGCGCCGCTCGCGGCGGAAGGGCCGCTCGCCGCGCTCGGGCCGCTCGCCCCGGCCTTCGCCGTCCTCGCGCGGGCGGCGGGCGCCGACCTGCTCGGTGATGTCCTCGCCGGTGGCCTGGTCGACCACGCGCATGGAGAGCTTCACTTTTCCGCGATCGTCGAAGCCCAGCACCTTCACCTTCACGCTGTCGCCGACGTTCACCACGTCGTTGGTCTTGGCGACGCGCGTGTTCGCGAGCTCGCTGATATGCACGAGGCCGTCGCGCGAGCCGAGGAAGTTCACGAAGGCGCCGAAATCGGCGGTCTTCACGACCTTGCCGGTGTAGATCACGCCGACCTCGGGCTCAGCCACGATGCCGCGGATCCAGTCGATGGCGCGCTGCGCCGCGTCGGTGCTGGTGGCCGCGACCTTGATCGTGCCGTCATCCTCGATGTCGATCTTCGTGCCGGTGTTCTCGGTGATCTCGCGGATCACCTTGCCGCCCGAGCCGATGACGTCGCGGATCTTCTCCTTCGGCACGTTGATCACGGTGATGCGCGGCGCGGTGGCCGCCACATCCGTGCGGCTGCCGGAGAGGCCCTTGGCCATCTCGCCCAGGATGTGCAGCCGCCCGTCCTTCGCCTGCGCCAGCGCCTGGCGCATGATGTCGAAGGTGATGGACGTGATCTTGATGTCCATCTGCAGCGAGGTGACGCCCATCTCGGTGCCGGCCACCTTGAAGTCCATGTCGCCGAGATGGTCCTCGTCGCCGAGGATGTCGGAGAGCACCGCGAAGCCGCGATCCTCCTTGATCAGGCCCATGGCGATGCCGGCGCAGGGGCGGCGCAGCGGCACGCCGGCATCCATCATCGCCAGCGAGGTGCCGCAGACCGTCGCCATGGAGGAGGAGCCGTTCGACTCCGTGATCTCCGAGACGACGCGGATCGTGTAGGGGAACTTGTCCTTCTCCGGCAGCAGCGGATGGATGGCGCGCCAGGCGAGCTTGCCGTGGCCCACCTCGCGCCGCCCGGGGCTGCCCATCCGGCCCGTCTCGTTCACCGAGTAGGGCGGGAAGTTGTAGTGCAGCAGGAAGTCCTCACGGTACTCGCCCGTCAGCGCGTCGATGATCTGCTCGTCCTGGCCAGTGCCGAGGGTGGCCACGCAGAAGGCCTGGGTCTCGCCGCGGGTGAACAGCGCCGAGCCATGCGCGCGGGGCAGCACGCCGACCTCGGCCACGATCGGGCGCACGGTGCGGGTGTCGCGCCCGTCGATGCGCATGCCGGTGTCGAGGATGTTGTTGCGGACGACGTCGGCCTCGAGCTCCTTCAGCAGGCCCTTTGCCGCGCCGGCATCGGCGCCCTCGGCCTCGAGCGCGGCGACGACGGCCTTCTTCACCTCGCCGACCTTGGCCTGGCGGGCGAGCTTCTCGACCGTCTTGTACGCCTCGGCCATCTGCGCGCGGCCGAGCTCGGCGATGCGGGCCTTCAGCGCGACCTCGGCCGCGGAGGGCTCCGGCAGCGCCCAGGGCTCCTTCGCCGCGACCTCGGCCAGCTCGATGATGCCCTGGATCACGGGCTGGAAGCTGCGGTGCCCGAACTCCACGGCGCCGAGCATGATCTCCTCGGAGAGCTCCTTCGCCTCGGACTCGACCATCAGCACGCCCTCGGCGGTGCCGGCGAGGACGAGGTCGAGCTCGGAGGTCTGGCGCTGCGCCGCGGTCGGGTTCAGCACGTACTGGCCATCGATCCAGCCGACGCGCGCCGCGGCGACCGGGCCGAAGAAGGGAATGCCGGAGAGCGTCAGCGCGGCCGAGCAGCCGACCAGGGCGACGATGTCGGCCTCGTTCTCCATGTCGTGCGAGAGCACGGTGGCGATGACCTGCACCTCGTTGCGGAAGCCGTCCGGGAAGAGCGGGCGGATGGGGCGGTCGATCAGGCGCGAGACCAGGGTCTCATGCTCGGAGGGCCGGCCCTCGCGCTTGAAGAAGCCACCCGGGATCTTGCCCGTGGCGAAGGCCTTCTCCTGGTAGTGCACGGTCAGCGGGAAGAAATCCTGGCCCGGCTTGGCCGAGCGCGCGCCGACCACGGTGCAGAGCACGATGGTGTCGCCGAGCCGGGCCATGACGGCCCCGTCGGCCTGGCGGGCGATCTTGCCCGTCTCCAGCGTCAGGAGCTGCCCGCCCCAGGAGATGTCCTTGCGGAAATAGGTGTCGAACAATGGCGTCGTCCTTCATGCCCGGGCGCCTGGCGCGCGGACAGCGTGTGTGGTGCCGGCCGCCATCCTTCCGGGACGGCGGAGCACCAGGATGCGACGCGGTGGGATGCCAGCCGGAGAAGCGCCGTGCGGCCCGTTCCGGGGGCTCGGCGTCTCGGGCGGCATGGGGTACGGCCGACCCATCGGAAGCTGACGATGGGGGGTCCGCCCATGTGGCCGGAAACGCCGTGGCCGTCCGGGTCGAACGGAACAGGGGGCGGGACAGGCCCGACCCTTGCGGTGCGTGTGCGACGCCTTCTCAGAAGTCAGCCCGCCGCGTCGGCGGCGTTGGCCCAGGCCGGCTGCGCCAAGCCTCGGGTCCGCGCCTATATGGACAATCCCGGGCGGGATTGCCATGCATTTCTCGGGCCCTGGCCGCGCGTCGGCCGGAGGATCCGGGCTGGCGCCCGGCCCGGCGCCTCAGCGGCGAAGGCCGAGCCGGCCGATCAGCGCCTCGTAGCGCTTCTGGTCCTTCTTGCGGACATAGTCGAGCAGGCCGCGGCGCTGCCCGACCAGCACCAGCAGGCCGCGGCGCGAGTGGAAATCCTTCGCGTGGGTCTTCAGGTGCTCGGTGAGGTTCGAGATCCGCTCGGTGAGCAGCGCGACCTGCACCTCGGGGCTGCCGGTATCGCCCGGCCGGGTCGCATAGTCGTTGATGAGCGCCGTGCGGCGCTCAGCGGTGATCGACATCGGGGTCATCCCTCTCTTCGGGCCGGCGGGCCGCCCCGCGGCGACCCTCGGCATTGCGACCACCGGCCCGACGGGATTGCGCCTCCGCATCCTGCGCCACGAGGCGCTCCGGCCTGAGCAGGCCGTCTTCCAGGACGCAGAGCCCGACGAACCGCTCCCCCGCCATGGCGCGCACCAGCCCCCCATCGGGTTCGGCCTCGCCAGGAATACGGCCCATGAGCTCCACCAGGCTGATCGCCTGGCCGAAGCCGAGCCGTGCGGCCTCCGCCTCGGTGAGGGCCAGCGCCGGGATGTCGGCCAGCGCGGTCGTCACCGGAAGCAGGAGGTCCGGGGAAGGGGGCGGCGTATCGCCCGAAACGAGGAGCCTGTCCAGGGGAATCGCCGTCTCCTCGCGGAAGGGCCCGACGCGCATCCGCCGCAGCGCCGCCACGTGCCCGACCGTGCCGACGGCGCGCGCGAGGTCGCGCGCCAGGCTGCGCATGTAGACGCCCTTGCCGCTCTCGACGATGAAGATGGCGGTGTCGGCATCGGGCCGCGATTCCAGCTCGAACCGGTCGACGCGGGCGGGGCGCGCCTCCAGCACCACGGCCTGGCCCTCGCGCGCGAGGTCATAGGCGCGCTCGCCGCCGACCTTGATGGCGGAATAGGCCGGCGGCACCTGCATGATGTCGCCGGTGAAGGCGGGCAGCGCGGCGCGGATCGCCTCGTCCGTGGGGCGCGCATCCGAGGTCTCGGTCACCTGGCCGTCGGCATCGTCGGTGTCGCGCGCCTCGCCGAAGCGCAGCGTGAAGCGATAGGCCTTGGTGCCGTCCATCACGTAGGGCACGGTCTTGGTCGCCGCGCCGAAGGCCACCGGCAGCACGCCGGTCGCCAGCGGGTCCAGCGTGCCGCCATGCCCGGCCTTCTGCGCATCAAAGGCGCGCTTGACCTTGTTGACCACGTCGGTCGAGCCGATGCCGGAGGGCTTGTCGACGATCAGCCAGCCGTCGAGCGGGCGGCCGCGCGGCTTGCGGTGGCGGTGGTGGCGCTGGCTCACGGGGTGGCGTCCTTGTCGTCCCGTTCCCCGGTCGAGAGGTCGCGCGCGATCTCCGGCCGCTTCATCAGCCGGTCGATCTGCATCGCGTAGTCGAGCGCGGTGTCGGGCTGGAAATGCAGGTCGGGGGCGTATTTCAGCCGCACGGCCTTCGCCACCTGGCTGCGCAGGTAGGGCGCGGCGCGGCGCAGCGCGGCGAACTGCTCGGGCGGCAGGTCGCGCCCCAGGCCGCTGACGAAGGCGGTCATGTGCTTGAGGTCGGGCGAGGCGCGCACCTCGGTCACCGTCACAGGCGCGCCGGCGAGGTCGGGGTCGCGGAAGTCGCGCCGCTCGAACAGCGCGGCCAGCGCGTGGCGCACCTCCTCCGCGACGCGGAGCTGGCGCTGGGAAGGGCCGGCGGCGTGGTCGCCGCCACCGCCGCGGCGGGCTTGTCTGGACATCGGGGATGGAACCCTTCGCAAAGAAAAAGGCGCGGCACCCGAAGGCGCCGCGCCCGGTATTTCCGGACTTCGGCGCCGCTCAGGCGGCCGCGACCGTCTCCGTCTCGTAGCACTCGATCTGGTCGCCGATGCGGATGTCCTCGTAGTTGGCGAAGGACATGCCGCATTCGAGACCCTGGTTCACCTCGCGCACGTCGTCCTTGAAGCGCTTGAGGGTCGAGAGCTCGCCCTGGTGGATCACCACGCCGTCGCGCAGCAGGCGCACGCCGGCGCCGCGCTTGACCGTGCCTTCGGTGACGCGGCAGCCCGCGACCTTGCCCACGCGCTTGACCTCGAAGACCTCGAGGATCTGCGCGTAGCCCAGGAACTTCTCGCGCTGCACCGGGGCGAGGCGGCCCTTGACCATCGTCTCGATGTCGTCGGCGACCTCGTAGATGATGGAGTAGTAGCGGATGTCGACGCCCTCGCGCGCGGCCATGTCGCGCGCCTGGCTGGTGGCGCGCACGTTGAACGCCACCACCACGGCGTTCGACGCCTTGGCGAGCTGGATGTCGCTCTCGGTGATCTGCCCGACCGCGCTGTGCAGCACGCGGACCTTCACCTCGTCGTTGCCGAGCTTCTGCACGGTCGCGCCGATCGCCTCGGCGCTGCCCTGCACGTCGGCCTTGACGACGATGGCGACTTCCTTCTGCTCGCCGGCCTGGATGCGGGCGAGCATCTCGTTCAGCGTGCCGCGCCCGCCGGCAGCGGCGGCGGAGGCCTTCTCGCGCAGCTTGCGCTGGCGGAACTCGCTGATCTCGCGCGCCCGCGCCTCGGTCTCGACGGCGATGAAGTTCTCGCCCGCCGTCGGCACGCCCGACAGGCCGAGGATCTCGACCGGCAGCGACGGCCCCGCATCCTTCAGGTTGCGGCCCTTGTCGTCGAGCATGGCGCGCACCCGGCCCCACTCGGCGCCGGCGACGACGATGTCGCCCTGGGTCAGCGTGCCCTTCTGCACCAGCACGGTGGCCACCGGGCCGCGGCCGCGGTCGAGCTTGGCCTCGATCACCGTGCCCTCGGCCGCCCGGTTCGGGTTGGCCTTCAGGTCAGAAAGCTCGGCCTGCAGCGAGATCGCCTCGAGCAGCTTGTCGAGGTTGATCTTCTGCGTCGCCGAGACCTCGATCTCCTGCGTCTCGCCGCCGAGGGATTCGACGACGATCTCGTGCTGCAGCAGCTCCTGCTTCACGCGCTCGGGGCGGACGCCCGGCTTGTCGATCTTGTTCACCGCGACGATCAGCGGCACGCCGGCGGCCCGCGCATGGCGGATCGCCTCGACCGTCTGCGGCATCACGCCGTCATCCGCCGCGACCACCAGCACGACCATGTCGGTGACCGAGGCGCCGCGGGCACGCATCGCCGTGAAGGCCTCGTGGCCCGGCGTGTCGATGAAGGTGACCCTGGAGCCGTCCGGCACCTCGATCTGGTAGGCGCCGATGTGCTGCGTGATGCCGCCGGCCTCGCCGGAGGCGACGTCGGTGCTGCGCAGGCTGTCGAGCAGGCTGGTCTTGCCGTGGTCGACATGGCCCATGATGGTGACCACCGGCGGCCGCGGCGCGAGATCGGTATCCTCGTCCGCGGCGCCCTCGAGGCCGAGCTCGACATCGCTCTCGCTCACCCGGCGCGAGCGGTGGCCGAACTCCTGCACCACCAGCTCGGCGGTGTCGGCGTCGATGGTCTGCGTGAGCGTCGCCATGACGCCCATGCGGAACAGCGCCTTGACCACCTCGCCGCCGCGCGCGGCCATGCGGTTGGCCAGCTCCTGCACGGTGATGGCCTCGGGGATGACCACGTCGCGCACCACGCGCTCGGTGCCCGAGCGCAGGCGGGCCAGCTCCTGCTGCCGCCGCTCGCGCTCGCGGGCGCGGCGCAGCGAGGCGATGGAGCGGCTGCGCTCGTCCTCGCCCTCGATCGCGGCCTGCACGTCGATGCGGCCGCCGCGGCGGTCGGTGCCGCCGACCGGGCCCTTCTTGGCCGGCGTCAGCACCGGGCGCCTGGCGGGCAGCGCCGCGCCGGGGCGGCGCGCGGGACCGCGGCGATCATCCTCCTCCTCGCCCGTGCGGGCACGGAGGGTCAGGCGGGCATTGGCTATCGTCACATCAACGTTGGCTTGTGCAGGTGCGCTGACATAGGCGAGGAAAGCATACGTCGCCTCCTGTACTGCCGGATCAGCCGCCGCGCTCACACCGCCTGACCAACCGCCGAATGAAGCAAACGGCGCATAGTTCACGCCATCGACTGCCAATGGGCAGGTGGTTTCATCGCACGCCACCATTTCGTTGGTTGCGCGGTCAAGGACGCTCGTCCAGCCGGGGGTGATGACTGCGCCTGTCAAACCGTTGACCTGTGAATCGGGCGCGACTGCCAGCGAACCAATATCGCCCCAATCCAGCGTCAATGCACAGCGACCCGTCGTCCACAG
>CAYNYQ010000164.1:0-9848 GCA_964401305.1 uncultured Acetobacteraceae bacterium | reverse complement strand
GCTTCGTCATGCGCCCCGGCGACGGGCGCGACTGGATCAACGACTTCCTGCCCGGCACGGACCGCCTGGTGCTGATCGGCGTCGACCCGGCCACCGTCGCCACGCGCCAGGTCACCTACTTCGGCACGCCGGGGACGGAGCTGGCCCACGGCACGTCCGGGGATGCGGTGTTCATGGCCTGGCTCGGCGGGCTGAGCCTGGCGCGGGACGTGGTCTTCGCCTGACGGCGACGCGGCGGACCGGCCGGCTCCCCCTGGCGCTTCCGCGCTGGTGCAGCGTTTGCCCCCCTGTCGCTTCCGCGCTGGCGCAGCGCTTGCTACGTCACCGCCGCGCGAACGGTCGGCCAGGCCGGCGCGAGGGAGACCAGCATCGTGACCGACACGCGCCGCCCCGCGCGGGCACCCGCCGCGCCCCTGCCGCTCTCGCTGCTGTCGCGCCGCGGCGCCGTCGTCGGGCTGGCCGCGGCGGCCGTCGCCAGGCCCGGCCTCGCCCTGGCGCAGGGCACGCCGCGGGTGCGGCTGCTCATGGACTGGGCGTTCCAGGCGCCGAACGCCTTCGCCCTGGTGGCGCGCGAGAAGGGCTTCTTCCGCGAGGCGGGGGTGGAGGTGCAGGTGGATCGCGGCTCGGGCAGCGGGCGGGTGCCGCCGCAGCTCGCCGGCGGCGCGGCCGATCTCGGCTTCGCCGACATCAACCCGGCGATCCGCTTCGCCATCGAGAACCCGAATGCCGGCCTGCTCTGCGTCGCCGTGCTGCTCGACCGCAGCCCGCTCTGCGCCATCGTCCGCGCCGATGGTCCGGTGCGCGCGCCGAAGGATCTCGAGGGCCGCACCCTCGCCGCGCCGGATTTCGACGCCGGCCGCCAGCTCTTCCCCGCCTTTGCCCGTGCCGCCGGCATCGACCGCGGCAAGGTGAGCTTCACCTCGGTCAGCCCCGAGCTGCGCGAGCCCATGCTGGTGCAGCGCCGCGCCGATGGCGTGACCGGCTTCGTCACCACCTCGGCGATCGCGCTGAAGGGGCTCGGCCTCGGCTACGCGCAGCAGCGGGTGATGATGTACGCCGACCACGGGCTCGACCTCTACGGCAGCGCGCTGCTGACGACGCGCGCCTGGGCCGAGGCGAACCCGGACGCGCTGCGCCGCACCGTCGGCGCCCTGCTGCGCGGCTTCCGCGCCCAGCTCGCCGATCCCGCCGAGGCCATGGCGATCCTCCGGCGCGTCGAGCCGCTGACCGACGTCGCGCTCGAGACCGAGCGGCACGCGATGAACGCCGAGCGCTGCATCCTGACGCCGGCGGTGCGCGCCGGCGGCCTCTCGCAGGTGGATCCGGCGCGGCTCGCGCGCGGCATCGCGGCGGTGGAGGAGGCCTTCGGGCTGACCGCCGGCGGCCTGGCGGCGGAGCGCTTCTACACCGACCGCTTCCTGCCGCCGCGGGCCGAGCTCGCCGTCTGACCCGGGTGCGGCCCGGTCCCGGCTTCGTCCGCCTCGACGGCGTGGCGATGCGCTACGGCGAGGGGGCGGACGGCACCCTCGCCCTCTCCGGCACCACGCTGAACGTGGCCGAGGGCGAGTTCGTCGCCGTGGTCGGCCCCTCGGGCTGCGGCAAGTCCACGCTGATGCGCCTCGTCACCGGGCTCTGGCCGGCGACCGAGGGCGCGGTCGCGGTGGATGGCGCGCCGGTGGCGGGCCCGCTCTCCATCGCCGGCATGGCCTTCCAGAACCCGACCCTGCTGCCCTGGCGGACGGTGCTGCAGAACGTGATGCTGCCGCTCGAGGTAACGGAGCCGCACCGGCGGCAGCTCCGCGCCCGCCGCCGGGAGTACGAGGCGGAGGCGCGCGAGCTGCTGGCCCTCGTCGGCCTCGCCGGCTTCGAGGCGAAGCATCCCTGGCAGCTCTCGGGCGGCATGCAGCAGCGCGCCAGCCTCTGCCGCGCGCTGATACACCGCCCGCGGCTGCTGATGCTGGACGAGCCCTTCGGCGCGCTCGACGTCTTCACGCGGGAGGATCTCTGGGCCGTGCTGCAGGCGGTCTGGCTGGCGCGGCGGCCGACCGTGATCCTGGTGACGCACGACCTGCGCGAGGCCGCCTACCTCGCCGACCGCGTGCTGGTGATGTCGGCGCGCCCCGGGCGGATCATTGCCGAGCACGCCGTGCCCTTTCCCCACCCGCGGACCCTGGCCACCACCTACGAGCCGGCATTCGTCGACCTCGTGCACCGGCTGCGCGACCACATCAGCGCCGCGCGCAAGGGGGAGAACCTCGGCGCGGAGGATGCGGCCGATGCCGGCTGACGGCGGCGCGCCCCAGGCCAGCGCGCGGGCCGCTGCCGCCGCCGCGCGGGCACGGCGCCGCCGGCGGCTCGAGGCGGCGCTGCCCTGGCTGGTCATGGCCGGGCTCTTCCTGGCCTGGGAGCTCGGCTGCCGCCTCTTCGCCGTGCCCGCCTTCCTGCTGCCGGCGCCCTCGGCAATCGCCGCCAGCATGGCCCGGTGGTGGCAGCCGCTGCTGCAGGACGGGCTGCAGACCCTCTTCACCACGGCGATCGGCTTCGGGCTCGCGGTGGTCGCGGGGCTGCTGCTGGGGGTGGCGATCGGCTCCTCGGCGTTGATCTACCGCGGCCTCTACCCGCTGCTGATCGGCTTCAACTCCATCCCCAAGGTCGCCGTGGTGCCGGTGCTGGTGATCTGGTTCGGCACCGGCAGCCTGCCCGCCATCATCACCGCCTTCCTGATCAGCTTCTTCCCCATCGTGGTGAACGTCGCCACCGGCATCGCCACGGTGGAGCCCGAGCTGCGCGACGTGCTCCGCGCGCTCGGCGCCCGGCCGCTCGACATCATCCGCAAGGTCGGGCTGCCGCGGGCGATGCCCTATTTCTTCGCCTCGCTGAAGATCGCCATCACCGTCGCCTTCGTCGGCTCGATCATCGCCGAGAGCGTCGCGCCCAATGCCGGGATCGGGCGGCTGATGATGGTGGCGTCGAGCCGCTTCGACGTGCCGCTGGTCTTCGCCGGGCTGATCCTGACCGGGGTGATGGGCGTCGGCATGTACTGGGTCGCCGAGGCCCTGGAACGCCGCGTCACCGGCTGGGCGACGCGGGGGCAGCAGGGGGTGCAGGTCGCCCCGGGCGGCTGACGGCAGTCGCGCGGGCGGCGGCGGATGCACCGGCCCTGCCCGGGGGGATCTCCCCGGGCAGCGCCGGGGCCCGCCGGCGTCCTACCGCGCGAAGGAGAGCGATAGGGCCCGCCCGCCCGCCGCCGCACGCCGGCGCAGCGCGGCGAGGCCGCCGGAGGCCGCCCCGGCCAGCCGGAGCCGCGCCTCGCCGGAGAACTCCCCGATGCGCAGCAGCACCTCCACCGGCCGCCCGCCATGCGGCGCGCGCTCCAGAAGCCGCGCCAGCGCCTCCCGCGCGCCGGTCGGCAACTCGCCCGCCTCGCGCGGCCAGGCCGCGGCCAGCGCCTCGGGCCGCGCCGGGTCCTGCACCACGAAGCGGAGCGTCCGGCCGCTGCCGATGCGCAGCACCAGGTTCGCCGCCAGCGCCACGGCCGAGCCCAGGATGAAGGGCGAGGCAAGGATCGGCGCCACCGCCGGCGGCAGCCCGCGGCCGAGATCCGGCACCGCCAGCGCCGCCAGCGCGCCGAAGATGCCGAGCCCGACCACCAGCGACCGCCGCTGGTCGAGCTTCACCTCGGCCAGCATCTGCAGCCCGTTCGCCAGCACGAGGCAGCCGGTGAAGAGCATCATCCCGGCCACCACCGGCCGCGGCATCAGCACGATCGCCATGGCCAGCGCCGGCAGCAGCGCGATGGCGGCCGAGATCGCCGCGACCGCCCAGGCGATGCGGCGGCTGGCGAGGCCGGTGCTGGCCGTCAGCGCCACGGCGGAGGGCGCGGGATTGAGCCCGATCGTGCCGATGAGCCCGGCGAGGATGGTGCCGATGCCGTCGGCGCGCACGGCGCGCGCCATCACCGCGGGGTCCCCCGCATGGGCCGGCCCTGCCGCCTTCGCCGCCAGCGCGCCGAGGGCGGCCGCCTTCGTGGTCGCCGCCAGCGCGCCGATGACGAAGGGCAGGGCCAGCGCCGGGTCGAAGGCGAGGCCGAGATGCGCGAGCGAGGGCAGCGCCACCAGCGGGGCGGCGGCGATGGCGGCGCGCTCCGCCGGGCCGGGCAGGCCGATGGCGAGCGCCGCCAGGTAGCCGACCGCGAGTCCGGTCAGCACGGCGAAGCTCGCTGGCCGGCCGCGCCCCCAGACCGCAAGCCCCGCCGCCGCCCCGAAGCAGGCGAGCAGCGCCAGCCACGCGGCACCCGGCGCGCCGTCCTCCCCGAGCGCGGCCAGGTTGCGCACCGCGATCTCGCCGATGGTCAGCCCGACCAGCAGCACGACGAGGCCGGAGACCTCGGGCGGGAAGACCACGCGCAGGCGGCGGAAGGCGGTGGCGAGCAGAACCTCCACGCAGCCGGCGAAGACCACCATGCCGAAGGCCAGCGGCAGCCCGCCGAGCTTCGCCGCGGCGATCGCCGGCACCAGGTAGGCCGCGGTGAAGGTCTGCGGCAGCAGCATGCCGGGGCCGAGGCCGCGCATCGCCTGCACCGCCGTCGCCAGGCCGAGGGCGAGGAAGGACATGGCGATCACGCCGGCGCCGGCTTCCGGCGGGATGCCGGCCTCGCGCAGCAGCACCAGGGGGAAGACCACGTAGGCCGTGGTGATCCCGACCAGCTGCAGCGCCGCAAGCCAGGTGGTCGCGGCCGGGCTAGGGTCGGCGGCACCATAGCGGGGCGAGGGGCCGGCCGCGGCGGCGGGGCGGGTGGCGGCGGCGTTGTCCTGCGCACCCATGGCTCAGCGCTCCCCGGCCATCTGCAGGCGCGGCAGCAGGAAGCCGAGCACGCGGTCGAGGCCGATCTGCGCCAGCACCGGGTCGGGCTCGACCAGCACGCGCTGCGGCGCGCCGCCGGGGTCGGGCAGCCAGGCCCGGCCGGCACCCGGACCGGGCGAGGTGAGAAGGTCCCAGGCATAGGTGGCGCCGCGTAGCACCTGGTGCGCCACGCCCGCCGCCGGCCCGCCGAGCGCGCCGGCCAGCGCGGCGCAGGCCGCCGGCTCGTTCACCGGATCCTCGGCGCCATGCAGCAGCAGCAGGGGCGGGCGCGCGGCGGTGGGGTCGGGCGTGCCGGCGGCGGCCGCGAGGCCCTCGTCGCAGCCCGGGTAGAGCAGCACCGCGGCGAGCGGCGGCGCGGCCGTGGAGCGGGCGAGGAGCACGGCCCGCCCGCCCTCCCCGAGGCCGATCACCGCGACGCGGCGGGGATCGACCTCGGGCGCCTCGCGCAGCAGGGCGAGCGCGAGGTCGAGCCGCCGCTCGACCGGCACAGCGAGGGGCACATCGCCAGTCGACTCGCCGGAGACCGCCCCGCCGAAGTCGATCTCGAGCACGGCGATGCCGAGCGAGAGCAGCCGCGCGGCGTAGAGCGTGGCCCGGCCATCCGGTCCCAGCGCCTCGGTGACCAGCGCGACGGCCGGCAGCGCCTGGCCGGATTGCGCGGCAAGCGGGATCGAGACGAGGCCGGACAGGCTCTCGGAGACGAGCCGCGTCCGGGTCTCGATGTGCAGCGCCGCCTCGAAGGGCGGCAGCTCGGCCCGGGCGGCCGGGGCCAGGGCCGTCGCCAGCACCAGGGCCAGCGTGCGCAGGCGCGGGGCGCGCGGACGGCGCGGCGGGGCCGATGGCACGGGGGGAGCGGCGCCGTGCGTCGGGTGCCGGCGCGCCGGTTCGCCGGGCCCTGCGCGGCACCCGTCTCGACGGCGGTGGATCGGGCAGGCCATGGCATGCTCCTCCGTATCGAGTGGCACGGCGGCGCGGGTTTTCAGCGCGGGGCCGTCCCGGCCGGGGGCCGAGGATGCGGAGGATGCCGGTCGGCTGATGCCCGGGCTGTGACCCGGATCACCCTGAGGTCACCCCGCTGCCGCAGCATTATCGCCGGCGCCGGGCATTGCCTCGGCGGGACGGTGGCCGGCATCGGGGTGCCGTGTCGGCGCTGGGCGCCGCGGGTCGCGCGCGCGGGTCGGCAGGGGCCGGATGGCCTGCCGGGAGCCTTCTCAGGCCTGTGGCGCGCACTGCGCCCAGCGGGCCGCGCGCCGCCGACAGCCGGACCGCGACGCCGCCACTCCGCCAGCCGGTGCGCATGTTGGGTCGCATTTTGTCCCCAATCTTGCACAGACCTGAATCATTCCGTTAAGTTTCCATTCAGTCCTTCGTGTCGGCACCCGGCCAGCCAGGTTCACCATGTCGCTGTCTTCCGCGTCCTTCCGTCCGCTGCGTTCGCCCGCCTCCGAGCAGGGGCTGCCGGACCTGCACGCCGCGCAGCTCGCCGAGATGGCAGAGGCCTTCACCAGGCTGGGCGATGCGCTGCCGTCCGGCGTGGGCGGGCCCGGGGCGCCGGGGCAACAGCCCGAAGCGGCGCCCGTCCCGACGGCTGAGGACGGGGATGTGCTCCCGTACCCCGGATCCGACGCGCTCCACCCCGAGGATGCGCCCACCCCGGCAGGCGTGGGCCTTGCGCCGGCCCCGGCACCGCAGGCCGACTCCGCGACCGCCGGCACGGCGCAACCGCCGACCGCCGCCGGCGGACCGACGGAGGATGTCCCGGCCGGCGTGCCGGAGACGCAGCCCGGGTCGCCGGACCAGGGCATCGCGGATGCTGCGCCGGAGCCGCCGGAGCAGGACACGGGAGACGCGACGCCCGAGGCGCAGGACCAGGGCGCGGCGGATGATCAGCCCGCGCTGCCCGGCATGGACCACGCCGGCAATCCCGCGGCGCCGGCCGACGACACCGCCGATGCCGATCCGGTGACGGCGGACGGGCCGGGCGACGATGCGGCGGGCGGTGGCGCCGAGGATCCGCCCCCTGCCTCGGACGGACCGGGCGAGGAGGAGCCGCCGCTGCCGGAGCTGCCGCCCGATATCCCGCCGCCACCTGAGCCCTTCCCCTTCGACGAGTTCGCCGCGCTCCAGGCCATGCTCGCGGAGATCGAGGCGGGCCTGCGCGACCTGCAGCGCCAGCTTGCCGACCTGCCGCCGCCCCCGCCCGGCTTCGACTTCGAGCTGCCGGTCCTGCCCGCCCTGCCGCCCCTGCCCGATCCCTGGGCCTTCCTCTGGGGCTGAGGCGCTGAGCCGGGCGGCGGCGCCGGCTACAGCAGCGCTGCGCTGGTCGTGATGCCGACGCCGAGCGCCGCCAGCCGCCGCCGCGCCGCACCCAGCGTGGTGCCGCCGCCCTCGGGCAGCGGCAGCCCGATGCCGCGGCAGGCATCCTCGATGACCACCACCGCGAAGCCCAGCCGCGCCGCATCCTCGGCCGACCAGGCGACGCAGTAGTCGGTGGCGAGGCCCGCGAAGAAGATCCGCCGTACCCCGCGCGCGCGGAGCCAGGCTTCCAGCCCCGTGCCGGTGCGCCGGTCATTCTCGAAGAAGGCCGAGTAGCTGTCGACCTCGGCCCGGAAGCCCTTGCGCAGCACCAGCTGGATCCGCCCATGGTCGAGATCCGGGTGCAGCGCCGCGGTCGCCGTGCCCTGGACGGCGTGGTCGGGCCAGAGCGTCTGCGGCCCGTAGGGCATCGGCACGGTGTCGAAGGGCGCCCGCCCCGGATGCGCGCTGGCGAAGGAGGAATGCCCGGGCGGGTGCCAGTCCTGGGTGGCGAAGGCGTGGCGGAAGGGGCCGGCGAGCAGCCGGTTGATCACCGGCACCACCGCATGCCCCTCGGCCACCGGCAACTCGCCCCCCGGCATGAAGGTCGGCTGCACATCCACCAGGCCGAGCATGTCGGCCTCGGGGTCGATCGGCATCATGGGCGGCGCTCTCCCGAACGGCCGATCAGAGGTGGCGACGGCGGCCCGGCGGCCAAGGGCGGCGGCGCTCCGCCGCGCAGCGACGATGGTCGGGCGACGCACGCAGGCGAAGGCGGCGCCGACTGGCGGGGCAGCTTGCGCCTGCGCCACGCCGGCGCGACGCTCCGCCCCACCATCCCGCGTCCGAGGAAGCAGCAGCCGCCATGCCTGGCCCCCGAGACTGGCGCGCCCGCGCCGGCAGCCCCTTCGCCACCGAGAAGCAGCCCGCGACGGGCGCGCGCGGCATGGTGGTGACCAACCACCCCCTCGCCTCCGCCGCCGGGGCGGAGATGCTGGCCGCCGGCGGCAATGCCGTGGATGCCGCCGTCGCCGCGCTCTTCGCGCTGACCATCGTCGAGCCGATGATGGTCGGGCTGATCGGCGGGGGCATGATGCATCTCCGCCTGCCCGATGGCGGTCACGTCGTCATCGACGGCCAGTCCACCGTGCCGGCGGCGGGCCGGCCCGACATGTTCACCCCCGTCAGCCAGGAATGGCCGGCGGCGCTGGAGACGGTCGGGCGGAAGAACGCGCTCGGCCCGCTCGCCGTCGCCGTGCCCGGCAACCTCGCCGCCTGGGCGGAGGCGGTGGCGCGCTTCGGCCGGCTGCCGCTGGCCGAGGTGATGGCGCCGGCGATCCGCCATGCCGAGCGCGGCTTCCCCGCCACGCCCTATCTCTGCGAGTGCATCCGCGAGGCGGCGGCCGACCTGGCGCAGGACCCCGCCATCGCCGCCGTCTTCCTCCCCGGCGGCGCGCCGCCGCGGCCGGGTGCGCGCATCGTGCAGGGCGCGGCGGCCGAGGCGCTGCGCAGCATCGCGCGCGAGGGGCCCGGCGCGCTGCATGGCGGCGCGATCGGCGCCGCGGTCGTGGCCGATATCGCGCGCCGTGGCGGCATCCTCGGCGAGGCCGACCTCGCGGCCTACCGCACGGTGGAGCGCGCGCCGATCCGCAGCGCCTACCGTGGCGTCGAGGTGCTGCTGCCGCCGCCGCCCGCCTCCTCCGGCGTGCACGTGACGCAGATGCTGAACATCCTCGAGGGCTTCGACCTCGGCGCGCTCGGCTTCGGCACGGCGGAAACGACGCACCTGATCGCCGAGGTGCTGAAGATCGCCTTCGCCGACCGCCAGGCCGCGACCGCGGACCCCGCCTTCGTCGACGTGCCCGTCGCGCGCCTGACCTCCAGGGCCTATGCCGAGGCGCGGCGCGCGCAGCTCGACCCAGGCCGCGCCAGGGCCTGGCGCGCCGGCGTCGCGCCCGGCGGCGGCATCGAGGGCGCCAACACCACGCATGTCACGGTGGCCGATGGCGAGGGCGGCATCGTCGCGGCGACGCACACCATCAACAGCCTCTTCGGCGCGCGCTTCATGGTGGGCGAGGTCGGGCTGATCCCGAACAACTACATGGCGCTCTTCGACCCGCGCCCGGGCCATGCACTCTCGATCGCGCCGGGCAAGCGCATCCCGACCAGCATGGCGCCGATGATCGTGCTGCGGGAGGGCCGGCCCTGGGCGGCGCTGGGCCTGCCGGGGGGCCTGCGCATCTTCGGCAGCGCGATGCAGGCGCTGCTCTGCCTGGTGGACCACGGGATGAGCCTGCAGGAGGCGGTCGAGGCGCCGCGGGTCTGGACGCAAGGCCAGGCGCTGGAGATCGAGGCCGGGATCGCCGAGCCGGTGCGCGCGCGGCTGGCCGCGATGGGCCACGACATCACCGTGCTGCCGCATGTCGCGGGCGGCATGTGCGGCATCCGCTTCCACGCGGACGGCATGCTGGAAGGCGCGGCCTGCTGGCGGGCGGACGGGACGGCGATCGGCCTCGGCGGCGGGCTGGCGCGGGAGGGGGTGCGGTTCTGGCCGGATCTGCGAAGGGGGTAGGGGCTTGACGGGGCGCGGGCTTGAGGGGGCGCTGCCCCCTCAAACTCCCCCGCCAAAGGCCGGTCGGACGTATACGTCCGACCCTCTGGACACCGCTTTCTGCGGACCTTGGACCGGC
>CAYNYQ010000163.1:0-9904 GCA_964401305.1 uncultured Acetobacteraceae bacterium | reverse complement strand
CCGCCCCGGCCGCCGGGCCGCGGCCCGCGCCCGCCGCGCGGCGCCGCCGTCCCCGCCCTATCGGGCACCGAGGCCCCCCCCGCGGGCTGGCCCCCGGGCTTTGCCGAGGCCATGGGCTGGCTGCCCGCCGGCCCCGTGCTGGTGCGGCTCGACGTGGCGGAGCGCATTGCCGCCGAGCTCGGCTACATCACGCGCCGTGCCCCGGCGCCGCCGCCGACCGATCTCGCCAGCCGGCTCGGGGTGAAGGCGGATGCGCTCGGGCCGGTGCTGGCCGCGCTCGGCTTCCGCCTGCTCGAGCCGACGCCGCTGCCGGAGGATGTCTACGGCCCGCCGACGCCGCTGCGGGTGGCGCAGTCGCGCCCGCGTGGCGCACCGGACCGACGCGGCCATGGCGGCGACCGGCGCGAGGGCCAGGCGCAGGGCCAGGGCCCGCGTCCGCAGCATCGCCGCGGGCCGCCAGGCGGGCGCTGGCAGCGCGAGGGCGGCGAGGGCCAACCCCGTCGTGCGGCCGAGGGCGAGGCCGGGCGTGGTACGAATGCCGGCGCGCCGCCAGGCGGCGCAGGGGAGCGTGCCGGGCGGCCGGGCCGCGAGGGGCCGCGGCAGGGCGGCGAGCAGCGCCACGGGGGCCCGCGCGAGGGGCGGGAGCAACGCCCCGGCAGCGCGGGAGAGCCCCGTGGCGAGCGGCGTCCCGGCGGCCCGCGCGAGGGCCGCGGCGAACAGCACCAGTCCGGCCCCCGCGAGGGCCGCGGCGAGCAGCACCAGGCCGGCCCTCCGCGCGAGCAGCGCCGCTGGTCCGACCGGCCGCAGCGTCGCGGCGAGGGGAGCCAGGACGCGCCGCCGCGCCGCGAGGGCGGGGGCGGAGGCGGGCGTGGCAAGGAGCCCTCGAAGCAGCCCAACCCCGATTCGCCCTTTGCCATCCTGGCGCAGCTGAAGCTGCGCTGACCCCGCCGGCCGTGCCCGACCCCGCGGTGCCCCGCGCCCCCGCCGCCCCCCGAGCCGGGTGGGGCGCCCGGGCGTGACGGCGGAGGGGCAGGACTGGCAGCGGCTTGATGCCTGGCTCTGGTGCGCGCGTGTCGCCCGTACCCGCGCCGCCTGCGCCCGGCTGGTGGAGGAGGGGCGGTTCCGCGTGAACCGCCAGCCGACCGACAAGCCGCATGCCCGGCTGCGGGCGGGCGACGTGCTGACCTTCTCCCTCGGGGCGGAAGCGCCCGTCCGGGTGTGGCGGGTGCTGGCGCTCGCGGCCCGGCGCGGCCCGGCGCCCGAGGCGCGCGGGCTCTACGAAGACCTCTCGGCGGACGTCTGAGGGGCGTCGCCCGCTGCGCGGTCCGGGCGCGGCGGCGCCGGCGGCGGGCCGATGCGAAGCGTGGCGCTTGCAGGGCGCACGCGGGCGGTCCAACTCTACGCCGCGTCCGCCGGATGGGCGCATGGGGCAGAGGGGCCGGGACGTGACCTACGTCGTCACTGAGAACTGCATCAAGTGCAAGTACATGGACTGCGTCGAGGTCTGTCCGGTGGACTGCTTCTACGTCGGCGACAACATGCTGGTCATCCATCCGGACGAGTGCATCGACTGCGGCGTCTGCGAGCCCGAATGCCCGGCCGAGGCGATCCTGCCCGACAGCGACGACCGCGCCGCCGAGTGGGTGGAGCTGAACCGGACCTACTCGACGCAGTGGCCGAACATCACCCGCAAGGGCGAGCCGCCGGCCGATGCCGACGAGTGGAAGGACAAGCCTGGCAAGCTGGCCCTGCTGAGCCCGGAGCCGGGCAAGCCCTGACCCGCGGCGGCCCGTGGCCTGGGCAGCCCGCTGTCGCAAAAACCGAGACAACGTCAGCTTCGCTGTACCCTGGTGACACGGGGCCGAAAGAATGGTATTCTTTCAAGGAGATGGCAAAAGGCTGAACTGGCGAATGGGCCGGGCAATCCCCATGTCGCTCGTGGCAACGTCGCTCGGCACCGGAGGGACCCGGTCCGGGCCGGCGATGCGGCCACGCCGGGCTGGGCAGGAGGAGACCGGCCTGCGATCCATGCGGTGCGCGCTGCAGTAAGGTTGTTGCGACATGAAACCTCCAGCTCGCGCGAAAGCCCCGAGCAAGCGATCCGCCACCGGAAGCGGAGGCAGCCGTGCGGCGGCCCAGCTCAGGGCCGTTGCGCCGAAGGCATCCCCGAAGCCTGTCCCGAAGGCAGCCAAGGCCGCCGCAGCGGTGCGCAAATCGGCCCCGGATCCAGCGTCGAGGGGGCGCCAGGCCAAGCCCGCTCCGGCATCCAAGGCGGCGCGCACGCCGGTCCGCCCGACCGGCGCCGCGAAGCCACGCGCGTCCACCCCAGGCAAGCTGGCCGCCGCCGCCGCCGCTGCGCCGGCCCGTCCGCCCCGCATCGAGGCCGGCACGTCGTCCAAGGCGCCGGCGGCGGTCGCCAAGCGCGCCACGGCAGCCCCGAACCCACCGGCGAAGCCCCAGGCCCGCACCCCGGCGCCGGTTGCACCGAAGCCGGCGGTGCGCCCCGCGGCCACTCCCAAGGCGGCGCCTCCGGCCCGACCTGCTGCCGACGAGAAGTCGGGTCCGGCCCAGTCACCCGCCGCGGCCACCCCGCAGCCCGCACCTCGCGCGCCATCTGCCGCGGCAGCGGTGGGGGCGGCCCGGAAGGCCGGCGGGGGCAGCCAGAAGCCGGGCCCCGGCGCTACGCCCAGCGTGGCCGCGCCTCCGGCGCCCGCTGGGCCACCCACCGACAGAACCCCCAAGGCGCCTGCGCCGCAGCCGGCAGCGGCCCCGCAGGATGCGGCCAGGACCACCGCGGGCGCGGCGCCACAGGCCCGGCCGGATGCGGCCCCGCCGCCCGACGCCCTCCCCGCTGCCGCGCCGGTAACCCGGCCCATGCCGCGCCCGAAGCAGGCGCCACCGGCGCAGCCGGCCGTCACGGCCCCGCCTGCCGCGGCGTCGCCCCCGGCCGTGCCGCCCCGCACTCCGCCCGGCCTCGCCGAGGTCCAGGCTGCCTTGCCCGTCCCGCCCGCGGGACTTTCCTCCGTCCGGCCCCTGATGCCGGGCGTCATGATGAAGCGTGATGGGACGCCGCCGCCGCGCATGCCCTCCAAGCCCATGGAATTCAAGGCAGGCGACCATGTCGTCTACCCAACTCACGGTGTCGGAACGGTGCAGGGCATCGAGACGATGACCGCCGCCGGCATGGCGCTGCAGATGATCGTCGTGACCTTCGACGAGAATCGCATGACGCTGAAGGTGCCGGTCAACAAGGCGGCCTCCTCCGGCCTGCGCAAGCTGACCTCCTCGGACGCCATGCAGGAGGCGCTCGACGTCCTGAAGGGCAAGGCCCGGGTCAAGCGCACCATGTGGTCGCGCCGCGCCCAGGAATACGAGCAGAAGATCAACTCCGGCGATCCCGTGCAGATCGCCGAGGTGGTCCGCGACCTGCACCGCAATGCCGGCCAGCCCGACCAGTCCTTCTCCGAGCGGCAGATCTACGAGCAGGCGATGGAACGCCTGGCCTCGGAACTCGCCGCGATCGACAGCACGGACAAGGGCGCGGCGACCGAGAAGCTGCTGCAGCACCTCAAGGCCGGCTGAACCGGCGCGGCGCCCCGGGACGTGGCGCCGCATCCTGGGACGGTGGGGCGGTTACCGACCGGGCTGCGCGCGGCTAGGCTGGCTGCAGCGCCGCGCAGGGAGCCCTGGCCCGATGTCCGGAAACACCCCGGCTGACCCGACGCCATCCGGCGCGGCCGCCTCGCTGCCGGGCACGCCGCTCGGTCTCGCCGGCTTCCCGCTGGTCCGCCTGATGGCGCGCGGCTGGTGGGTCTTCATGCTGCGCGGCGTCGCGGCCATCCTGTTCGGCATCATCGCCTTCCTCGCGCCCGGCCTCGGCCTGGTCTTCATCCTGACCTTCCTGGCCGCCTGGATGCTGGTGGACGGCATCGGGTCGATCTACCAGGCGCTGCGCGGCGGCCCGCCGCCGGGGGAGCGCAGCCGGATCTGGCTCTGGATCGACGGCATCATCGCCCTGCTCGCCGCCGCGGCCCTGCTGTTTGCGCCGATGGTCTCCGCCCTCGGCCTCGTGCTGGTCACCGGGGCCTGGTTCATCATCAGCGGCTTCGCCCGGATCATGCTGGCCTTCCGGCTGTCGAGCCTGCTGCTCGGCCTGCTCGGCGCGGTGAACATCGTGCTCGGCGCCTGGCTCGTCGCCCGCCCGGGCCCCGGCCTGCTGGCGGTGGTCTGGCTCATCGCCCTCGAGGCCATCGCCATGGGCGTGCTGATGATCGGCCTCGGCTGGCAGCTCCGCCGCGTCCACCAGGATCCGCAGCAGCAGGCGGGCCAGACGCGGATCTGAGGCGCGCCACGGGGGCGGCCCCGCCGGCGCATTGCAGCCCGGCGCCCGCCGCGCATGGACCCTGCCCGGCTTTCCGGCGAGCATGGCGCCGGCCTGCCCCGGAGTCCGCGCTTGCCGCCCGAGTCCCCCTCCCCCGAGCCCGCCGCCACCGTCACCCCGACGCCATCCGCCCTCTTCCTCGGCTTCCTGCGCATCGGCCTGCTCGGCTTCGGCGGCGTCGCCGCCTGGGCGCGGCGGGTGATCGTCGAGGAGCGGCGCTGGCTCTCCGAGCGCGACTACGCCGAGATCCTAGGCATGGGGCAGATCCTGCCCGGGCCCAACGTGGGCAATGCCGCGGTGATGATCGGGCGGCGCTTCCACGGCCTGCGCGGCGCCCTGCTGGCGACCTCGGGCATGTATCTCGCGCCGCTCTGCATCCTGATCGCCCTCTCGCTCCTCTACGAGAATTTCGGGCAGGAGCCGGGGGTGGCGCCGGTGATGCAGGGCATCGCCGCGGGCGCGGCGGGGATGGTCATCGGCACCGCCCTGAAGATGGCCGAGCGGCTGAAGCTGACGGCCGAGGCGGTGGCGATCCTGGCGCTGGCGACGGTGGCGGCGGCCTGGCTGCGCATCTCCCTGCCGCTGATCGTCGCCGTGCTGGCGCCGGTCTCGATCGCCGCCTCGCTGTGGCGGGCGGGGCTGATCGGCCAGGGCGGCCGGGGGGCGGCGCGATGATCCTGCTGCTGCAGATCCTCGGCACCTTCTCGATCCTCTCGCTGGTGGCGATCGGCGGCGCCAATTCCGTGCTGCCGGAGATGCACCGCCAGCTGGTCGAGATCCGCGGCTGGATGGACGACGCCACCTTCAGCCAGCTCTACGCGCTCGCCCAGGCGGCGCCGGGGCCGAACATCCTGGTCGCCTCGGTCATGGGCTGGCGCATCGCCGGGCCGCCGGGCATGGCGGTGGCGACGCTCGGCATGCTGCTGCCCGCGGCCTTCCTGGCCTGGACGGTCGCCGGGCTGACGATGCGCCTGCGCGGCGCGCCCTGGCTGAAGCCGGCGCAGGGCGGGCTGGTGCCGGTGGCGGTGGGGCTGCTGCTGGCGGCGGGTGTGATCATGGCTCAGGCCTCGGGCCAGGTCGGCTGGCAGGCGCTGCCGATCGTCGCCGCCGCGGGCCTCTTCGTCTGGCGCACCAATTTCAGCCCGCTCTGGGTGCTGGCGGGGGGCGGGGTGCTGGGCCTGCTGGTGCTGTAGCGGGCGGGAGGGCCCTCGCCCGTCCCGCCCGCCACGGTCAGCCGCGATCCGCCCGCAGCATGCGCGCCGCCGCGACCAGGTTCTCCATCGCCGGCCGCACCTCCGCCCAGGCGCGCGTCTTGCAGCCGCAATCGGGGTTGAGCCACAGCCGGCGGCGCGGGATGCGCTGTGCCGCCCGGGTCGCCAGGCGCACCATCTCCTCCGCGGACGGAACGCGCGGCGAGTGGATGTCCCACACCCCCGGCCCGATCCCGTTCGGGTAGTCGAAGACCGCGAAGGCCTCCAGCAGCTCCATGTCGCTGCGCGCGGTCTCGATCGAGATCACGTCGGCATCCATGGCCGCGATGCTCTCGATGATGTCGTTGAACTCCGCGTAGCACATGTGGGTGTGGATCTGCGTCTCGTCGCGCACGGCGCCGGCGGAGAGCCGGAAGCAGGCCACCGCCCAGCGCAGATAGTCCGCACGATCCGCCGCACGCAGCGGCAGGCCCTCGCGGAAGGCCGGCTCGTCGATCTGGATGATCGGGATGCCGGCTGCCTCCAGGTCCGCCACCTCGTCGCGGATCGCCAGCGCGACCTGGCGGCAGACCGTCTCGCGCGGGATGTCGGTGCGCACGAAGGACCATTGCAGCATGGTCACGGGCCCCGTGAGCATGCCCTTCATCGGCCTGGTCGTGAGCGACTGCGCATAGGCCGCCCAGCGCACCGTCATCGGCGCCGGGCGCGCGACATCGGCCCAGATGATCGGCGGCGCCACGCAGCGGCTGCCATAGCTCTGCACCCAGCCGTGCCGGGTGAAGGCGTAGCCGGCCAGCTGCTCGCCGAAATACTTGACCATGTCGTTGCGCTCGAACTCGCCATGGACGGGCACGTCCACGCCGATCTCCTCCTGCCAGCGCACGGCCTCGGCCGTCAGGCGCTCCACCGCCGCGTCGTAGGCGGCCTGGTCGAGCTCGCCGCGGGCGAGGCGCGCGCGCAGGCTCCGCACCTCGGCGGTCTGCGGCAGGGAGCCGATCGAGGTGACCGGCAGCATGGGCAGCCGCAGCCGCGCCGCCTGCGCCGCCGCGCGCACCGGGTAGGGATTGGCCCGCCGCTCCATCCCCGGCGTCGCCGCCGCGAGGCGCGCGGCGACCGCCGCATCGTGCAGGCGCGCGTCGGCTCGCGCCTCGGCCAGCGCGCGGTCGCTCTCCTCGAAGGCGGCGGCTGCGGCCTTCTCTCCCTCGTCCATGGCGCGTGCGAGGGCCGCCACCTCCTTCAGCTTCTCGTTGGCGAAGGCGAGGCGGCGCTTCAGCGCGGGATCGAGCGTGGTCTCGAGCTCGAGGCTGTGCGGCACATGCAGCAGCGAGCAGGAGGGAGCGACCATCAGCCTGCCGCCGAAGCCCGCCGCCTCCGCCGTGCGGAGATGCGCCAGGGCCGCGCGCAGGTCGGTGCGCCAGACATTGCGCCCGTCGACCGCGCCGAGCGAGAGCCAGCGGTCGCGTGGCAGCGCGTCCAGCACCGCCGGGAGCTGCCCCGGCGCGCGCACCATGTCCACGTGCAGCCCGGCGACGGGCAAGGCGGCGGCCAGGGGAAGGTTGTCGCGCAGCCCCTCGAAATAGGTGGTCAGCAGCAGGTTCAGGCCCGGCGCCGCCTCGGCCAGGGCGCGGAAGGCGGCGCGGTAGGCGTCCTCGACGCCGGCGGGCAGGTCGGTGACCAGGCAGGGCTCGTCCAGCTGTACCCAGGCGGCGCCGGCCTCGGCCAGGCGGCGCAGCGCATCGGCATAGGCCGGCAGCAGCGCGGGCAGCAGCTCGAGCGGCCGCGAGCCGTCCTCCGTCTTCGACAGCAGCAGCAGCGAGATCGGGCCGAGCAGCACCGGGCGCGTGCGGGTGCCGTGCTCCAGCCCCTCGCGGAGCGCGCGGGCCCAGCGGTCGTCGAGCAGCCGCGGGCGCATCGCCCGCGACAGGCGCGGCACCATGTAGTGGTAGTTGGTGTCGAACCACTTGGTCATCTCGAGCGCCGTGGCGCCGCCCGGGATGCCGGCCGCGCGTTCCGCGGCGCTGCCGCGTGCGCCGCGGGCGAGGGCGAACATGGTGGCGAGCGGGACGGGCCCCTCGCCCGACCAGCCATAGCCCGGCGGCACGAGGCCGAAGGCGCAGGCCGTCTCCAGCACATGGTCGTAGAGCGCGAAGTCGGCCGAGGGCACATGGCTGATACCGCCCCCCTGCTGCAGCGCGCGGGCGCCGGCCCGCAACGCGGCCGCGGTGGCGTGCAGCCCGGCCTCCGTGGCCGTGCCGGCCCAGAAGGCTTCGAGGGCGGTCTTGAGTTCGCGCCTGGGCCCGATACGCGGGTAGCCGAGATTGGCGGCGATGGTCATCGCAGTCGGTCTCCGTTGCCCGGTGCACCCAGCCCGGCCGTGGGGGTGGCGCGCCCCCGGTCCCTCCTTCCCGAGGGCGGCGGGGTACACGGCGTGGGCAGGTCTCCTGGCTCGCGGGTTCCGGGCGTCTGCCCATCGCCACCGGCCCTGCCTTCCCGCTTGCGCAGTGGCGCCGCCCCGGGGGGGCGGCATGGACCGGCGGCTGACCGCCGACAGTTGCTGGGGCAGCTTCCGACTTGGGCCGGGCCTTGGGGGCCTGTCCCGCACGGAATTCCCTTTTCACCCGTTTGCACGGGACCAACGCGACATCAACATATCTTTATGCGTAACTGAATTCAACCCGGCGGCCTGCAATTGACCGCTCGCCAGCCGCACGACACTGTCCCCGCGATGCCCGACGACCGACCCGCCCCCGCCGCCCTCTCCCCCGGCCTGCTCGACCGGCTCTCGGCCCTGCTGGGGCCGCGCGGCCTGCTGACCGACGCCGCCGCGCTCGAGCCGCACCTGGCGGATTGGCGTGCGCTCTACCGCGGCCGCACGCCCTGCGTGATCCGCCCGGGCTCCACGGCTGAGCTGGCCGAGGCGGTCAGGCTCTGCGCCGCGGCCGGCACGCCGATGGTGCCGCAGGGCGGCAATACCTCCATGGTCGGCGGCGCCACGCCGGACGAGAGCGGCCGGCAGGTCGTGGTCTCGCTGGCGCGGCTGAACCGCATCCGCGACCTCGACCCGATGGACATGACCATGACCGCCGAGGCGGGGGTGGTGGTGAAGGCGGCGCAGCAGGCGGCCGAGGAGGCGGGCTGCCTCTTCCCCCTCTCCTTCGGCGGCGAGGGCACGGCGATGGTGGGCGGCGTGCTCAGCACCAATGCCGGCGGCAACACCACCGTGCGCTACGGCAATGCGCGCGAGCTGATGCTGGGCCTCGAGGTCGTGCTGCCGGACGGGCAGGTCTGGAACGGCCTCAGGCGGCTGCGCAAGGACAACACCGGCTATGCGCTGCGGCACCTCTTCGTCGGCGCGGAGGGGACGCTCGGCTTCATCACCGCCGCCGTGCTGCGGCTCTTTCCACGCCCGCGCGAGACCGAGCTCGCCTTCTGCGCCGTCGCCGACGAGGACGCGGCGCTGGCACTGTTCCGCCGCTTCAGGGATCGCGACGAGGGCGCGGTGCGCGCCTTCGAGTACATGTCGGGCACCGGCGTCGACTTCGCGGCACGGCACATCGACGGCGCGGCCTGGCCGCTGGCGGCGCGCGCCGGACATGTCGTGCTGGTGGACCTCGCCTCCTCGCGCCCCGATGCCGGGCTGCGCGCGCTGATGGAGGCGGTGCTGGAGGAGGCGATGGCGGCGGGCGAGGTGCTCGACGCCGTGGTCGCCGAGAGCGAGGCGCAGCGCAACGCGCTGTGGAAGATCCGCGAGGAGCATCCGGAGGCGCAGAAGCGCGAGGGCGCCTCGGTGAAGAACGACGTCTCCGTCCCCGTCAGCCGCGTGCCGGAGCTGATCCGCCGCGCATCGGAGGCCTGCCGCGCGCTGATCCCCGGCATCCGCCCCGTGCCCTTCGGCCACATGGGCGACGGCAACATCCACATGAACCTGGAGCAGCCGGAGGGGATGGACCCCGCCGCCTTCCTGGCCCGCAGCCACGACATCATGGAGACGGTGAACGCGGTGGTGCGCGACCTCGGCGGGAGCTTCTCCGCCGAGCACGGCATCGGCCGGCTGAAGGCCGACATGATGGAGGACTGGCGCGGCGGGGCGGAGCTCGACGCGATGCGCCGCATCAAGGCGGCGCTCGACCCGCAGGGGCTGATGAATCCGGGGAAGGTCCTGCCGTAGCCCTGGCCGCAGGCGCGCGGCGAAGGCCGGGGGCGGTGCGATCCGCGCCCCGGCCTGTCGCCGTCACATGCCGCCGGGCCGCCGCGGATCGGGCGGCGTGCCGAGCCCGCCCGGTGCGGGGCCGACGGCGCCCGTGCGCGGCTC
>CAYNYQ010000162.1:0-9923 GCA_964401305.1 uncultured Acetobacteraceae bacterium | reverse complement strand
AAGTGTCGGCGCTGCTCGGCCGCATCCCCTCGGCGGTGGGCTACCAGCCGACGCTGGCCACCGACATGGGCGCGCTGCAAGAGCGCATCACCTCGACGAAGAAGGGCTCGATCACCTCGGTGCAGGCGATCTACGTGCCCGCGGACGACCTGACGGACCCGGCGCCCGCGACCTCCTTCGCGCATCTTGACGCCACGACGGTGCTCAGCCGCTCCATCGCCGAGCTCGGCATCTACCCGGCGGTCGACCCGCTCGACTCGACCAGCCGCGCGCTCAGCCCGCAGATCGTCGGCGAGGAGCACTACCGCGTGGCGCGCGAGGTCCAGCGCATCCTGCAGACCTACAAGTCGCTGCAGGACATCATCGCCATCCTCGGCATGGACGAGCTCTCCGAGGAGGACAAGCTGGTCGTGGCCCGCGCGCGCAAGATCCAGCGCTTCCTCAGCCAGCCCTTCCACGTCGCCGAGGTCTTCACCGGCTTCCCCGGCGTCTTCGTCAAGCTCGAGGACACCATCCGCAGCTTCGGCGCCATCGTCTCCGGCGAGTACGACCACCTGCCGGAAGCCGCCTTCTACATGGTCGGCACCATCGAGGACGCGGTGAAGAAGGGCGAGAGCCTGAAGGTGGCCGCCTAAGGCCGCCGCCCGGGGCCGGGGCGCCGCCGGGCCGCATCGCCTCCGCCTTCCCGGCCCGCGTCGCCTGGCGCGGGCCGTCGCATGGAGCGGGAACGCCACGGGCCACCCGCGGCGCGGATCCCGCGGCAGAACCAGGGGCCCCGGCCGGCATCGCCGCTCCGGCGGCCGCACGGCAGGAACCGGATCATGGCCACCTTCCTTCTCGAACTCGTCTCCCCGGAGCGGCTGCTGCTCTCCCGCCAGGTCGAGATGGCAACGCTGCCCTCGCTCGAGGGCGACATGGGCGTGCTCGCCGGCCATTCGCCGATGATCGTGGCGCTGCGCGGCGGCGTCATCCGCGTGCGCGAGAACGGCCAGGACACCGAGGCGCTCTTCGTCGGCGGCGGCTTCGCCGAGGTCGCGCCCGAGCGCTGCACCATCCTGGCCGACGAGGCGACGCCCCTGGCCCAGCTCTCCCGCGGCGAGGCGGAGCGGCGGCTTGCCGATGCCGAGGCCGCCCTCGCCGCGACCAGCGCCGAGGACACGCCGGAGAAGCGCGAGGCCGCGCTGAACCGCGTGCTGGCCATGCGGGCCATGCGCGACCTCGCCCAGGCCGCCTGAGCCGGGCCCGGCCCGCCGCCGCGCCCGTCGCGGCAAAAATGGCGCGCTCGGCCTGCGCGTGGCGCCACGGCGCTTGAATCGCGCCATCCCTCTCCGAACATAGCGCTCACGTCGTCGGCGGCGAGGTGTGCGGCCCCTTGGGTCGCCCGCACCGCCCGCCACGCGCGGGGACGGGGCGGGCCGCAGGCTCGGGGGAGAGCATGAAGCACTGGCGGGTCGAGCAGGTGGCCTGGGAGCGGTTCGATCCTTCGAAGGTCGACCCGGAGATCATCCCGCTGGTCAAGGCCGCCGCCATGGTCGAGCGCAACGGCGGCGACTACGCGCTGTACCTCAACGGCGTCTTCCACGACGACCCGGATTTCCGCCAGGCCGCCGACAACTGGGCGGAGGAGGAGATCCAGCACGGCGACGCGCTCGGCAAATGGGCGAGCCTCGCCGACCCGGGCTGGGACTACGCCACCGCCTTCGCGCGCTACCGCGACGGCTACAAGATCCGCATCGATGCCGATGCCTCCATCCGCGGCTCCCGCACCGGGGAGCTGATCGCCCGCTGCATGGTCGAGACCGGCACCTCCTCCTATTACACCGCGCTCGGCGAGGCGACCGAGGAGCCGGCGCTGAAGCAGGTCTGCAAGCTGATCGCGGCCGACGAATACCGTCACTTCAAGCTCTTCTACGACCACATGAAGCGGTATCTCGCGCGGGAGGACCTCTCCTTCCTGCAGCGCCTGCGCGTCGCCGCCGGCCGCATCGGCGAGACCGAGGACGACGAGCTCGCCTTCGCCTTCCACTGCGCGAACGAGGATCCGGCGCTCGGCTACAGCCATGACCGCTGCCTTGCCGGCTACATGGGCCGGGCGATGGGCTTCTACCGCTACCGCCACATCGAGCGCGGCATGGGCATGATCTTCAAGGCGGTGGGGCTGGAGCCGCGCGGGCGGCTCTCCGACCTCGCCGCGCGCGGCGCCTGGCGGCTGATGTGCTGGCGGCGCGACCGCTACCGCCAGGCGCTGGACCGCATGGCGGCGGCCGAGCCCGGCCGCTTCCGCCTGGCCGAGGCCGCCTGAGCGCGGCCGGCGCCCGTGCCCCGCACGGCCGCCGCGCCCTGCTTGCCGCCGCCGGCGCAACCCTGGCGGGATCGCGCGCCGCCGCATCCGCGCCGGAGGGGCTGCGCGACATCGCCGCGCGGCACGGCATCGCCTTCGGCCTGGCGGTGCATGCCCGCTGGCTGCGCGCCGACGCCGGCTATCGCGCGGCCGCGGCGCGGGAGGCGGCGCTGCTGGTGCCCGAGGGCGGCGCCAAGTGGTGGGACCTCCGCCCCGCACCCGGCGTCTTCGACTTCGACGGGCTCGACACCATCACCGCCTTCGCCGCCCGCCATGGGCAGGCGGTGCGCGGCCATACCCTGGTGTGGCACGCCGCCATGCGACCCTGGACCCTCGCCGTGCTGGCCGAGGGCGCCGGCCCCGCCACCGCGCTGCTCGAGGCGCATCTCGCCCGCGTCCTCGCCCATGCGGCGCCTGCGATCCGCAACTGGGACGTGGCGAACGAGGCGGTGGCCGATCCCTGGACCTCGGACGCGCTGCTGAAGGACTCGCCCTGGCTGCGCGCGCTCGGGCCAGGCTATCTCGACCGCGCCTTCCGCCTCGCCCGCGCCGCCGATCCCGGCCTCACCCTCACCTACAACGACTACGGCTGCGAGCACGACACCGCGCACGACACGGAGAAGCGCCGCCGCGTCCTCGCCCTGGTGCGCGGCTTCCGGGCGCGCGGCGTGCCGCTCGACGCGGTCGGGCTGCAGGGCCACCTGCACCGCGACCTGCCCTTCTCCGCCGCCGCGGTCACCGGCTTCGTGCGCGCCCTTCGCGGCGAGGGGCTGGCGGTGCCGATCACCGAGCTCGACGTCATCGAGCCCGAGATCCAGGGCAAGGCGGCCGGCGGCGTCGCCCCCGGGCCGGATGCGCCCGACCCCGCCGACATCGCCGCGCGCGACGCCCGCGCCGCCGCGCGGGTGCATGCCTTCGTCTCGGCGGTGCTCGAGGGCGGCGGCGGGCGCAGCGTGCTCTGCTGGGGCGTCGCGGACCCGATGAGCTGGGGCAACCAGCCCACCGCGGCGCCGCGCCTCTCGGCCGAGCCGGCGCGGCCGCTGCCGCTCGATGCCGCCTTCCGGCCGAAGCCGATGTGGCACGCGCTGGCCCGCGCCTTCGCCGGGCAGTCATGGCAGTAGCCGGGCTTCCCCCCGGATCGGGCTCGGCTAAGCTTGCCGCCAAGCAAGCCACGGAGGAACGGGCCCATGGAATTCGGCGTGCTCTTCACCTCGCACCCCAACCCGGCGGAGGAGCCCTACCCGCACCGCGCCGTGCACGCCCGCACCACCGCCGAGATCGAGGAGGCCGAACGCCTCGGCTTCGACACCGCCTGGATCGCCGAGCACCACTTCTCCACCAACTACGGCATCATGCCGGACTGCTTCGCCTACATGGCCTATCTGGCGGCGCGCACCACGCGCATCGGCATCGGTGCGGCGGTCATCACGCTGCCGCTCTACGACCCGATCCGCGTGGTGGAGAACACCGCCTTCGTCGACATCCTCTCGAACGGGCGGGTGCGGCTCGGCATCGGCTCGGGCTACCGGCCCTACGAGTTCGAGGGCCTGGGCCGTGATTTCGAGAGCCGGCGCGAGATGGTGGCCGAGGCCGTGCCGCTGATGCTGGAGGCCTTCCACCGCCGCCGCTGGGCCCATCACGGCCGCCACTTCCAGGGCCGGGTCGAGGGCGCGTACGAGATGCTGCCCGTGCCGGTGCAGGAGCCGCACCCGCCGCTCTACATGGCCGGCGGCACGGACCGCTCGATCGGGTATGCCGGCGGGCAGGGCTTCGGCCTGATGCTCTCCACCCTGCCCTCGGCCGAGAATCTCGCGCGGCAGATCGGCATCTACCGCGAGGCGCTGGCCCGCGCGCCGGCGGAGCTGCGCAGCAACCCCGCCGCCGGCCAGGTGGACATCGCCCGCTACGTCTACGTCGCCGAGACCGACGAGGCGGCGCGCGCCGACACCGAGGGTGCGATCCTCCGCCACATCGCGCATTTCGGCGGCAGCGGCACGGCGGGCTATCTCGGCAGCGTCTCCGAGAAGGGCCAGGCGCTGAACTACGACGAGCTGCTGGCCACCACCCTGCTGCACGGCTCGGCGGAGACGGTGGTGCAGAAGCTGCGCGCGCTGCAGGCGAAGACCGGGCTGACCAGCCTGCTGCTGCACTACCCGCCCTACTACGGCGCGGCGAAGATCCGCCGCAGCCTGCAGCTCTTCGCCGAGCGCGTGATTCCCGCCTTCCGCCCGCCCAGCGGGGCGCACGCCGCGGCCGCCTGACCGGCCGCGGCGCCGCCGGGCGTTACCGCTGCGCCGCCGCGGCGCCGCAGGGCGTTACCGCTGTGCCGCCGCGGCGGCGAAGGCGAAGTTCTCGTAGTTGTTCTCGGCGACGCGGAACCACTGGTACTCCTCGTCGCGGAAGGGCTTGAGGCTCGCCCACATCTTGCGGAAGCGCGGGTTCTGCGCCGCCGTCTCGTCGTAGAGCTCGTTCGAGGCGCGCCAGGCGGCCTGCATGATCTCGCGCGGCCAGCCGCGCAGCTGCGTGCCGCTCGCCACCAGGCGGCGCAGCGCCTTCGGATTGGCCTCGTCGTACTTGGCCATCATGTCCATCGTCGCCTCCTGGCAGGCCATCTCCAGGACGTGCCTGTAGTGGTCCGGCAGGCTCTCCCAGGCCCGCAGGTTCACCATGAAGACGCCGCGCGAGGAGGGTTCCCAGAAGCCGGGCGCGTAGTAGTAGCGGGCGATGCGCGCGAAGCCGAGCTTCTCGTCGTCATGCGGCCCGATCCACTCGGCGGCGTCGATCGTGCCGCGCTCGAGCGCCGGGTAGATGTCGGCGCCGGCGATCTGCGTCGGCGCGGCGCCGAGCTTGGCGAAGAGATGCCCGGCGAAGCCCGAGATGCGGAACTTCAGCCCCTGCAGGTCCTCGAGGGTCCGGATCTCCTTGCGGAACCAGCCGCCCATCTGGGTGCCGGTGTCGCCGAAGGGGATGCCGTGGACGTTGTAGTCGCGGTACAGCTCCGCCGCGAGCTCGTTGCCGCCGCCCTGGCGCAGCCAGGCGGTCATCTGCCGCATGTTCAGCCCGAAGGGCAGGCAGGTGAAGGCGGCGAAGGTCGGGTCCTTGCCCACATAGTAGAGGCTCGCGGTCTGCCCGCATTCCACCGTGCCGGCCTGCAGCGCGTCCAGCACCTGCAGCGCCGGGACGATCTCGCCCGCGGCGAAGGTCTGGATGCGGAACCTCCCGTCCGTCGCCTGCGCCACCCGGCGCGCGAGGTACTCGCTGCCGCCGAAGAGGATGTCGAGGTTCTTCGGAAAGCTGCTCGGGCAGCGCCAGCGGATCTCGGGGTTCTGGCTCTGCGCCAGCGCCGGCGCGGCGAAGGCTGGCACGGCGGCGGCGGCGCCGAGGATCAGGCGGCGGTTCATGCGGTTCCTCCCAGGCCCGCGCGGCGTTGCGCTTGCGGGCGGACCAGGATGGCCGGCTCCGGGCCTGTGCCGGAAGTTAAAGCCACGTCATGCCGGCCATGGCCGCGGCGCCAATACTGCCTCCTACCCGCCTCAACGCCCGCGCAGGGGAATCTCCTTCAGCGCCAGCGAGAGGCAGAAGGAGAGCGCGGCAATCCCGGCCGCCGCCAGGAAGACCGCCGAGAAGGCCTCCCCCGCCCCCGGCACCGGGCCGCCGCCCGCCCCCGCCAGCGCCCCCGCGCCGCCGAGCCGCCCGATCAGGATCGCCGAGAGCAGCGCCACCCCGAAGGCCCCGCCCATCAGGCGGAAGAAGAACATGCAGGCGACGCCGACGCCGCCATCCCGGGGCTCCAAGGCGTTCTGGATCGTCACCGTCATCGGCGAGAACTGGCAGCCGAAGGCCAGCCCCATCGCCAGCGTCACCACCGTGTCGAACAGCAGCGAGCGGCCGAGCCCGACCAAGGCGATCAGCAGGCACATCAGCGTCGCCACGGCGGTGCCGAGCAGCGCGAGGAAGCGGTACCGCCCCGTCCGCGCCACCGCCTGGCCGGCGAGGAAGCTGCCGCCGACGCTGCCGAGGGTCATCGCGATCATGCGCAGCCCCGCCTCCTTCGCCGTCATGCCGGAGGCCAGCTGGTAGGAGAGCGGCACCAGCATGGTCAGCGCCATCATCACCATGGAGGAGAGGCCGCTCACCACGATGGCCACGCTGAAGATCGGGTTGCGGAAGAGCTGCAGCGGCAGCATCGGCTCCGGCGCCGTGCGCTCCTGCAGGATCAGCGCCACCAGGAAGACCGCGCCGAGGCCGAGGAAGCCGAGCACGGTGGCCGAGGCCCAGGCGCCGCCGCGCTGCACCTCGGAGATCGCCAACAGGATCGGCGTGCAGGAGAGCACGATCAGCACCGCCCCCAGCCAGTCGATCCTCGGCCGACGGCCGGGCCGCGGCAGGCGGCGCAGCTGGAACCAGGTGGCGGCGAAGGCGGCCGCGCCCAGCGGCAGGTTCACCCAGAAGATCCAGCGCCAGGAGAGCGCATCGACGAAGAGCCCGCCCAGCACCGGCCCGACGATGTTCGCCGTGGCGAAGGTGGCGGAGAGGTAGCCTTGCACCTTCCCCCGCTCCCGCGGCGGGTAGAGGTCGCCGACCACCGCCAGCGCCACCGCGCGCAGGCCGCCGCCGCCCAGCCCCTGCACCACCCGCGCCGCGATCAGCCAGGCCATGGACTGCGCCATGGCCGAGAGCGCGGCGCCGAGGATGAAGATGCCGACCGAGGCCAGCAGCATTGGCCGCCGGCCGTAGAGATCGGACAGCCGCCCGTAGATCGGCGTGACCACGGTGGAGGCGATCAGGTAGGCCGAGACCACCCAGGGCAGCGCCTGCCAGCCGCCGAGATCCCCGGCGATGGAGGAGAGCGCCGTCGCCACGATGGTCTGGTCGAGCGAGGAGAGGAACAGCGCCAGCGTCAGCCCCGCGACGATGCTGCGCAGCTCGCCCGCGGTGAAGGCGGGCGGCTCGGGGGCGGGGAGGTCGGGCTGGTCGCGCAAGGTGGGGCCGAGCCTAGGCGCAGGATCGCCCGGGCGGGAGGGGCCTCGCCGCATGGCCGCCGCGCGGCATCGTGCCGGCGCCCGGGCTTCCGCGCCGGCGGCCGCCTCGCCACACTCCGCCCACCGCGACCCGCGGGGAGGAACAGGATGGCCGCCGCTCCGACGAAGCCCGTGCTGCTCACCGGCGCCGCCGGCAATCTCGGCCGGGCGCTGGCCGCGGCGCTCGGCGCGGCGGGCTGGCAGCTGCGGCTGACCGACATCGCGCCCTTCCCCGACCCGCTGCCGCCCGGCGCGCGCTTCCTCCGCGCCGATCTCGGGGACGGGGTCGCGGTGCTCCGCGAGGCCGAGGGCTGCGGCGCCATCCTGCATTTCGGCGGCATCAGCGGGGAGGCGCCCTTCGAGACCGTGCTCGGCCCCAACCTGCGCGGCCTGCACCATGTCTACGAGGCGGCGCGGCGGGAGCGGGCGCGGGTGGTCTTCGCCTCCTCCAACCACACGATCGGCTTCCACGAGCGGCCGCGCGACGGGCAGCCGCGGCTCGACGCGGACGACGCCTTCCGCCCGGACGGCTTCTACGGCCTCTCCAAGGCCTATGGCGAGCTGATGGGCCGGCTCTACTGGGACAAGCATGGCGTCGAGAACGTCAACCTGCGCATCGGCTCCTGCTTCCCCGAGCCGACCAACAACCGGATGCTCTCGACCTGGCTCTCCTACCCCGACCTGGTGCGGCTCTGCATCGCGGCGGTGACGGCGCCGCGCACCGGGCATTGCGTGATCTGGGGCTGCTCGGCCAATCCCGCCGGCTTCTGGGGCGCCGACCACCGCGACCGCATCGGCTGGCAGCCGCAGGACAGCGCCGAGGCCTTCCGTGGCGCGCTCGCCGGCAAGGGATTGGGTGACGCGGTGGAGGAGCGCTACCAGGGCGGCGGCTACTGCGCGATCGGCTATTCCCGCGACGCGCCCGCGCCGCGCGACCCCTTCGGCCTGGACTGAAGGCTTGCTGACGCTGGAGGGCGGCGGCTGGACCGCCGCGCTGTTGCCGGAGCAGGGCGCCGGCCTGGCGCGCCTGGCCTGGCGCGGGCACGAGGTGCTGGTGCCGCTGCCGGCCGGTGCCGACCCCAACGCGGTCTTCGCCGGCGCCTTCGTCATGGCGCCCTGGGCCAACCGGCTGGATGAGGGGCAGCTGCCGGTCGGCGGCACGCTGCACCGGCTGCCGGTGAACCGCCCGGCGGACATGACCGCGATCCACGGCCTGGCGCGCGACCGGCCCTTCGCGGTGGTGCGGCAGGCAGCGGCCGAGGCGGTGCTGGCGCAGCGCCTCGACGGCGCGGCGGAGGATCCCGCCCTGCCCTGGCACTACGCGGCGGAGGTCGCGCTGCGGCTCGGCGAGGCCGGCGCCGAGCTGGCGCTGCGCCTGGTCAATCGCGGCACGGAGGCCTTTCCCTTCGGCCTCGGCTGGCATCCCTTCCTGCTGCGCCCGCGCGGCACCCGGCTGCGCTTCGCCGCCACCGCGCTGCTGGCGCGCGACGCGCGCTGCCTGCCCGTCGCCGCGCAGCCGACCGAGGGCGTGGATGGCGACGAGGCCGCCTATGAGGGGCTCGACACGCATTTCGCCGGCTGGTCGGGCGAGGCGCTGATCGAGCGGCCGGACGGGCTGCGCCTCGCGCTGCAGGCCGAGGGCGCGGCGGCGCGCAACCTGCAGGTCTTCGCGCCCGCCGGCGAGCCCGTGCTCTGCGTCGAGCCGGTGAGCCACGTGCCGGATGCGCCGAACCGGCCCGCCTTCGCGCCGCTCGGCCCGCTGGCGCTGCTGGCGCCGGGCGCCACGCTCGAGACCACCATCCGGCTGCGCGCGTCGCATCGCTGAATCCCGCGTGCGCGACGCGGCTTCGTGCAGATGGCGCGACGGCGCGGGGGAACGCGACTCCCATGGTGACGTTGCACGCGCACGCGCAACGCCCGGACACCTGCGAATCCTCGCGCGATCCGGGACCGATCAAGGGGAGGCACGGGCATGCAGGACCGCGACCCGCGCGACGACGCGGAGGCGGAGCGGGACGCGCTGATCCGCGAATTCCGCCGCGTCGTGACCATGGACGCCGACGCGCTGCGGCGCTGGCTGGAGACCGAGGAGAGCAACAGCGTGGGATGGACGCCGGAGGGCGAGGCGGAATCGGTGGGCCACGAATCCGGCCGCCGCATCCTCGCGCTGCTCGAGCGTGGCGTCGAGGCGGCGGAGGAGGCGGACCTCGCCTTCATGCGCCGCGTCGTCGGCTATGCGCACCGGCACCTGGCGCAGCGGCCGGAGGGCGACATCCGGCACACGCGCTGGCGCTACGCGCTGATGAACTGGGGGCACGACCCGCTGACCATGGAGGAGAGCACGAGCATGCAGGACGAATCCGACCATCCCGACGGCATGATGCAGGCGGACGAGGGCACGGCGGAGATGCCGCCCCGGCCGGAGGAGGAGGGCGCGACGGAGGCGCCGGCGCGCGCGCGCCGCGGCGGGCGCCGCGCCGCCGACGGATCCGCGGCGACGCCGCGCCATGCGACTGGACACGCCAACGGTTCACAATGGATGCCGGAGCAAACCGAGCAGT
>CAYNYQ010000161.1:0-9956 GCA_964401305.1 uncultured Acetobacteraceae bacterium | reverse complement strand
GCTGCCGCGGCTCTGGCTCTTCACCGATCCGGTGCGCCTGCCGGACCCCCTGGCGGCGGCGGCGCGGCTGCCGCCTGGCGCCGGCGGGGTGGTGGCGCGGGGCCTCGCGCCCGCCATGCTGGCGCGACTCGCCGCCCTGGCCCGGCGGCGCCGGCTGCGCCTGGTGGTCGCCGGCGATGGCCGGGCGGCGCTGCGGATCCCGGGCGCCGGGCTGCACCTGGCGGACCGCGAGCCCGGCGCCCGCCATCGCCTCGCCTTCCTCGCCGCGCGGCGCGGGCGACCGCTGAGCGCGGCGGCGCATGGCCGCGCCGGGCTGGCCCGCGCGCGGCGGCTCGGCGCCGACCTCGTCTTCCTCTCGCCGGTCTTCCCGACCCGGAGCCATCCCGGCGCCCCGACGCTCGGTCCGCTGCGCTGGGCGGCGCTGGCGCGGCGCGCCGGCCGGCCGGTGGCCGCGCTGGGCGGGATCGTGGCGCCGGCGGCCGGGCGCCTGCCCCGCTTCGCGGCAGGGCTCGCGGCCATCGGTGGACTGGCCGAATGACGCACAAGCCACAGCCGTGACAATCCTGTGGCCTGTCCGCAACAGTGTCTCAGCCATGTCGCGGCGGGCCCAACTGCCCGGTTGCCCCCTTTCATTGCGCGGGCCCATAGTCGGGCCGGGCCCGAATGTCTTCGCGGTCGATGTTGTGCCAGGCCTTGGCGCGTCGTCGGTGAAGGCAGCTTCCCTTCCGGGGGGCGGGGGCGGGTCAAGGGAAAAGCCGGGCTTCCGGCGGGTGAGGAGGATTTTGATGCGCAAGATTCTGCTGGGCACCACCGCGGTGGTCGGCGCCGCGCTCCTGACGCCAGGTGTGGCGTCGGCGCAGCAGGCACCGACGGTGCGGATCGGCGGCTTCTTCCAGGCCTACTACGGCTATACGCAGCAGACCGGCACCGCCGCCACGAACGTGTTCATGAACCCGCTCGGCGGCAACGACTCCGTCGCGACGGGCGTGAACGGCGCGAACCCGGGCGACTCGCCCGGCTCGGCGCGGCTCGGCCATAACGACTTCTCCTCGGATGCCGAGGTGCACGTCTTCGTCAACGGCAAGACCGCCAACGGCCTCGCCTATGGCGCCGTGATCGAGATGGCGTTCAACCAGCAGGAAGCGGCGCAGCGTCCCGGCGCCCGCCGCGCGGTGAACGACAAGACCACGGCCTTCATCGACGAGATGTACGCCTTCGTCTCCTCGCCCACCCTCGGCCAGCTCCGCTTCGGCGACGAGGACGGCCCGATGGGCGGCCTGATGAATGCCGGGTTCGTGACCAACTTCGGCTCCGGCGGCGTCTACGGCTACTGGGAGAACTTCACCGTCCGTCCGAACCGCACGACGACCTCGCCGGGCGGCCTCGGCGACAACACCAAGATCATCTATCTCTCGCCGCAGGTCTTCGGCTTCGATGTCGGCGTGTCCTGGGCCTTCAACGAGGGCTCGGGCGAGGACAATGGCTGCTTGAACTCCTTCAGCAGCGTCAACTGCGACCGCGCCTACGCCATCACCAACCCGGCGAGCACCGGCCGCTCGCACGCCCTGCCGGGCCGCACGAACGAGATCCAGTCCATGCTGCGCTGGCGCGGCAACATCGCCGGCGTCGGCATCGCGGCGGCGGGCGGCTTCCTGTCCTCGCAGGTCATCCGGAACGTCGACATCCAGGGCAACATCAACAAGACCCTCAACAGCCCGCAGGTCTGGACGGTCGGCATCCAGGGCAGCTACGCCGGCTTCACCCTCGGCTACAACTACCTGTCGGGCAATACCTCCTTCTTCTACATCCCGACCAACCGCGGCTCGAAGGGCTTCGAGCAGCACTTCGTCGGCGCCTCCTACACCTTCGGTCCGGTCACGGTCGGCGCCAACGGCTTCTGGGGCAGCTACTCCGCGCCCGGCAGCAACCCGAACACCGCATTCGTCTTCAACCCGAACCTTGCCACCGGCACCGGCCCGTCGCAGCGCCGCTACGCCTTCTCGGTCGGCGCCAACTATCGCTTCGCCCCGGGCATGGACATCGTCGCGGAGTGGACCCAGCACTCCACCTCGCAGCCGGGCGTCTCGCAGCAGGGTCTCGGCGCGCCTTCGGCGACCAACGTGAACAACACCTCCGACCGCGCCACGGCGCAGGTCTTCCTCACCGGCGTCCGCCTGGCCTTCTGATCGGCCTGGCGCAACCGGCTTGCATCGAGGGGCGGCGGGGCAACCTGCCGCCCCTTTCTCTTTCTTCTTGCCCCGACGCGCCGATGGCGCTTATTCGGTGCCAGTCTCCGGCCGTGAAAATCCCATGAAGCCATATCCGCTTGCCCTTGCCCTCCTGCTCCTCGGCGCCTGCGGCGGCGAGAACACGCGACAGGTGCGCAACGAGGAGTATGGCGACTACCGCGGCAGCCAGGTGCGCAGCCGCCCGGCCGGCGCCTCCTCCGGCATCGTCGTCTTCGGCGTGGACAAGGACCGCGAGGCGCGGCAGGCCGCGGCCGCCGGCGGCGGCAGCGGGCTCAGCGTGAACGCCTTCCTCTGGCGCGCCACGCTCGACACGCTCTCCTTCATGCCGCTCGCCTCGGCCGATCCCTTCGGCGGCACCATCATCACCGACTGGTATTCGCCCAGCGCCGCGGATGGCGAGCGCTTCCGCGCCCAGGCCTATGTCATGGGCCGCCAGCTCCGCTCCGACGGCGTGCGAATCCAGGTGTTCCGCCAGGTGAACCAGCGCGGCCAGTGGGTGGATGCGTCGGTCTCCACCGCCACGAATGCCGAGCTCGAGGACAAGGTCCTCGCCCGCGCGCGGGAACTGCGCAGCCAGTCCGCATCGCGCTGACGCGGCCGGATTGACGGCGCGCCGGAAGGCGCGAGTGGCCGACTCGTCCCGCCCCGGATGAACAGGCCACCCCGCCGCCGCGCCGCGGCGCCAGGCTTCGCCCCCATCGGCCAGGACCCGCCACCGGGGCCCGCTTTCCGCCAGGGCCTGCGCGAGGCCCTCGGCGCCCCTGCCCTCGCCATGGGCGCGACCTTCCTTGCCTTCGGCGCCGCCGCGGCAGAAGCCGGCTTCGCCCTGGCCTGGGCGCTCGCCGCCTCGCTGCTGGTCTACGGCATGGCCGGCCAGGTGGTGCTGCTGCAGCTGGCCGCGGCGCCCGCCCTGCCGGCCGCGCTCGGCGCCACGGCGGCCAATGCGCGCTTCTTCCCGATGGCGGTGGCCATCGCCCCCTGGCTCGGCCCGCGCGGCCCGCGGCGCTGGCTGGCCCTGCCCTTCATCGCCATCACGCCCTGGGCCGCCGGCATGCGCCGCCTGCCCGGCCTGGCCGAGGCCATGCGCCTGCCCTGGTTCCTCGGCTTCGCCCTGGCGAGCTGGTGCGCCGCGGCCGCCGCCACCGCCGCCGGCCATGCCCTGGCGCCTCGGCTGGATGCGCCATTGCGGGCCGCGCTGCTCTTCGCCAACCCGCTCTACTTCGCGCTGCTGATGGCGGCGGAGTGGCAGGTGCCCCCGGCGCGGCGGGCGATGCTGCTGGGCGCGCTGGCGGCGCCGCTGGCGCTGCTGCTGCCGCCGGCCTGGGGCCTGCTCGGCGCCGGGCTGCTGGGCGGCACGCTGGCCTTCCTGCTCGGCCTGCGCCGTGGCCCGGGGCGATGAGCCAGGCGGACCTCGCCCTGCTGCTGACCGCCGGCGCCATGCTGGCCCTGCGCGCGGCGGGCCTCGCCGTGGCCGGGGCGCTGCGGCCGGACCATCCCTTCATCGCCTGGGCGGCGGCGGTGTCGCAGGCGGTGCTGGCGGCCTTCGTGGTGCTGGCGGTGGTGGCGCCGACGGGCGTGCTGGCCGAGGTGCCGCTGGCGGCGCGCGTCGCCGGCCTCGCGGCGGGGCTTGTTGCCTACGCGGTGCTGCGCGGGCGGCTGCTGCCGTCGCTGCTGTGCGGCCTGGCCGCGCTGGCGGCGACGCGGGCGCTGCTCGGCGGCTGAGCCCCGCGCGGCCGGAACGACGATCGCGCCCCGCGCCGCCGCTACAGCAGGCCCAGCGCGCGCAGCTCCTGCCGCAGCCGGGGCGGCAGGGCCTCCACCCCGCGCGGTGCGGTGCCGCCCTCGCGCAGGTCCTCCGGTGCCGCCTCGGGGGCGAGGTAGCGCCAGCCCTGGAAGGGCTTCACCGGCCGCGCCGCCACCGGCACCAGGGCCGGATCCAGCACCAGGCCCGCGCAGGCCGTGCCGTCGTCCCAGGATTCCTCACGGATCTCGAGGATGCGCTGGCGCACCTGCACGAAGCCGGCGATGACCCAGTAGATCGAGCCGCCCGCCTCCCCGGCGATGGCGTCGCCGCGGCGCGGCACCATGCGCGTCTGGTGGCGCAGCGGCGGGTCCAGCGTGGCGCGGCGCGCCTGCAGCTCCCGCAGGTGCGCCACGTCCTTCACGCCGACGGCAAGCTTGATCAGGTGCAGCACCGCGCCGGCTTGCACCGCCGGGCCGAGTCCCCGCAAGCCTCCTTGCGCCGGCGGCGGCCCGCCTTGCCGTCATCCCGGCGTTGACGCGGCGGCGATCCCTCCGCAGCCTCGGGCAACGCAGCCATGGGAGGAAAGCATGCGGCAGGAGGATCGCGCGCGGCGTCGCGCCGGGGCGGGCCACGCGACGCCGGGCGGGGGCGCGCTGCCGCGCCGGGCCGCGCTGGCGCTGCCGGCGGCGCTGCTGGCGCCACGGCTGGCGGGCGCGCAGGACACGGCCGCGGACTTCCCGAACCGCACCGTGACCATCATCGTCCCCTTCCCGCCGGGCGGCGCCACGGACCTGATCGCCCGGCCGCTCGGCGCCGCGCTGCAGCGGCACTGGGGCCAGTCCGTCGTGCTGCAGAACCGCGGCGGCGCGGGCGGCGCGGTGGGCATGAATGCCGGCGCCATGGCGCGGCCCGATGGCTACACGGCGGTGATCGCGCATGTCTCCTATTCCTCCATCCCCGCCTCGGACGCGCTGTTCGACCGGCCGCCGAGCTTCGACCGCGCGACGCTCAGCCCGGTGGCGCTGCTCACCGCCGATCCGCTGATCTTCTGCGTCAAGGCCGACGCGCCCTGGAAGGACTGGGCCGAGTTCGCGGCGGATGCGAAGCGCCGGCCCGGGCAGATCGCCTATGCCTCCTCCGGCCCCTACAGCGCCGTCCACCTGCCGATGGAGATGCTGGCCCAGGCGGCGGGCATCCAGCTCAACCACGTGCCTTACAGCGGCGGCGGCCCCGCCATCGCGGCGGTGCTGGCGGGGACGGTGGCGACGACCGCCAGCGTGCCCAGCGTGATGGCGCCGCAGATCCGCTCCGGCGCGATGCGGCCGCTGGTCAATACCGGCGCCAGGCGCGTGGCGCTGCTGCCCGAGGTGCCGACGGCGCAGGAGCTCGGCCTCGCGGGGGTGGAATTCTACCTCTGGGTCGGGCTGTTCACCCAGGCGCGGGTCGATCCGGCGATCCAGGCGAAGCTGCGCCAGGGCGTCGCCGCCGCGGTGAAGGAGCCCGAGATGCAGCGCGCCGTGCAGGGCGCGGGCATGGTGATCGAGCACCTCGAGGGGCAGGCCTTCCAGGACTTCCTGGCGCGCGACCAGGCGCGGGTGGAGGCGGCGGTGAAGCGGATCGGGCGGGTCGAGTAGCGGCGCGCCGGAACTGGGGACGCCGCGGCGGGTTGCTGGCCGGCGCCGTCCCGCCCGGGACGGGCCGCCGGAGACCCGCATGGACCTCGCCACCCTCGTCGGCGGCCTCGCCACGCTCTGTTCCGTCACCTCCTTCGTGCCGCAGGCCTGGAAGGTGATCCGCACGCGCGACACCGCGGCGATCTCGGGCCGCATGTACGCGGTGACCGTGGTCGGCTTCGCCCTGTGGCTGACCTACGGACTGCTGCTGTGGCAATGGCCGCTGATCCTGACCAACGGCACCTGCCTGCTGCTCTCGGGCTTCATCCTGGCGATGAAGCAGATGCCCCGCCGCAAGCGCGAGGCGGTGGCCGAGGCGCTGGACCCGACCACCGGATAGGCCGCATCCTCCACCGAGCGAAGGGAAGGACGCGCCATGCTCGATCTCGGCATCGAGGGTCGCCGGGCCATCGTCTGCGGCTCGAGCCGCGGGCTCGGGCGGGCCTGCGCCGAGGCGCTGGCGCGGGCCGGCGCGATCGTCGTGGTCAACGGCATCGATGCCGCGCGCTGCACCCGCGCGGCCGAGGAGATCGCCGCGGCGACCGGCGGGCGGACGCTGGCCGTCCCCGCCGACGTGACGACGCGCGAGGGGCAGGAGGCGCTGTTCGCCGCCGAGGGCGCGCCGGACATCCTGGTGACCAACGCCGCCGGCCCGCCCTTCAAGGATTTCCGCACGCTCGACCGCGAGGCGATCCTGGCCGGCGTCGCCGCCAACATGGTCACGCCGATCGAGCTGATCCAGCGCGCGGTGGACGGCATGGTGGCGCGGCGCTTCGGGCGGATCGTCAACATCACCTCGGTCTCGGTGAAGATGCCGATCCCGGGGCTCGACCTATCCTCCGGCGCCCGGGCGGGGCTGACGAGCTTCCTCGCCGGCGTGCTGCGCTCGGTTGCGCATGCCAACGTCACCATCAACAACCTGCTGCCCGGCTACATCGACACCGACCGCTACCGCGGCGGCGTCGAGGCCACGGCGAAGCTGCAGGGCACCACGCCCGAGGCGCTGCAGGAGCGGCAGGTCGCCGGCGTCCCGGCGCGGCGCATCGGCACGGCGGCCGAGTTCGGCGCCGCCTGCGCCTTCCTCTGCGGCGCGCAGGCCGGCTACATCACCGGGCAGAACCTGCTGATCGACGGCGGGCTCTACACCTCCGCGTTCTGAGGCGGGGGGTGGGCCCACATCGCCTGCTTCGTCTCAGTCCGCCGTCGCGCCGCTCTCCTTCACCACGCGGTCCCACAGCGCGACCTCCTTCGCGAGATAGGCCGCGTAGTCGGCCGGCGAGCCACCGGTGGGATAGGCGCCCATGGCGGCTAGGCGCGCCTTCACCTCCTCGGTCCGCAGCGCCGCGTTCACCGCGGCATTCAGCTGCGCGACGATCGGCGCCGGCGTGCGCGCGGGCACCATGATCCCCTGCCAGATCCCGGTCTCGAAATCGGGCGGCATCAGCCCGGATTCGCCCAGGGTCGGCACCTCGGGCAGCTGCGCCGAGCGCGCGGCCGAGGTCACGGCGATGGCACGCACCCGTCCCTCGCGCGCCAGCGGCAGCGCGGTGTTCAGCGCATCGGCCATGAACTGCACGTTGCCCGCCGCCGTGTCGGTCATCGCAGCCGCCGTGCCGCGGTAGGGCACATGCGTCGCATCGGCGCCGATATGGCGCAGGATCATGAAGATCTGCAGGTGCGAGGCATTGCCGACGCCGCCCGAGCCGTAGCTGATCTTTCCCGAATTCGCCCGCGCCCAGGCGATGAAGCCGGCCGGGTCGCGCGCCGGCACCTCCGGGTTCACCACGATCAGCGAGGGCGCGGCGGCGATCAGCGAGACCGGCGCGAGGTCTGCCAACCGGTACCCGAGCCGCTTGTAGAGCGCCTGGCTGATGGCGATGGAGGAGGTGTTGTAGAGCATGGTGTAGCCGTCGCCGTCCGCCTTCGCGACGTGCTCGGCGGCGATGTTGCCGTTCGCCCCGCCGCGGTTCTCGACGACGATGGGCTGGCCGAGGGTGCGGCCCATGGGCTCGGCCAGGACGCGCGCGATGACGTCGGTCGGCCCGCCGGCGGGGAAGGCGACGACGAGGCGCAGCGGCCGCGTCGGGAAGCTGCCCTGCGCCAGCGCGGGACGCGCGAGCGTCGCCGCGGCGGCGCCGAGCAGCAGGTGGCGGCGGTTCATCATGCGGTGTCCTCCCGGTTCGCCTCGGCCGTCCCGCGCCCCGCGAGCAGCCGCTTGACCTCGTACTCCATCACCCGCGCGCCGTGCTGGTTCGAGACGGCGACGGCGCTCTCCACCACGGCGCGGTTGCCGCGCGCGGTGGGGCGGATGGCGGTGATTGCGACCTCGGCGCCGATGGTGTCGCCGACGCGCACCGGGGCGAGCGCCCGCTGGTGCGATTCCAGCAGGGCGAGGCCGGTGCCGCGCGCCATGCCGCCCAGCACCAGGCCCTCGATGATCGCATAGGTCAGCGCCGCCGGCACCGGCCGCGGGCCGAGCGCGCCCGCCTCGGTGGCATCGATAAAGAGCGGCTCCAGCATGCCGGTGAGCGTCACGAAGCCGATCAGGTCGGACTCGGTCACGGTGCGGCGGAAGGTGCGGAAGCGCTGCCCCAGGGCGAGATCCTGCCAGAACAGCCCCTGGCCGAGCAGCGGGGCGGGCGCGGCGGTCATGCGGGACGGGCGGCGATCATGACGGGGGAGGCTCGACGCTCGGGCCGGCCCTGTCAACGCGGCGGCTTGAGGCGGCTTCCGCCCGGTTCCATATGCCCGCCATGGATCTCGACTTCACCGAGGCGGAGCTGCACCGCTACTCGCGCCACATCCTGCTGCAGGAGGTGGGCGCGGTCGGCCAGGCGAAGCTGCGCGCGGCGCGGGTGTTGGTGGTCGGCGCCGGCGGGCTCGGCGCGCCGCTGGCGCTCTACCTGGCCGCCGCGGGCGTCGGCACCATCGGCATCCTCGACCACGATGCGCTCGAGCTCTCGAACCTGCAGCGCCAGGTGATCCACGCCACCGCGCGGCTCGGCCGCAACAAGGCGGAGAGCGCGGCCGAGACGATGCGCGCGCTGAACCCCGAGGTGGCGGTGGAGGTGCATCCGCGCCGCCTGGACGCCGAGGCCGCCCGCGCGCTGATCCCGCGCTACGACATCGTCTGCGACGGCACCGACAATTTCCCCACGCGCTTCCTGCTGGGCGATGCCTGCCACCTGCTCGGCCGGCCGCTGGTCTCGGCCGCGGTGCTGCGCTTCGAGGGGCAGCTTTCCGTCTACCAGGGCCATCTCGGCGCCCAAGGGGACAAAGCCTATCCCTGCCACCGCTGCCTCAACCCCGAGATGCCGCCCGAGGGGCTGGTGCCCTCCTGCTCGGAGGCCGGCGTGCTCGGCGCCGTCACCGGCGTGATGGGCACGCTGCAGGCCACCGAGGTGCTGAAGCTGATCCTCGGCATCGGCGAGACGCTGGCCGGGCGGCTGCTGCTGTGGGACGCGCTGGATGCGCGCTTCCGCACCGTCACGCTGCGACGCGACCCGGCCTGCGCGCTCTGCGGCGCGGCGGCGACGATCCGCGACCTCTCGGCGCATGCCGCGGCGCCGGCGCCGCTGGCCTGCGCGACCGCCTGAGGTGCCGCCGCTCGGCATCCTGCTGCTCTCGGGCGGGCATGAGCGCGCGCACTACGCGCTGGTGCTGGCCACCGGCGCGGCGGCGCTCGGGCGGCAGGTCGTGTTCTTCGCCACCAATGCGGGCTGCCGGCTCTTCCTGGCGCCGACGCCGCTGCGGGAGGATCCGCGCGAGGCGCTGCTGGCGGCGCGCGGCGTGGCGACGCTCGCGGTGCTGCTCGAGGCCGCGGCGGAGCTCGGCATCCGCCGCATCGCCTGCGAGGCCGGGCTGCGCGCCGAGGACCTGGCCGGCGCGGCCCTGGCCGAGGGGGTGGAGGTGGCCGGCGTCGCCACCTTCCTCGCCGAGGTCGGGCCGGGACAGATCGCCACGCTGTAGCAACGGGCCCGTGGTCCGCGCGACACGCCCGGATGCTGGCGCGGCGCGCCGGCTTGACCGTTGCGGCCCGGCCTTGGCATGCCCCGAGGCGTGATCCACCCCACCGCCCGACTCGCCTGGCTCGCCGGTATCGCGGCGCTGCTGCTCGCCGCGCCGGCGGGGGCCCAGAGCAACCTCGGCAGCGCCCCGGGCCTGGCCCCGCCGCAGCCGCCGGTGGCGGCACCGCCCGCCGCGGGCACGCGGGTGGTCTCGCCGCCCCCGACGCCGACGCGCACCGCGCCGCCGCCCCGGCGCCCCGCCGCCCAGCCCGGGAGCACGGCC
>CAYNYQ010000160.1:0-10297 GCA_964401305.1 uncultured Acetobacteraceae bacterium | reverse complement strand
GTCGTTCTTCATCCACCCGATTCGGCCGCCGCGGGCCGGGAACTCCAGTCGGCCGGCCGGCCGGCCGATAGTAACCGGCGGCCCCCAGGCCGGCGGCGGACCACGCACCACCCCACGAGGACGCGATGACCCGCCGCGCCGGTCTCGGGCTCATCCTCGTCGTGGTCGGGACGCCACCGGCCGCCGCCCAGCCGCCCCGGCCGGACTGCGACCGGCCGACCGAACTGCCGCCGCTGCCCCCCGTCCCCGTGGCCGCGCCGGCCCCGGCCCCGGCCCCGGCCGCATCACCGCCCGCCGCGGCGCCACGCCCGGCCGAGCCGCGCCTGCTGCTGCGGGCGCGCACCGCCGATGTCTGGATCCAGGTGCGCGAGCGGCCCAATGGCCCGGTGCTGGTCGACCGGGTGCTGCGCCCTGGCGACAGCTGGCAGGCCCCGGCGCAGGAGGGGATGGTGCTGGCCACCGGCAATGCCGGGGGCCTCGAGGTGGTGGTGGACGGCGAGCCGCTGGGCCTCGGCCCGGGCCAGTCGGTGCGCCGCGGCATCCCCCTCGACGTCGAGCGGCTGAAGGCCCTGGCCGCGCCGGCGCGACCCGCGCCGCAATAGGCCGCGGCGACGGGCCGGCGGCGGCACCGCGTGGCGCGGCCGGCCGGGCGTGTGGCGGCCACGAAACTGCCGCTTCTGGCGCGCCGGCGGCCACCCCATAATGCGCGCAACCCCACCGGGAACCGAGCACCGCCGATGAGCTACCGCCCCTACCAGCAGATCCTGCGCCGCAAGTCCCGCCAGATCATGGTGGGCAAGGTGCCGGTCGGCGGCGACGCGCCGATCAGCGTGCAGACCATGACCAACACGCCGACCGAGGACGCGGCGGCGACCATCGCGCAGATCCGCCGCTGCGAGCTCGCCGGGGCCGACATCGTGCGCGTCTCCGTCCCCACGCCCGAGAGCACCGCCGCGCTGGCCGAGATCGTGCGCGAGGTGAACGTGCCGATCGTCGCCGACATCCACTTCCACTACCGCCGCGCCATCGAGGCGGCGAAGGCCGGCGCCGCCTGCCTGCGCATCAACCCGGGCAACATCGGCAGCAAGGAGCGCGTGAAGGAGGTCGTGAAGGCGGCGCGCGACCATGGCTGCTCGATCCGCATCGGCGTGAACGGTGGATCCCTGGAGAAGCACCTGCTGGAGAAGTACGGCGAGCCCAACCCGGAGGCCCTGGTGGAAAGCGCGCTCTGGCACGCCGCGCACCTGCAGGACGAGGACTTCCACGAGTTCAAGATCAGCGTGAAGGCCTCCGACGTCTTCCTCGCCGTCGCCGCCTACCAGCAGCTGGCCGAGGTCTGCGACCACCCGCTGCACATCGGCATCACCGAGGCGGGCGGGCTGCGCACGGGCACGGTCAAGAGCGCGATCGGGCTCGGCAACCTGCTCTGGGCCGGCATCGGCGACACGTTGCGCGTCTCCCTCTCGGCCGAGCCGGAGGAGGAGGTGAAGGTCGGCTGGGAGATGCTGAAGTCGCTCGGCCTGCGGAACCGCGGGGTGAAGGTGATCTCCTGCCCCTCCTGCGCGCGGCAGGGCTTCGACGTGATCCGCACCGTGCAGGCGGTGGAGGAGCGCGTGGCGCATATCGAGGAGCCGATCACACTCTCGATCATCGGCTGTGTTGTGAACGGGCCGGGCGAGGCGCTGATGACCGATATCGGCCTGACCGGCGGTGGCGCAGGCACGCACATGGTCTATGCGTCGGGCCGCACCGACCACCAGGTGAAGACCGAGGACATGATCGAGCACCTGGTGTCGCTGGTCGAGACGAAGGCGGCGCAGCTGCGCGCCGCGAAGGACGCGGCGAAGCTGGCCGACGCGGCGGAGTAGTCCGCGCGGCGCGCCGCGACGCACCCCAGCGCACCGCATCCCCGGGCGCGGCGCCTGGTGCATGGCGCCGAGGTCGCCGGCGCAACACCCGTCGCTCCGTATTGCCATGATCCGGCCGATGGCGCCGCGCGCCGCTTTGCCACTCCTGTAGTTCTGTCATCGCGCTGCGCGCGACGCGTGAACGCGCCCGCACGAAGGGCTGCAGCGACACGCGCATGACCATCTGATGTCAACGCGCGCCTGACATCACGACTGCGCGATTCCGTGGACGAGCCGCATTGTCGGATCCGGTGCGACATGGCCTAGTCGCGCCGGTTCATGCGCGCGCATCATATGCGGCAATCTTCTCGCTGCGCGCGAGGCGTCCGTTGCTGTGACGCTGATCACTGTCCGGGCCGGGCACCGCATGGCCATTGCTGACGGGCATCGCGCGACGCCGCGCGATGCGGCGCACCGCGTCACGTCGTGACCGGAGCGAACGGCATCCTCAAGGAACGAGAAGGAGAACGGGACATGGCTCTTCTCTTGGGCACCAATGCGGCCAACACCATCACCGGCGGAGCAACGGCAGACGATATCTTTGCAGGTGCGGGCAACGACTCCGTCGTCGCCGGTGGCGGCAATGACGTCGTGGATGCGAGCCTGGACGACGACACGGTCCGCGGCGGCGACGGGAACGACACGCTGCAGGGCGGCGCCGGCGCCGACATCCTGCTCGGCATGGCCGGCAACGACACGCTGCTCGGCGAGGACATCCAGTTCCACGAAGGCCACTACTACGTCTACGTGCGCTCGCCCGTCTCCCTGAACCTTCTATCGGCCCGCCAGCGGGCCGAGACGATCACCGCCGACAGCCAGCTCGTCGTGATCGAGACCGAGAGCGAGAGCACCTTCGTGACGGGTCTCGCACCGGCGGGGATCTTCGCCTGGACGGCGGGCGTGCAGATTCCCGGCTTCGCGGAGCCCGACGGCGGATGGGCCTGGGTCTATCGCGACGGCACCATCGCCTTCGTCAGCTACACGGACTGGGTGGCGGGGGAGCCGAACAACGTCGGGGGCATCGAGAACGCCATCGTGGTGCGGTCCGACAGCGGCGGCTGGATCGATGCGTCCGCCACCAGCTCGACGATCGGCTACATCGTGGAAATGCAGACCCTGCCGGCGGTTGACGACTTCCTCGACGGCGGCGAGGGCAACGACCGCGCCGATGGCAGCTTCGGCGACGACACGGTGCGGGGCGGCAACGGCAACGACACCCTGCTCGGCGGCAGTGGCGATGACGTCATTTCCGGCGATGCCTGGCAGGAGTTCAACGGCCGCTACTACCAGTACGTCCAGGCGAGCGGACCGCTGACCCAGGCGACCGCCCGCACCGCGGCCGAGGCCCTGACGCCGGACAGCACCCTCGTGGGCATCAACGACGCGGCGGAGAACGACTTCGTCTTCAGCCTGCTCACGCCGGTCGGCTACACCTGGACGGGCGGGTTCCAGCCCGCCGGCTCGGCCGAGCCGGGCGGCGGCTGGGTCTGGGTCGGGCGCGGCGGCGTGCAGACGCCCCTGACCTTCACTGACTGGCGCTCCCCGGAGCCGAACAACGCCGCTGGCGGCACCGAGAACGCGATCGAGTTGTTCAACGGCGCCGAGAATGGCGAGAGCAACGGCTGGAACGACATCCCCGCCGGCCTGAGCAACCGGGCCGATGGCTACGTGGTCGAGGCGCTGACCCTGCCGGCGGGCCTGGCGCTCGACGACCTCATCGATGGCGGCACGGGGGACGACACCATCGCCGCCGGCCTCGGCGACGATACGGTCACCGGCGGCGACGGCGCGGACAGCATCGCGGGCGAGGCGGGCAACGACATCCTGCAGGGCGGCCTCGGCGACGACACCGTCGATGGCGGGGCAGGCGATGATTCGGTGAATGGTGGCCTCGGCGACGACCAGGTCGCCGGCGGCGATGGCGCGGACACGGTCGGCGGCGGCGTCGGCGGCGATACGGTCTCGGGCGGCCTCGGCGACGACGTGCTGATCGGGGATGATCCTTGGATCAGTTTTGGCGGCCATTCCTACCTGCTGATTTCGGGCGCGCTGAACTTCGAGGCGTCGCGCATGCTGGCCGAGAGCCTGACGGCCGACAGCTCCCTCGCCGCGATCCAGAGCCAGGCCGAGAACGACCTCCTCGCCGCGCTGCTCGATGGCGGGCCCGCGGTCTACGTCGGCGGCTTCCAGCCGGCAGGCTCGCCCGAACCGGGCGGCGGCTGGGTCTGGCGCATGCGTGACAGGGACGAGGCGTTCAGCTTCACCAGCTGGCGCCTGGCGACGGGCGAGCCGGACAACAGCGGCGGGTCCGAGAACGCCGTGATGTTCATCAACGACGGCCTCTGGAACGACGTGCCGGGTGGCGGCGCGCTCGGCGGCGCCATCGTCGAGGCGGCGTCGACCGTGAACATCGCCGCCAGCGCCAACGACAGCCTCGACGGCGGCGCGGGCAACGATACCGTCAACGGTGGCGTGGGCAGCGACACGCTGCTCGGCGGCGACGACGACGACGTGCTCGACGGCGGCGCCGGCAACGACACCATGGATGGCGGCGCGGGCAACGACCTCTTCATCGTGGACCAGGCCGGCGACGTCGTCGTCGAGGCCCAGGGTGGCGGCAGCGACACGGTCAGCGCCTCCATCACCTGGACGCTCGATGCGCAGGTCGAGGCGCTGACGCAGCGCGGCGCGGCGGATATCGACGGCACCGGCAACGCGCTCAACAACGTGATGCTCGGTGGCGGCGGCGACAACCTGCTCTCCGGCCTGAACGGCGCGGATTCGCTGGAAGGCCGCAACGGCAACGACACGCTCGACGGCGGCAGCGGCGGGGACACGCTGCGCGGCGGCGGCGGGGCGGACCTGCTGCAGGGCGGGACGGGCAACGACCGCTACTACATCGACGCGCTCGACACGATTTCGGACAGCGCCGGCCTCGATACGGTGTACGTCACCTTCGACTACGCCCTGGGCGCCGATCTCGAATACCTGGTGATCACCGGCAGCGGCGCGGTGGACGGGACGGGTAACGACCTTGGCAACCGCCTGACGGGGAACCAGGGGGACAACGTGCTCTCGGGCCTGCTGGGCGACGACACGCTGCTCGGGCGCAGCGGGGACGATACGCTCTTCGGCGGCGGCGGGGCCGACCGCCTGGAGGGGGCCGGCGGGCGCGACGTTCTGCGCTACACCTCGGCTAGCGAGGGTGGCGACACGGTCGTGGGCTTCAACGGCAGCTTCGACCTGTTCGAGGTCTCGGCCGCGGGCTTCGGCGGCGGGCTCTTCGCCGGCATCGACATCCTCGCCGCCGCCCGCTTCACCGCCAACACGACGGGGCTGGCCACCACCGCGACCGGCATCGGCCAGTTCATCCACGAGACGGATGCCGGTTTGCTGTGGTGGGACGCGGACGGCTTCGGTGGTGCGGATGCGGTGGTGCTCGCCGCCTTCACCAGCCTCACCAACTTCACCGGAGCCGACTTCGTCGTCGTGGCGTGAGGGCGCGCGAAGGAAGGTCCGTCGGCCGCGACCCCGCAGCGGATGCCCTGGGGACCCCGCAGGGCCTTCCTTCGCACCGCCGGTCGTGCTGCAGGCGCCGGCTGCGCGACGGGGGGAGGGGGGGCGGCTTCGCCCCCCGCACCGGGGCTTGCCGCGCCCCCAGGCCGGCGTGCCATGCTCCGGGCTTCGGCAGGGAGCGAGGAGCATGCAGGCTGCGTTGCCGCCCCGGGCGCCGGCCCGATGAACGGGCTCTCGGCCGCGGCGCTGCTGATCGGCCATCTGCGGCGGCCGCCCGTGCCGGGCCTCGACGAGGACCTGGCGCGGCGCGATGCGGCGGTGCAGCGCCTGGCGCTGATGCTGCTGCTGCAACTTGCGCTCTTCCTGGGGCTGACACTGCGCTGACGGCGCGGCCCCGGGGCGCGGCGTCCGGTGGCGGCGGCAGGGCGGGCCCGGCCGCGCAGCCGGCCGCCGACCCTTGCCCGCCGCCGCCGCGCCGGGCTAACGCCCCGGCACCATGTCCACTTCCGCCCTGCAGCCCGCCCGCGGCACCCATGACCTGATCGGCGAGGAGCACCGCCGCCACCATCGCGTGGTCGAGGAGGCGCGCCGCATCGCCGCCCTCTACGGCTTCGAGGAATGGGCGACGCCGATCTTCGAGGACACCCGCGTCTTTTCCCGCAGCCTCGGCGACACCTCCGACGTGGTGACGAAGGAGATGTACAGCTTCGTCGACCGCGGCGGGGAGAACGTGACGCTGCGGCCGGAGAACACCGCCGGCGTCTGCCGCGCCCTGGTCTCCAACGGCCTGACGCAGTCGAACCTGCCGCGCAAGGTGTTCTACGCCGGGCCGATGTTCCGCTACGAGCGACCGCAGAAGGGCCGCTACCGCCAGTTCCACCAGATCGGGATCGAGGTGCTGGGCGCGGCCGAGCCGCTGGCCGATGCGGAAGTGATCGCCTGCGGCTGGCAGATCCAGCAGGCGCTCGGCATCGCCGAGGGCACGGTGCTGGAGGTGAACACCCTCGGCGACCGCGCCTCGCGCGAGGCCTATCGCGCCGCCCTCGTCGCCTACTTCGCGCAGCACAGGGACGCGCTGTCGGAGGACAGCCGGATGCGGCTGGAGCGCAACCCGCTGCGCATCCTCGACAGCAAGGACCGCGGCGACCAGGCGCTGATGGCGGAGGCGCCGACCATCCACGACCACCTGACGCCCGAGGCGGCGGCCTTCTATGCCGGCCTCCGGCGCCACCTCGATGCCTTCGGCGTGCCCTACCGCGAGAACCCGCGCATCGTGCGCGGTCTCGACTACTACAACCACACCGCCTTCGAGTTCGTCACCGACCGGCTGGGCGCGCAGGGCACGGTGATGGGCGGCGGCCGCTACGACGGCCTGGTGGAGGCCATGGGCGGCCCGCCCACCCCCTCGGTCGGCTGGGCGGCGGGGGTGGAGCGGCTCTCGCTGCTGCTCGAGGCCGCCGCGCTGACGCCGGGGGCACCGCGGCCGGTGGCCGTCATCCCGGTGGGCGAGGCCGCCGAGGCGCCGGCCATCGCGCTGCTGCAGCGGCTGCGGGCCGCCGGGCTGGTTGCCGAGATGGCCTATCGCGGCAACCTCAAGCGCCGGATGGAGCGGGCCAACCGCGTCCGCGCCGCGGCCGCCGTCATTCTCGGCGAGAGCGAGCTCGCCAAGGGCGTGGCCGTGGTGCGCAACCTCGACGACGGCACGCAGTCCGAGGTGCCGCTCGACCGCGTCATCGCCGCCCTGGCCGAGACCGAGGTCGAGGGCGCGCTCGAGGCCAGGATGACGGACGAGCTCGCCGCGGAGCTCGAGGATGCGGCCGATGGCGAGGCGGCGGACCGGTGAGCCTGGCCGACAAGCTCGACCGCGTGCTGACCCGGGCCGAGGAGATCCGCCACCTCCTCGCCACGGCGGAGGGCGCGCAGTTCGGCGCGCTCTCCAAGGAGCTTTCCGAAATCGAGCCGCTGGTCGGCAAGGTGACCGAGCTGCGCGCCGCCGAGCGTGCGCGCGACGAGGCCGAGGCCCTGCTCGCTGACCCCGAGATGCGCGAGCTGGCCGAGGCCGAGTACCTGGCGCAGCGGGACCGCGTCCCGGCCCTCGCGCGCGAGCTGCAGCTGATGCTGCTGCCGAAGGACGCGGCGGACGAGCGCAGCGCCATCCTCGAGATCCGCCCCGCCGCCGGCGGCGACGAGGCCGCGCTCTTCGCCGCCGAGCTGTTCCGCGCCTACCAGCGCTATGCCGAGTCCCGGCGCTGGCGCTTCGAGGTGCTGGACTACGACGCGAGCGACCTCGGCGGCGTCAAGGGCGCGGTCGCGGAGATCCAGGGACGGGGCGTCTTCGCGCGCCTCAAGTTCGAATCGGGCGTGCACAGGGTGCAGCGCGTGCCCGCCACGGAAACCCAGGGGCGCATCCACACATCGACCGTCACGGTGGCCGTGCTGCCGGAGGCCGAGGAGGTGGACGTGCAGGTGAACGAGGGCGACCTGCGCATCGACACCTACCGCGCCTCCGGCGCCGGCGGGCAGCACGTGAACAAGACCGACAGCGCGGTGCGCATCACCCACATCCCCTCGGGCATCGTCGTGGCGATGCAGGAGGAGAAGAGCCAGCACAAGAACCGCGCCAAGGCGATGAAGGTGCTGCGCGCGCGGCTGTACGAGGCCGAGCGGTCGCGCCTGGCCGCCACCCGCGCCGCCGACCGCCGCGGCCAGGTCGGCACCGGCGACCGATCGGAGCGCATCCGCACCTACAACTTCCCGCAAGGGCGCGTGACCGACCACCGCATCGGCCTGACCCTGCACAAGATCGACCGCGTCATGCTCGGCGAGTTCGACGAGATCATCGACGCGCTGACATCCGAGGACGAGGCCGCGCGCCTCGCCGCCGAGGCCGAATGACCGCCTGCGCCGACCCGCGCGGCACGGTCGGCTTCTTCCTCTGCCAGGCCGGCCAGCGCCTGCGCGCCGCCGCCATCGAGGCGCCGCGGCAGGAGGCGCGCCTGCTGCTCGCCCATGCCATGGGCTGCCCGCAGGAGGCGCTGCTGCGCGACCCCCGCGCGCCGGTGCCGCCCGAAGCGGCGGCGCGCTTCGCCGCCATGCTGCGGCTGCGGCAGGCGCATGCGCCGCTGGCCCACCTGACCGGCACGCGCGGCTTCTGGAGCTTCGACCTGGCCGTCTCGCCGGCGACGCTGATCCCCCGCCCCGACACGGAGGCGCTGGTGGAGGCGGCGCTCGCGGCCTTTCCGGAGCGCGGCCTGGTGCGGCGCGTGCTCGATCTCGGCACCGGCACGGGCTGCCTGCTACTGGCGGCGCTGACGGAATTTCCCGCCGCCACCGGCCTCGGCATCGATCGCGCCCCGGCGGCGGCGGCGCTGGCGGCGGCGAATGCGCGGGCGCTCGGCCTCGGCGGGCGGGCGGCCGTGCTGGCGGGTGACTGGGCCGCGGCGCTCGGCCCGGCGGCGCGCTTCGACCTGGTGCTGAGCAACCCGCCCTATATCGAGACGGCGGCGATCCCCGGGCTGATGCCGGAGGTGGCGCGGCACGAGCCGGCGCTGGCGCTGGATGGCGGCGCCGACGGGCTCGTGGCCTATCGGGCCATCCTGGGCGCGCTGCCGCGGCTGCTGGCGCCCGGGCATGGGCGCGCGGTGCTGGAGCTCGGCCAGGGCCAGCGCGCGGCGGTGGAGGTGCTGGCCCGGGTGGCGGGGCTGGTGCCACTGGGCTGCCGGGCCGACCTCGGCGGGGTCGACCGCGCCCTGCTGCTCGGCCCCGCGCCAGCGTGACGAAAAAAACCTTTGGCGGGCGGGCGCCAGGGGGCTAGGGTGCGTTCGGTCCTGCGGGCCGCGCGGCCAGCCGCGCCCGCCATCGTCAGGACAGCAAGGTGGCCGGGCCGTGCCAGACGCCGTCCGCCGCCCTCAGAACGGACACTGCCGACAGCCCTGCCGCGAACGGCCGGACATTCCGGTGCGTTCGGTTCGGCTCAAGAGCGAGACCAGACAGATAGCGATGAACATGAAACGGATGCGCGGCCGCACCCATCGGCATGGGGGCGGCGGGGGTGGCGGCGGCGGTGGCGGTGGCGGCGGCCAGCAGTACCGCCACGGCGGCCACCCGCCGATGAACCGCAACCATGTGTTCGATTCCAACGGGCCGGATGTCCGGCTCCGCGGCACGGCGCAGCAGCTCTTCGAGAAGTACCTCCAGCTCGGCCGGGACGCGACCGGCGCGGGCGACAGGGTGATGGCGGAGGGGTACTTCCAGCACGCCGAGCACTACTTCCGCATCCTCAACGCGATGAGCCAGGCGCAGCAGCAGCACCAGCCGCAGCGCCGGCCGATGAACGGGCCGCCGCACTCCGAGATGGAGATGGGCGACGGCATGGGCGACCAGCCCGAGCTGAACGGCCACTCGAACGGGCATGCCGGCGAGCCCGAGGGCGCCGAGCCGGGCGATCCGCCCGAGGCGCGCGACCAGGCCTGATTCGCCGCCGTCGCTGCGCGCCGGCCCGCCGCCTCGTCCGGCGGCGATGCGGCGGCAGGCGGTGGTCGGGCGACCCCAGGGCTGGCTGGTCTCTAGGGCGCGTGGCGCCGGCCCCGCGCTCCGGCGTTGACAAGCGGCGAAAAACCGGGACCTAAGCGGCGCCTGCGGCGTGCGCGCCCGGGCCCGCGCCCGGTCGGTCCGGGCCTGCGGGCCGGAGGGCGGCGGCGCAGGCGGCATCGGGCGGGCTTTGCCGTGCCCGGGAACGGGGTATCGAGGACGGAGCCGGACCATGGCCAAGGCGAAGTTTGAGCGCAACAAGCCGCACTGCAACATCGGGACGATCGGCCACGTTGATCATGGCAAGACGTCGCTGACGGCGGCGATCACGAAGGTTCTGGCGA
>CAYNYQ010000159.1:8319-10314 GCA_964401305.1 uncultured Acetobacteraceae bacterium | reverse complement strand
GTGGGGTCGCCAGATGCGGCCGATCCGTTCTAGCCTGCACAGGACGAAGGCACGGGGGAAACGAGGTTGGGCGCAATTGCGCGCAGGCGCGCCATGCCGGGCGCGATGGCCCTGCCGGCGCCGGCCGGCAGCGGCGCGATGCGGCCCCGCACGCCGATGCACCCGCGCCGCGGCACGCGGCATCTCCTGCGCGGGACCATCGCGCGCCGGCGCCACGCCGGCTGACCGGATCGGGAAGGAAGACACGGCCATGAGCGAAGCGGAATTCGTACGGTTCGAGGTGGTGGACGGCATCGGCGTGATCACGGTGGACTATCCGCCGGTGAATGCGCTCGGCCCCGGCGTCTCGGACGGCATCTGCGCGGCGGTGGCCAGGGGCGAGGCCGATCCGGCGGTGCAGGCCATGGTGCTGATGGGCGCGGGCCGCACCTTCATCGCCGGCGCCGACATCCGCCGCTTCGGCACGCCGCGGCCGCCCAGCCCGAAGCGCAGCTACGAGGCGCTGGACGAGAGCACGAAGCCGATCGTCGCCGCCATCCACGGCTATGCGCTGGGCGGCGGCCTCGAGAACGCCATGGCCTGCACCTGGCGCATCGCCGTGCCCTCCGCGAAGGTTGGCCTGCCGGAGGTGCTGATCGGCATCCTTCCCGGCGGTGGCGGCACGCAGCGCCTGCCGCGGCTGATCGGGCCGAAGGCGGCGATGGAGATGATCGTCTCCGGCCGCCACGTGCCGGCGGAGGAGGCGAAGGCGCTCGGCATCATCGACGCCATCATCCCCGGCAAGGACTTGCGCGCCGAGGCCATTGCCTTCGCGAAGACCGTGGTGGCCAAGCCGCTGCGCCGGGTCAGCGAGATGACGGAGCGCCTGGCCGAGGCGACGCCGGCGATGTTCGAGGCGATGCGGACGTCGATCGCCCGCCGCGCCCGCAACCAGCGCGCGCCCTACCACTGCATCGCCGCGGTGGAGGCCGCGACCAGGCTACCCTTCCGCGAGGGCCTCGCCGAGGAGCGACGGCTCTTCAACGAGCTCGAGAACGCCGAGGAGGCGAAGGCGCTGCGCTACGCCTTCTTCGCCGAGCGCGAGGTGGCGAAGCTGCCGCACCTGCCTAAGGACCTGGCGCTGCCCGAGATCCGGACCATGGCCGTGGTCGGCGCCGGCACCATGGGCGGCGGCATCGCCATGGGCTTCGCCGATGTGGGCATCCCGGTGAAGCTGATGGACGCGACGCCCGAGGGCCTGGAGCGCGGCATGCAGAAGATCCGCGACAACTACGCGGTCAGCGTGAAGCGCGGCAGCCTCACCCAGCCGGAAATGGACAGGCGCCTGCCGCTGATCGAGCCGGTCGCCGGCTATGCCGACATCGCCGACTGCGACGTGGTGATCGAGGCCGTGTTCGAGCAGATCCCGGTGAAGCAGGAGGTGTTCCGCCAGCTCGACGCCCACATGAAGCCCGGCGCGCTGCTGTTCACCAACACCTCGGCGATCGACATCGACAAGATCGCCGGCGTGACGCAGCGGCCGGAGGCGGTGGCGGGGACACACTACTTCGCGCCGGCCAACGTGATGAAGCTGTTCGAGGTGGTGGAGGGGACAAAGACCGCGCCGGAGACGCTGGCCGCGGCGATGAAGCTCGGCCGCACCATCGGCAAGATCAGCGCCTATGCCGGCAATTGCGACGGCTTTGCCGCCAACCGCAGCCGCATAGGCTTCACCATGGAACAGAACCTGATGGTGGAGGAGGGCGCGCTGCCGCACCAGATCGACAAGGTGATGGTCGATTTCGGCTACCCCATGGGCCCCTTCGCGGTGAACGACATGTCGGGGCTCGACGTCAGCTACAACACGCGCCGGCGCCGCAAGGCGGAGGACCCGAACTACCGCATGCTGCCGGTACCCGACCGCCTGGTGGAGATGGGGCGGAAGGGCCAGAAGACCGGCGCCGGCTGGTACCGCTACGAGAAGGGCGACCGCACCCCGCATGTCGACCCGGAGGT
>CAYNYQ010000159.1:0-8219 GCA_964401305.1 uncultured Acetobacteraceae bacterium | reverse complement strand
CCGGCTGGTACCGCTACGAGAAGGGCGACCGCACCCCGCATGTCGACCCGGAGGTGGCGAAGATCATTGCCGAGGTCGCGCAGGAGAACGGCATCGAGCAGCGCGCCTTCACCGATGAGGAGATCCTGCACCGGCTGCTGTTTGCCTCCGTCAACGAGGTCTGCCGCATCATCGAGGAGGGCAAGGCGCTGCGCGCCTCCGACATGGACGTGATGTGGCTGAACGGCTTCGGCTTCCCGCGCTACCGCGGCGGGCTGATGTACTGGGCGGACACCATCGGCGCGCAGGCGGTCTACAACCAGGTCGCCGCCTGGCACCAGCGCTACGGCGCGCGCTGGGCGCCGGCGCCGCTGCTGCGCGAGATCGCCGCCCGCGGCGGCAAGCTGCGCGAGGCCGTCGCGCCGATCCTGCGGAAGTAGCCGCCATGCAGTGGACGATCGGCAAGGTCCGCATAACCCGCGTGGTCGAGCTGGAGATGGCCGGCGGCAGCCGCTTCCTGCTGCCGCAGGCGACGCCGGAGGAGGTGCGGAAGATCGACTGGCTGGTGCCCCACTTCGCCACCGAGGAGGGCAGGCTCCGCCTCTCCATCCACGCCCTGATCATCGAGACACCGGGCGGCCGGCGCATCATGGTCGACACCTGCCTCGGCAACGACAAGCAGGGGCGGAAGATCCCGCACTGGAACGAGCGGCAGGGAACGTTCCTCGCCGACATCGCCGCCGCGGGCTTCCCGGCCGAGAGCATCGACACGGTGCTCTGCACGCACCTGCACACCGATCATGTCGGCTGGAACACCATGCTGCGCGACGGCAAGTGGGTGCCGACCTTCCCCCGGGCGCGCTACCTCTTCGGCCGCCGCGAGTTCGAGCACTGGCAGCGCGCGGCGGAAGGTGCGCAGCGCGCGGTGTTCGACGACAGCGTGCAGCCCATCATCGATGCCGGGCTGCACGAGCTGGTCGAGGAGGACCACCAGCTCTGCGCGGAGGTCCGCCTGGTGCCGAGCTTCGGCCACACGCCCGGGCATTGCAGCGTGCGCATCAGCTCGGAGGGCGAGGAGGCCTTCATCACCGGCGACATGGCCCACCACCCCTGCCAGTTCGCCCGGCCGCACTGGAGCACCACGGCCGACAGCGACCCGGCCGCGGCCGAGGCCACGCGACGGCGCATCCTCGGCACGCTGGAAGGCACGCCCGTGCTCGTCATCGGCACGCATTTCGCGGGCGCGGGCGGCGGCCGCGTGGTGCGCGACGGCGAGGGCTGGCGGCTGCTGGTCTGCTGGTAGGCCGCCCCCCGGCTAGTCCTCGTCCGGCCGCTTCCAGGTCAGGAAGAGGCCGACATCGCCCGGCATGCCGCCGGGCCAGTCGACGATCTCGGCGCGCATCTGGAAGCCCTTCGGCTCCAGCTCGCGCAGGAAGAATTCGTGGAAGCGCCGCGCCGCGCCGTCCAGCGTGTCGGTCCAATTCGGCGCATGGTTCGTCACCGCGCGGCCCTGGTCCTTCAGCCAGGCGGAGGGGAACTTGCCCAGCATCACCTGGCGCTCGCCCATGTCCACCGCCTTGCGGATCATGGCGGCGATGCGGTCCATGGCCTCGGGCTGGATCTCCCGCTCCATGAAGGTCTTGTGGAAGGTCTCCTGCTCCGCCCGCTGCTCGGCCTCGTGCGCGCGGCGCTTCGCCTCCTCCTCGTCCTTCTTCGCCTGGATGTAGGCGCGGATCCCGTCGGCGCTCAGGGACTGCCCGGTGATGGTCATGGCGGCCGCTCCGTCTCCTGCAGTCTGGCAAGCCTACAAGATGGCGCGGCCGTCGCAACCGTTGCGAGCGGTTCAGCGCACGGCGTTCCGGGGCACGTCCCGGAAGGGCTTGTCGGCATCGCCCGCCGGCTCCTTCGGCATGCCCAGCACCCGCTCCGAGATGATGTTGCGCTGGATCTCGTCCGTGCCGCCGGCGATGGAGATGGCGGGCACCGAGACCAGCACCTCGGCGATGACGCCGCCCATCGGGCCGTCCTCGCCGGTCAGCAGCGCATCGGCCCCCGAGAGCTGCGTGTGCACCCGTGCCGCCGCGCGCGCGACATGGCTGAGCACCAGCTTCCCGAGCGAGCCCTCCGGCCCCGGCGGCCGGCCCGCCGCCTGCGCCACGCGCGCCCGCCGCGCGGTCCACTCGGCGGTCTTCGACAGGATCATCAGCTTCGCGATCTCCTGCCGCACCACGGGATCGCCGAGCTTCCCCGTCTCCTTCGCCCGCTGCATCACCAGGTCGACGCGGCCGCGGCGCTGCGGGTACCACTTGTAAGGTTCCTGGACCGTCGCGATCTCCTCGCGCTCCTCGGCGTAGCAGCGGCCGGGGCGGTCGTACCCCATGCTGTCGTTGCGCAGGCCGTCGGCGCTGCGACGCTCGTGCATCAGCGTCGTCATCGTCACCGCCCAGCCCTTGCCGACCTCGCTCACCAGGTGCTCGGGCGGGATCTCGGCGTCGGTGATGAAGACCTGGTTGAAGCTGGCATGGCCGTTCATCTGGCGGATCTGCCGCACTTCCACCGCCGGCTGGCGCATGTCGAGGATGAAGTACGACAGCCCCTTGTGCTTCGGCACGTCCCAGTCCGTGCGCGCCAGCAGCAGCCCCCAGTCGGCATGATGAGCGGAGGAGGTCCAGACCTTCTGCCCGTTGATCACCCAGCGGTTGCCCTTGAAGTCGGCGCGCGTGACGGCGCCCGCGACGTCCGACCCGCTGCCGGGCTCCGAGAAGAGCTGGCACCAGGTGTCCTCGCCGGTCAGGCTGCGGCGGAGGAACTTCTCCTTCTGCAGGTCCGTCCCGTGCTCGAGGATGGTCGCGGCGGCGAGCCGGCGGATGCCCGCTGTGGCGACGCCGACGGCGCCGATGCGCTGGAACTCCGCGTCGACCACGGGCAGCAGGCCGCTCGGCATGTCCTGGCCGTACCAGGCGCTGGGCCAGTGCGGCACGCCCCAGCCGCTGTCGATCAGCCGGTTGCGCCATTCGACCAGCCCGTGGTCGGGGCTCCAGTTCGCCTCCAGCCAGGCGCGGACGGCGGCGCGGACGCCCTCGTCGGTGAACTCGGTCATGTTCCTCCCCTCACGCCGCCATGTGCCGCATCATCAGCTCGCGGTGCAGCGGCGCATCGCCGAACAGCACCTCCGAGGCCTTCGCGCGCTTGAACCAGAGATGCGTGTCGTTGTCCCAGGTGAAGCCGATGCCGCCATGGATCTGCACGGCATGGATCGCGGTCTGCAGATAGGCCTCGGACGCGGCCGCCTTGGCCAGGTGGCAGACCATGGCGAGCTCCTCGTCGCCCTCGTCCAGCGCCGCCGCGGCGTAGTAGGCGGCCGACTTCGCCAGCTCGACATCGACCAGCATGTCGGCGCATTTGTGCTTCATCGACTGGAAGGAGGCGATGGGCCGGCCGAACTGGAAGCGCAGCTTCGCATAGGCCAGCGCGTCCTCGCGCAGCCGCTCGGCGCCGCCGACCATCTCGTTGGCCAGCATGGCGGCCGCCTGCAGCATGGTGCGCGCGAAGGCCGCCGCACCGCCGCCGGGCGCACCGAGCGGCGTGGCGGCGACGCCCGCGAAGCCGAGGCGCGCCAGGCGCCGCGTCGGGTCCATGGTCTTCAGCGCGCGGCGCGCGAGGCCGGGAGCGTCGCCGGCGAGGGTGAAGAAGCCGAGCCCCTCCTCGCCCCGCGTGCCCGGCAGACGCGCCAGCACCACGATCAGGTCCGCCGTCGCGCCGTCCGGCACGAAGCTCTTGTGGCCGTCGAGCCGCCAGCCGCCGCCCACGGGCGTCGCCGTCAGCGCCACGCCTTCGGCGTCCCAGCGGCCGGCATCCTCGGCCACCGCCAGCGTCGCCACCGCATCCCCCGCGGCGATGCCCGGCAGCAGCGCCGCCTGCTCGGCCTCGGTGCCGGCGTTCATGATGGCGCTGGCCGCCAGCGCGGTCGCCAGCAGCGGCGCGCAGAGCAGCGCCCGCCCCGCCTCCTCCAGCACGATGCCGAGCTCGGAATAGCCGAAGCCCTGGCCGCCATGCGCCTCGGGGATGTGCACCGCGGTCAGGCCGAGCTCGGTGTTCAGCGCCCGCCAGCCGGCGCGCTCCCAGCCATCCGGGCTCTCCATCAGCCGGCGCACCTCGGTGGTGGGCGAGCGGTCGGCGAGGAAGCGGCGCATCACGCCGCGGAACTCCTCCTGCTCGCTCGAGAAGCCGAATTTCATGGGCCGTCCCTCCTTCGCGGGGAGGAGTCTAGGCCCGGGGCGGCGCGGCTGCGAAGCCCGGCGCTACCGGCCCTCGGTCGCCTGCGCCGGGGCCGCTTCCTCCGTCACCAGGCTGTGCAGGTTCGCCTCCCGCACCTTCGCCGCGGCGTCGTCGTAGAGGAAGGGCAGGGTGGCGTAGCGCACGCCGCGGGTGACCGGCGTCGCCTCGTGCAGCAGCGAGCAGGAGAAGACCACCGCGCCGCCCACGGGCGGGCGGTAGCGCCGCGGCCCGAATTCCGGGAACCAGAGCTCCCCGCCCTCGAAGCCGTCGTTGAGGTTGATGGTCACGGCGAAGCGGCGATGCGCCGTGCCCGGCGTGGTATTGTCTCGGTGCGCGCGGAAGAAGCCGCCATCCCTGCCGTCGTAGCAGGCGACGATGTAGCGCTCGATCCGCGTCGGGTTGAACTGGAAGGCCTTGAGCATCTCGGGCGCGATGCGGCGGGTGATGCGGGCGCGCAAGGCCGCGCGCAGCGTCTCGTCCTCGATCTCCTGGTCGCGGCGGCGCTTGGTCGAGGGGTCGAGCCGGCCCACGGTGCGCCCGCCCTGCTCCACCATGAAGCCGCTCTCCTCGCCGCCGCCGGCCTCGTAGACCGCGACCAGCCGCTGGCAGAGCTCGGGCTCCAGCACCCGCGGCAGCACCAGCACCGGCGCCGGCACCTCCGCGCCCGCATGCAGCGCGGGGTCGGGCAGGCGCCGCAGCAGGCCGAGCAGCGCGCCGAGCTCGGTGATCGGCACCACCGCCATGATGCGCAGCAGCGGGTCGAGCAGCCAGGCCAGCGGCGCATAGCGCGTGGTGCCGGCGGCATCGGCCGCCCCTGCCACGCCCCAGAGCCGGCTGACCGCCCCGTCGCGGTCGCGGAAGACTCGCAGGCCGGGGATGGCGTCGCGCGGCCCCTCCGGCGCGTCGTCGGCGGGGTCGATGCTGACCACGAAGGCGGCGGCGCGGGTGTCGTCCAGCAGCCCCTCGGCCTTCGCCGCGCGCAGCAGGCGGTGCGCGGCGACCGCGCCGGGGTGGCCGGCAGGGCCAGGGAAGGCCAGCAGCACGTAGCGCCCGGCGACGGAGGCGAAGTTGAAGCGCGGGTTCGCCGCGGTCGGCGCGAAGAACCAGGGCGCCGGGTCGCCGGGCAGGTGCCGGACCCGGATATCGTCACGCCCGGGCGCGGGATCGATCATGCGTCCTCCACGGAAGCGGCTACCGGCGGGGCACTTGCCGCTCGGCGTTCGTTCCGCCCCGCACGCGCCAATTACCCTACCAAGCTTGCGCCCGGGTTACACGCACCTGCCCCGCGACGAGGATCCAGGCGCGGCGCGGCCCCGGCGGCCGCCTCGCCCCCGACCACGTGCATCGATCCGCGGGCCGCCCGCCCCCATCCGGCCGGGCGCGCCGATCCCGCCGGCCGCTCCCCCCATGCTGGCCCCGGTCGGGCGGCTGCCGAACCCGGCTCAGAAGCCGTAGAGCCGCGCCGGGTTGTCCACCAGGATCGCCCGGCGCTGCGCGGGGTCGGGCGCCCAGGCGCCGAGCAGATCCAACAGGTGCCCGTCATCCGGCATGTCGGCCGGCGGGAACAGCGAGGGGTGCGGCCAGTCGGTGCCCCAGACGCAGCGCTCCGGCGCGGCGGCGATCATCGCCCGCGCCATCGGCGCGACATCGGCATAAGGGTGGCCGGCGGAGGAGCGATAGCCGCAGAGCTTGGCCCAGACGGGAGAGGATGCGCCGCCCTCGAGCAGGCGGATCATCGCGGCGAAGGCGGGGTGGTCGACGCCGCCCTCGCTGGCCTGGATGCCGCCCATGTGGTCGATCACCACCGGCACGGGCAGGCGCGCCAGCACGCCCTCCAGCGCCAGGATCTCCGCGGCATGGGCATAGAGCTGCAGGTGCCAGCCCAGCGGCGCGATCTTCGCCACCAGCGCCTCCAGCTGCTCGAGCGGCGTGCCGTTGCCGGAGACGGCGTTGAAGCGCACGCCCCGCGCGCCGCGGCGGTCCATCTCCCGAAGCGCCGCCGCATCGACCGCGTCGTCCACCACCACCACGGCGCGCGCGCGGTCCATGCCCAGCACCGCCACGGCGTCCAGCGTCACGGCGTTGTCCGTGCCGTAGATGCTGGGCTGCACCACCACGGTGCGCGACAGCCCGATGGTCGCCAGCATCGCCTGGTACTGCGCGATCGAGGCCTCGGGCGGCGTGTAGCCGCGGCCCGGCGAGAGCGGGTAGCGGTCGTAGGGCCCGAAGATATGCATGTGGCAGTCGACGCCGCCCGGGGGCGGCTGCCAGCCGGGGCGGGCGGTGACGGCGCGTGGGCCGGGACAGGGCCGGGTCATGGAACGCTCCTCCGCATGATGCCTTGCCGCGAGTGTGGCGCGGATACGGCGCGGCGTCAGCGGGGCCGCGGCGGTTGGCGCGGCCCGAACGGCAGGCTGCCCTGGGCGCCGCCGCGGATCCGGTCGAGATGCCGCATCGCCGGCGTCACCGTCGCCCCGTGCAGCAGGATGGAGACCAGCACGGTGAAGCCGAGCGCCGCCCAGAGCTCCGCCGCCCGGCCGAAGGGCGCCTCGTTCAGCGCATGCGCCAGGTAGTAGAAGCCGCCGAGGCCGCGGATGCCGAAGAAGGCGATGGCCGCGCGCTCGCGCAGCGGATGCGGCGAGCCCAGCAGCGACAGCAGGCCCGCCGCGGGGCGCACCACGAGGACGAAGAGCAGCGCCGCCGCGACGCCCGCCCAGCTCAGCGGCGCGAGCAGCCCGCCCGCCAGCGCGCCGCCGAAGAGCACGAGCACCACCATCATCAGCAGGCGTTCCGTCTGCTCGGCGAATTCGTGCAGGCGCTCGTGGTAGTCGTGCTGCCGCTCGGCCGCGCGCACGGCCAGGGCGGCCACGAAGACCGCGAGGAAGCCGTAGCCGTGCGCGAGCTCCGTCAGGCCATAGGCGAGGAAGGTGATGCCCAGCGCGACGAAGCCGTCGCCGGTGCGCGACAGGCCGGCACGGTCCGGCACGCGGAAGGTCAGCCAGCCGAGCGCCGCGCCGACCGCCACGCCGAGCGCGAGGCCCACGCCCAGCTTCCACAGCACGTCCACGGCGAACCAGTCGAGCGTCCAGGAACCCCAGAGGCCGCCCTGCAGGGCGAGGGCGATCGCCAGGTTGACGAAGGGAAAGGCCAGGCCGTCGTTCAGCCCGGCCTCCGCGGTGAGGGTGAAGCGCACCTCGTCCTCCTCGCCCGAGCGCGGCGGGCCGACCTGCACGTCGGCGGCGAGCACCGGGTCGGTGGGCGCCAGCGCGGCGCCGAGCAGCAGCGCGGCGGCCAGGCCGAGGCCGAGCAGCCAGTGCCCGACAAGGGCGATGCCGAGGATCGAGAGCGGCATGGCGAAGACGAGCAGCCGCCAGGTCATCGACCAGGTGCGCCAGCCGAGGGGTCGGTCGAGCTTCAGCCCGGCGCCGGTCAGGGCGATGATCACGACGAGCTCGGTCAGGCGCTCCGCCAGCGCGGGGTAGCGCAGCGGGTCCGGCATGTCACCGCCGACCTGGCCGGAGAGGCCGAAGCCCGCGAAGCCGAGCGCGACGCAGACGATGGGCAGGGAGAAGGGCAGGTCCCGCAGCGCCATGGGCAGCCAGGCCACGAGCAGGATGAGCGCGCCGGCGGCGACCAGCAGCAGGATATAGGGGTCCATGCACTCCGACCGCGTTGGGGAGGGGTGCCCCTGCAACGCGCGCGGCCGCGGCGGGACGCGCGCGGCGGCATCAACGGATGGCGGTGCGATGGGTGTGCGGTGAGTCCGCGGGTCCTGCCTCAGTGTCACGATCGCAAAGGCATGCCCGAGGCGGATGGCGGCGTGCCTGACGATACGGACGGTGGCACGGCGAGCTGCCGAAAGCCCTGCAACGATCCTTCTCGAGCCGGCGCCGTCCCGGCGCACCGCGCGCCGGGACGGAACGCTGCGGGATCAGGCGATCATCGCGTCGGGCTGGCTGGCC
>CAYNYQ010000158.1:0-10448 GCA_964401305.1 uncultured Acetobacteraceae bacterium | reverse complement strand
CTAGACCGTCATCGGCCGCCCGAAGGCCTCCGCCCAGCGCGCGGCGAAGCGCGGCACGACCTCGGGGTTGATCACCCGCGGCGGCAGGCGGCCATGCGCGGCCTCGGCGAAGCCGAGGGCGGCGATGCGGGTGATGTTGGCGCGGCTCTCCTGCGTCACGCCGGCCGTGTGCTGGGTCAGGATGACGGTATCGAGGCCCAGCAGCGGGTGGTCCGGCGGCGGCGGCTCCTGTTCCCAGACATCGAGGCCGGCGCCGCCGAGATGCCCGCCGGCCAGCGCCGCATGCAGCGCCGGCTCGTCATGGATCGATCCGCGCGACGTGGTGACGAAGATCGCACCCCGCCGCATCCGCGCGAAGCTCGCGGCGTTCATCAGGTCGCGGCTCTCGCCCGTGAGCGGCAGGTGCAGGCTGACCACGTCGCTCTCGGCCAGCAGCCGGTCCATCTCCACCTTCTCGGCGCCGCGCGCGGCGACGGTCGCCGCATCCAGGTAGGGATCACAGGCCAGCACGCGGCAGGAGAAGGCAAGGCGGCAGATCTCGGCGACGCGGGTGCCGACATGGCCGATGCCCACCAGCCCCACCGTGCGCCCGCGCAGCTCCCGCCCCATCAGCGCCTCGCGGTTCTGCGCCCGGCCGGCGCGCATCGCGGCGGTCGCCTCCGGCATGCGCTTGAGCAGCGCCAGCATCATGCCGACCGCGTGCTCGGCGACACCTTCCGCATTCCCGCCCGCCTGGTTGCAGAGCAGCACGCCGGCATCGGTGCAGGCGGCGGGGTCGATGGTGTCGTAGCCGGCCCCGTAGCTCGCCGCCATCAGCAGGCGCGGCAGGCGCGCGAGCAGCGGCGCATGCACGTGGAAGGGCCGCGGCAGCTCGTCGCGCGAGGCCATGACGTAGAAGGCATGGCACTCCGCCAGCGCGGCGATGACGGCCTCCTCCGGCTGCTCGAGCGGGATGCGCACCACCTCCAGCAGCGGCTCCTCTGCCGCGGTCTCGAGGAAGGCGGGGTGCGGGACATGGCTGACATAGCCGACGCGGAAGCGCTGCATGGCGTCCCTCCTCAGGCGGGAATGGCGACCTGGCCCTGCATCAGCCGCCGCGCGGTGCGGAACACCACGGCGCTTCCGGCATGCCAGCCGGTGTTCGTCCGGCGCACCTCGGCGCCGACGGCGACGATGCCGGAGGCATGCGCGACGCGGATCTCCTCCGCGCGCGGACCCGGCACCATCAGCGCCTGCGGCACGGAGCCGGCGATGCGGCAGGCGACGGCCAGGCCCAGCGCGCCGGTCATCGGCACGGCGCGATGCGGGCGCTCCATCGACAGCATGCGCACGGTGATGTCGTGCGCCACGGGGTCGAGCACGCGCCCATCCAGCGTCTGCGCGGCGAGCGGCGGCGCCACCAGCGCGACGCGCGGGCTGGCCAGCCCCACCGCCTCCGACGTGGCGGCGAGACCCATGGCGACGCCCGCCTCGCGGCGGATGCGGTCGAGCAGCGCCATCAGCTCGGGCCGCGCCTCGATCGCCTCCGGCAGCTCCCCGCCCGTCAGGCCGAGATCGGCGGCATCGACGAAGACGGCGGGGTTGGCGGCATCGACCAGCGAGGCGCGCAGCGGGCCGAAGCCCGGGATGTCCAGCGTGTCGGCCGGGTTGCCGGTGGGCAGCAGGTGCGGCGTCTGGCTGCCGCCGGGCTCGAGGAAGTCGAGGCGGATGCGCGCGCCCGTGCCGGCGACGCCGGCGATGGCGAAGTCGCCCGTCACCGCGGCCCGGCCATCCTGCACGGGGAAGCGCGCATGGATCAGCTTCCGCGTATTGACCTGGTGGATGCGCACCAGCGTTTCGCCCTCCGTGGCGCGCACCAGCCCCTCATCCACCGCGAAGGGGCCGACGGCGGCGGAGAGGTTGCCGCAATTGCCCTTCCAGTCCACCACCGGCCGGTCCACCGAGACCTGCGCGAAGGTGTAGTCCACATCCGCCTCGGCATGGGTCGGCGGGCCGATCACGACGCCCTTCGACAGCGAGGAGATGCCGCCGCCCATGCCGTCGAGCTGCCGCCCGTAGGGATCGGGGCTGCCGAGCACGGCGAGCAGGATCGGGTCCAGCTCGGCGCGCTCGGCCGGCACGTCTCGGGCGTGGAAGAAGACGCCCTTGGAGGAGCCGCCGCGCATGAAGACGGCGGGGATGAAGCGCTGCCCGCTCATGCCGCCCGCTGCTCCCGCGCCGCCAGCACGCGCCAGACCTTCTCGGCGGTGACCGGCATGTCGATATGCGCGATCCCGAGCGCGTCGCAGACGGCCGAGACGATGGCGGGCGGCGCGCCGCAGGCCCCGCCCTCGCCGGCGCCCTTCACGCCGAGGTCGTTGTTCGGGCAGGGCACCACGTGGAAGCCGAGCTCGAAGTGCGGTGCATCCGCGGCGCGCGGCATGGCGTAGTCCTGGAAGGTCGCCGTCAGGAACTGTCCGCTCTCGCGGTCCCAGACGGCGTGCTCGAGCAGCGCCTGGCCGATGCCGGACATGATGCCGCCATGGCTCTGCCCATGCACCAGCAGCGGGTTGATCACGTTGCCGACGTCGTCGACGGCGGCGTAGCGCGCGATCTCGACGCGGCCGGTATCGGGGTCGATCTCAACCTCCGCCACGTGGCAGCCATTGGGGAAGTTGCACTCGGTGTTGCGGGTGTAGACCAGCTGCTCGTCGAGGCCCGGCGTCTCGCCCTCCGGCGGTGCGCCGGCGATCTCGATCACCCGGTCCCAGCCGCAGGAGAGATCGGTGCCGGCGACGCGGAAGCGCCCCGCGCCGGCGTCGAACTCGATATCCTCCGCCGCGGCCTCCAGCGCATGCGCGGCCAGGCGCCGGGCCTTGGCGAGCACGAGGTCGGAGGCGCGGGCAATGGCGACGCCGCCCATCTGGCTGCTGCGCGAGCCGCCGGTGCCGTTGCCCTGCGGCACCACCGCCGTGTCGCCCTGCACGAAGCGCACCCGGTCGAAGTCGATGCCGAGCTTCGAGCGCAGCACCTGCGCATAGGCGGTCTCGTGCCCCTGGCCGTGGCTGAAGGTGCCGACGGTCAGCGTCACCATGCCGTCCGGCTCGAAGCGCACCCGCGCCCATTCGCTGGGCTGGCCGCCCGAGGCCTCGATGAAGTAGCCGAGGCCGATGCCGCGCAGCCGGCCGCGCCGCGCCGCCTCCGCCCGCCGCGTCGGGAAGCCGGCCCAGTCGGCCAGCGCCAGGGCCTTGTCCTGCGTCTCGGCGAAGCGGCCGCTGTCGATCTCGTTGCCGGCGGCGTTGCGGTAGGGGATCTGCTCGGGGCGGATGAAGTTGCGCCGGCGGATTTCCGCGCGGTCGAGGCGGAAGGCCAGCGCGCCCTGGTCGTAGAGGCGCTCCAGCACATAGGCCGTCTCCGGCCGGCCCGCGCCCCTGTAGGCATCGGTGGGCTGGGTGTTGGTGAAGACGCAGCGCACCTGCACGTTCAGCGCCTGGATGTCGTAGACCGTGCCGTTGATCCGCCCGCCCGCGACGGTCGGGATGCGCGGGCCGAAATCCTGCAGGTAGGCGCCCATGGCGGCGATGGTGCGGATGCGCACGCCGAGCGTCTTGCCGTTCGCGTCGAAGGCCATCTCGGCCTCGGTCACGTGGTCGCGGCCATGCGGGTCGGAGAGGAAGGTCTCGGTCCGGTCGCTGCGCCACTTCACCGGCCGACCCAGCCGCTTCGCCGCCCAGAGCACCATGCCGCTCTCGACATGGATCTTGCCGCGCAGGCCGAAGCCGCCCCCCACATCGGGCGAGACGACGCGCAGCTTCTCGTTCGGCACCTTCAGGATGTGCTTGGCGAAGCCGTCGCGCACGCGGATCACGCCCTGGGTCGGGGAGGTGAGGGTCCAGCGGTCGGCGGCCGCGTCGTACTCGCCGACCGCCACGCGCGGCTCCATCGGGTTGCCGACGAGGCGGTTGTTGACGAGGTCGACGCGGACGATCCGGGCCGCGCGCGCGAAGGCGGCCTCGGCCTCCGCCTCGCGCCCGCTGCTCCAGTGGACGCAGAGATTGCTGCCATGCTCCTCCCACAGCAGCGGGGCATCGGGGGCGAGGGAAGCGGCGGTGTCGGTCACGCTGGGCAGGGGGTCGTAGGCCACCTCGACGAGTTCGGCCGCATCCTGTGCCTGCTGCCGGGTCTCGGCGACGACGATGGCGACGGGGTCGCCTACCATCCGCACCTTGCGGGTCTGCAGCATCTCGCGCGGCGGCGCGAAGAGCGTGGTGCCGTCGCGGCCCGGCACATCGACCATCACGGGGAAGCGGCCGATGCCGTCCGCATCGGCATCCGCGCCCGTCAGCACCGCCAGGACGCCGGGCGCGGCCTTCGCCTCGGCCGTGCCGATCGAGACGATGCGCGCATGCGCGTGCGGCGAGCGCACCACCACCAGGTGCGCCTGGCCCGGCGGATCGAGGTCGTCCGTGTAGGTGCCGCGGCCGGTGAGCAGCCGCACATCCTCCTTGCGGCGCACCGGCTGGCCGATGCCGAACTTGTCCATGCCCGTCCGCCCCCAATCTCGGCGGGGAGGAAAGCCGCACCGGCCGCTCCTGTCGAGGGGGCTGGCGCGGCCGCCCGATCCGTTGCAATCCAGCCTGCCAGGAGGAGGAACGCATGGCCGGCCTGCGCTTCGATCTGCGCGACACGCCCGCGGAGGCGCCGGCGCTGCGCGCCGAGCTCCGCGCCTTCCTGGCGGAGGCGGGACGCGACTGGTCGCCCATGGTGCGCGCCTATTCCTGGATGGGCTTCGACCGGGAATTCTCGCGGGAGGTCGGCAGGCGCGGCTGGATCGGCATGACCTGGCCCGCGGCCTATGGCGGCGGCGAGCGCACCGCGATGGAGCGCTACGTCGTGCTCGAGGAGATGCTCGCCGTCGGCGCCCCCGTCGGCGCGCATTGGATCGGCGACCGGCAGTCCGGGCCGCTGCTGCTCCGCCTCGGCACCGAGGACCAGCGTCGGGAGTTCATCCCCCGCATCGTCCGCGGCGAGCTCGCCTTCGCCATCGGCCTCTCGGAGCCCGACAGCGGCTCCGACCTCGCCAGCCTGCGCACCCGCGCCGAGAAGGTGCCGGGCGGGTGGAAGATCAACGGCCGCAAGGTCTGGACCACCAACGCGCATCGCTGCGACTTCATGATCGCCCTGCTGCGCACCGCCCCGGCCGCCGACCCGAAGCTGAAGCACCAGGGCCTGTCGCAATTCCTGGTCGACCTGCGCAGCTCCGGCCTCTCCATCCGCCCGATCCTCGACCTGGCGGGGGAGGAGGGCTTCAACGAGATCACCTTCGACGACGTCTTCGTCCCCGATTCGATGCTGGTGGGCGAGGCCGGGCAGGGCTGGGCGCAGGCCACGGCCGAGCTCGCGCTCGAGCGCGCGGGGCCGGAGCGCTACCTCAGCTCGCTGCCGCTGCTGACGGCGGCGCTCGACGACCTCCGCGCCGAGCCCGCCGCGGCGGAGGCGGTCGGCCGGCTGCTCGCCCGTGCCGGCACGCTGCGGCAGATGTCGCTCGCCGTCGCGGGCATGCTGCAGGAGGGCAAGGCGCCGGAGCGCGAGGCGGCGCTGGTGAAGGATGTCGGCAACGACTGGGAGCAGATCACCCTGCCCGAGACCATCCGCGACCTGCTCGACCCCGCGCGCACGCCGCCGCAGGTCACCGAGATGCTCGGCATCGTCACCATGGTCGCCCGCAGCTACTCCTTGCGCGGCGGCACGCGGGAGATCCTGCGGGGGATCATCGCCCGCCAGCTGGGGCTGCGCTGAGCCATGTCCGACGACCTTCGATCGATCCTGCTCGAGCAGGTGGGCCGACTGCTCGCCGATACCGTCACGCCGGACCTGCTGCGCCGCCTTGAGACGGGCGCCTGGCCCGAGGCGCTCTGGGCCGAGGTGGAGGGGCTGGGTCTCACCCTCGCCCTGGCGCCGGAGGAGATGGGCGGCGCCGGCCTCGGCTGGGACGATGCCGTCGCGGTCTGGCAGGTGCTGGGCCGCCACGCGGCGCCGGTGCCGCTGGCCGAGGGCATGGCCGCCGCCGGCCTCCTTGCCGCCGCCGGCATCCGACCGCCGGCGGGTCCGCTGGGGCTCCTCGTGCCTGGCGAGCGAGGCCTGCCCTGGGGGCGGCGCCTGGCGCATGTCGCCACCGCGTCCGGCGGGGCGGTCGCGCTGCACCGGGCGGGCGCGGTCACCGAGGGGCGCGGCACCGTCGCGCGCCTGCCGCTCGACCGCGTCGAGCCCGGCGCCGCCCTGGCGACCGCGCCGATGCCGGCATCGCTCGGCCCCGATGCCGCGCTGCTCGCCGGCGCCCTGGTCCACGCCGCGCTGATCGCCGGTGCGGTCGAGGCGGTGCTCGACATGGCGGTGGACTATGCCCGGACCCGCACGCAGTTCGGCCGGCCGATCGGCGGCTTCCAGGCCGTGCAGCAGCTGCTGGCCCAGGCGGCGGGCGAGGTGGCCGCCGCTGGCGTCGCGGCGGCGCATGCCGGGCGCTCGGTCGCGCGGCGGGGCCTCGCCGGGGCGGCCTTCGAGATTGCCTCGGCCAAGGTGGTCTGTGGCGAGGCGGCGGGGAAGGTCGCCGCCATCGCCCACCAGGTGCATGCGGCGATGGGCTTCACCGACGAGCACCCGCTGCACCTGCACACGCGCCGCCTCTGGGCCTGGCGCGATGCCTGCGGCGCCGAGCGCCTCTGGGCCCGGCGCATCGGCACGGCGGCGCTCGAGCGCGGCGGCGTGCGGCTCTGGCCGGACCTGACGGCGCGCGATGCGGCCTCAGCCCCCGCGTAAGCGTTGGGCCGCCCGGCACCTGGCGGCCCCCAGCGCGGCTGACCGGGGCCCGCGCCGCGGCGCGGCTACTCGTCCCGCGGCGGCTCCGGCAGCGCCCGGCTGAGCAGCGCCGCCGTATCGGCCTGGATGCGCTGCATCAGCCCGGTGATGGCGCGCGCCGTCTCGAGGCCGGAATCCTGCGCGCGGCTCAGCGCGTCCAGCATGGCCTTCGCCTGGTCCTCGGCCCCTTCCGCCTGGGCCAGCGCCCGCGCCGAGGCGGTCATCTCGGTCAGCGCCCGGCGGGTGAGGGCGGCGTGCTGGGCCGTCGCCTCGTGCAGCCAGGTCACGGCCAGGCGGTTCGCGGCGGCGATCAGCTCCACGCCGTGGCGGTGCAGCGCGACCGGATCGGCGGCGAGCTGGACGGGGGGCGGCGGCACCAGCGGCCGCAGCCCGGGACCTTCCGATGCCTCGCCGTCCATATGCCGCCCGCCCTTCTCCAGCCGTACCAGATTGCCCTTCGCCGCGGCGAAGGGGAAGGGCGGGGAGCTTGCGGGCGCTTGCCGCGTTTGCCGCGGACGGCCGCCACAGCACGGGAGGGAGCGCCGGGCATGCCCCGCCAGACCAAGCCGCAGCGCGAGACGATCCACCGCGTCCTGCACGCCTTCAAGGAAGGGACGCTGAAGAGCAGCCATGGCCGCCCCGTCCGGCGGCGCCGGCGCGCCATCGCCATCGCGCTGAGCGAAGCCGGGGCCTCGGACCGGGCGAGCCCGGAGCAGAACCGCCGCGCCCTCGCCCGCACGAAGCGGCGGGAGCGCAGCGTCGCTGTCGAGGCGACGAAGGCCGATCTCTACGCGGAGGCCAGGCGCCTCGACGTTCCCGGCCGCTCGCGCATGAGCAAGGGCGAGCTGCAGGGCGCGCTGCGCCGGCGGCGGTGAACGCGCCGCCGGCCAGCGGCGCGCAAGCCGCCAGACCACGATCCGCGAGGACTGAATCGAGGATCGTGGTCCAGCGCGTTGTTTCGTCGCGTGCTTCGCGCCTGCGGGCGTTACGCCCTTCGGCGATCACGCTCTGGGGTCAGCCACGCGCGATCCAGGGCATCTTGGACGCGGCGATGGTCAGGAACTGGATGTTCGATTCCAGCGGCAGCCCGGCCATCATGACGATCGCCTCGGCGACGTGGTTCACGTCCATCCGCGGCTCCACCTTCACCGTGCCGTCGGCCTGCTTCACGCCGCCGGTCATGCGCTCGGTCATCGGCGTCGCGGCGTTGCCGATGTCGATCTGGCCGCTGACGATGTCGTACTTCCGCCCATCGAGCGCGAGCGCCTTGGTCAGGCCGGTGACGGCGTGCTTGGTCGAGGTATAGGCGACGCTGTCGGGCCGCGGCACATGCGCCGAGATCGAGCCGTTGTTGACGATGCGCCCGCCCTGCGGCGCCTGCTCCTTCATCATGCGAAAGGCGGCCTGGGCGCAGAGGAAGCTGCCCGTGAGGTTGATCTGCACGACGCGCGCCCAGTCCTCGTAGGCGAGATCCTCGATCGGCCCGGCGCGCACATTGCCGCCGGCATTGTTGAAGAGGAAGTCGCAGCGCCCCCACTTGCCCTTCACCGCGGCGAAGAGCGCGTTGACCTGCGCCGGGTCGCCGACATCGGTCGGCACCACCAGCGCGCGGGCGGCGTCGGCGCCGGCCATGCCGACGGTCTCCTCCAGCGCATCCTGGCGGCGCCCGGCGAGCGCCACCGACCAGCCCGCCTTGAGCAGATGCAGGGCGGAGGCGCGGCCCACGCCCGACCCGGCTCCGGTGACGACGGCGATCCTGCTCATGGCGGGTTCCTCCCCTGGCTCATCGGGGCGCCTCGAGGCGGGCGCCGGTTCCGCGTGCGGGCGCCAGAGTGCGGCGCCCCCGGGCGGAGGGCAATGGCCCGCGCCGGCGGTCCGGTGCGGACGCCGCCGATGGATCGTCCACGGGCCCGCCGCTGCGCTCATTGGGCGTCGAACTTCGCGCGCGCACGCTCGACCTCGTAGAAGTTCGCGACCACCCAGCGGTCGAGCGCGGCCACGACCTTGCCGAGCGAGCGCCCGAGCGGCGTCAGCTCGTACTCGACGCGAGGCGGCACCTGCTGGAAATCGCGCCGAAGCACGAGGCCGTTGCGCTCCATCTCCCGCAGCGTCTGGGTGAGCATCTTCTGCGAGACGCCGTCGAGCGCGCGGATCAGTTCGCCGTTCCGCTTCGGCCCACCCGCGAGCTGCGGCAGCAGGAGCAGCGCCCACTTGTCGCCGACCATGACGAGAAGCTCGCGCGACGGGCAGGCGCTGCTCCACGGATCGGGCGTGGGGCGGGCGGGGATCGGACCGGCAGGATCGGGCATCGCGTGTCCCATGGTTACCTAAAGGTGCGTACTATACGGAGGGAACCTACCTGCGCAAGACTCCGCATGCCGGCCCGATGCTCCGTCCGGCGCGCCAAAGGAGACATCCCGATGAGCAAGCGATTCACGATGGGCGGCACCGCCAGCTTCGACTTCGTCGAGCCGATCGGCGGTTATGTCGTCGCCATGTCGGGCGACTTCGACGGCGGCGCCTTCGCCCGCGTCGTGGGCGAACCGCGCGTCGTCGGCAACAGGACCCATCTCGACCTCGAGCACTATTTCATCCGCAAGGACGGCTCGACCATCCACACCCGCGACGAAGGCGTGCTCACCGCGGTCGAGGGCGAGGACCGCCTGCTGGCGGCGACCACCTACCGCGTGCAGCGCGCCACCGGCGCCTTCGCCGGGCTCAAGGGCGAGTTCCGGTCCTGGGGCTCGGTCGACCCCGTGAGCGGCCAGGGCGTGCTCCGCTTCTGGGGCGAGATCAGCGAGGCGTAGCGCCTGCGCCCCGGCGCGGCCCCGCGGGGTCGCGACCGCGCTCTCGTCCATCGGGGCGGAGAGCGGACATGCCGCCCCCCCCATGGGCCGGTCCGGCACGCCCGATCCTTGTCCATCCGCGCGGGACATGACGCCGCGCACAGGAGACCAGTCCATGACACGCATTCGCACGAACCGGCACCGGGCGATGATCGCCGGCCGCCGCACGCTGATGCTGGCGGCCGCGGTGACGGCCCTCGCCGGCACCCGCCGCGCCGCGGCGCAGGATGCCGCGCCGTTGCGCATCCTCGCCTTCGGCGACTCCAACACCTGGGGCTGGGTCCCCCGCCCCGAGGGGTTCCCGGCCACGCGGCTTCCCGACCGCATGCGCTGGCCCGGCGTCCTGCAGCAGGCTCTCGGCGGGGCGGCGACGGTCGTCGTGGACGGGCTGGTCGGGCGCACCACCAGCCTCGACCGCAGCCAGCCCATCGGGCAGGTTGCAGGCCAGGACTTCAACGGGTCCCGGATGCTGGCGGCGGCGATCGCCGCCGAAAGCCCGCTCGACCTCGTCGTCCTCATGCTCGGCACCAACGATCTGCAGGCCGGGCCGGAGGGGCGGCCGATCCGATCCGCCGAGGAGGCGGCGGAGGCGGCGGTCGGGCTGGTCGGCATCGTCCGCCGCTCCGCCGCCCCGCTGTTCACCGCCTACCCTGCGCCGGGCGCGCTCGTCGTCGCGCCGCCGCCGCTCGGCGACACCGCGCGCACCCCGCTCGCCGGCCTTTTCGGCGCGGCGGAGGCGCCGTCCCGCGCGCTCGGCGCGGCGATGCT
>CAYNYQ010000157.1:0-10487 GCA_964401305.1 uncultured Acetobacteraceae bacterium | reverse complement strand
GATCTTCCGCCGGATCGGGTGCCGCGATCGCCTCCGGCACGGTGCCGCTGGCGCTGGGGACGCAGACCGCGGGCAGCGTGAACCGACCCGCGGCCTACACGGGCACCTGCGCGTTCAAGCCCTCGACCCTGGCCGTGGGCGGCGTCGGCGTTGTGCCGCTGGCGCCGAGCTTCGACACGGTCGGCGCCTTCGGCGCTTCTGCGCAGGATGCGGCGCTGCTCGCGCAGGGCTACTGCGCCGACCACACCGGCATGGCGGCGCCGCCCGCGACCACGCCGCGCATCGTGCTGCTGGAGGACCCGCTGATCGCCGGCAAGGTCGCCGGCAGCACGGCGGCGGCGGTGCAGGCGCTGGCGGACCGGCTGGCGAATGCGGGCCTCGCGCTGCGCCGCGCCGCCTCGCCTGCCTCGCTGGAGGCGATGCTGGACCAGCACCGCCCGGTGATGGTGGCCGAGCTCGGCCGCACCCATGCGCGCCTGCCGAAGGACCGCATCGCGCCGCGCATCGCCGAGGACATCGCCGCGGGCCTCGCCACGCCCGATGCCGACTATCATGCCGGGCTGCGGCGCCTCGCCGCGCTGCGCCGCGCCTTCTGGGCCGGCTTCGGGCCGGAGGACATGATCCTCATTCCCGCCGCGCCGGATGTCGCACCGGAGGCCGGCACCACCGGCGACCCGAGCTTCGTCATCCCGACCACCGTGCTCGGCGGGCCGGTGGCGACGCTGCGCGCGGGCCTCTGCCCCACGACCGGCATGCCGATCGGCGCGCTGCTCTTCGCCGCACCGGGCGCCGATGCGCGGCTCGCCGGCTTCCTGCTCTCCGACACCGCGACCGCGCTGGACCTGTGAGCCGATGCTGAGCGTCCCCGTCATCGACGTCGCCGCCTTCCGCAGCCCCGACGCCGCCGCGCGCCGCGCCGTCGCGCGTCAGGTGGGCGAGGCGGTGGATGCGATCGGCTTCCTCGTCATCACCGGCCATGGCGTCGATCCCGCGCTGATCGCCGCGGTGCAGCGCGCGTCCAACGCCTTCTTCGATCTCGCCGTCGAGGAGAAGATGCGCGTCGCCCGCCCCGCACCCGACGTGACCCGCGGCTACATCGCGCTCGAGGCCGAGAGCGTCGGCCGCAGCCAGGGCCTCGACGTACCCGGCGACCTGAACGAGAGCCTGATGATCGGCCCGGTCGATGTCCCGCCCGGCGATCCCTATTTCTCCGGGCCCGCGGCGGGGAAGCATTTCCACCCCAACCTCTGGCCCGCGCATCCCGCCGAGCTGCGCGACCTCTACGAACGCTACTTCCGCGCCATGGGCGCGCTGGCGGCGGAGCTGATGGCGATGTTCGCGCTCGCCCTCGACCTGCCGGAGGATTTCTTCGCCGACAAGATCGACCGCCACATCAGCCGGCTGCGCGTGCGCAACTACCCCGCGCCGCTCACGCCGCCGAAGCCGGGTCAGCTGCGCGCCGGCGCCCATGCCGACTACGGTTCGCTCACCATCCTGCGCGCCGAGGACAAGCCGGGCGGCCTGCAGGTGCTGAACCGTGCCGGCGACTGGGTGGACGTGCCCATCGCGCCGGACAGCTACGTGATCAACATCGGCGAGCTGATGGCGCGCTGGACCAACGAACGCTGGCGCGCGACCCTGCACCGCGTGGTGAACCCGCCGGCCGCGCAGGCCGAGGCCAGCCGGCGCCTCTCCCTCGTCTTCTTCCACAACCCGAACTACGATGCGCCGGTCGCTGCCCTGCCCGGCACCGTCGCGCCCGGAAGCGCGCCGAAACATCCGCCGACGACCAGCGGCGACCACTTGCGCGCGCAGTTCGTCCGCACGCAGGTCTGAAGCCCCCGGCTTGCCGCCCCCGCGCACCGGGGCCTAGGCTTCCCGCAGCGGCAACGGCGGGAGGCGGGCCATGGCGCGGCAGCTGCACCTCAATCTGTTCATCAACAGCCGTGGGCATCACGAGGCGTCGTGGCGGCATCCAGGCGCCTCGCCGCTGGCGCTGACCGACATCCGCTACTACGCGGAGATGGCGCAGAAGGCCGAGCGCGGCCTGTTCGATTCCATTTTCCTCGCCGACCAACTGGCCCTTGCCCCGGACGTCGCCTCCGCGCCGCGCACCTGGCTCGAGCCCGTGACGGTGCTGGCGGCACTCGCGGGGCGGACCGAGCGCATCGGGCTGATCGCCACCTGCTCCACCACCTATACCGAGCCCTTCAACCTGGCCCGGCAGTTCGGCTCGATCGACCATATCAGCAACGGGCGCGTGGGGTGGAACATCGTCACCTCCTGGCTCGTCGCGGCGGCGGCGAATTACGGCGACACCAGCCAGGTCAGCCATGCCGAACGCTACGAGCGCGCCGAGGAATACGTGCGCCTCGTCAGCGCGCTCTGGGACAGCTGGGCCGACGATGCCGTCGTGGATGACCGCGCCGCCGGCCGCTACGTGCGCGACAACGCGATCCGCCGCGTGGACCACAAGGGCGCGCACTACCAGGTGGCCGGGCCGCTCAACATGCCGCGCGGGCCGCAGGGGCGGCCGGTTTTCGTGCAGGCCGGCTCCTCCGATACCGGCAAGCGCTTCGCCGCGCGCTGGGCGGAGGCGGTGTTCACCGCGCAGATGGAGAAGGCGACGGCGCGCGACTTCTACACCGAGCTCAAGCGCTATGCCGCCGAGGAGGGCCGCGCCGCCGACCAGGTGCTGATCCTGCCCGGCCTCTCGCCGGTGATAGGCTCGACCGAGGCGGAGGCTGAACGCTTCGCGCGCGAGCTTAACGAGATGAGCGATCCCGAGGTCGGGCGCTCACGCCTCTCGGGCCGCTTCGGCGGGCATGACTTCTCCCACCTGCCGCTCGACCGTCCGCTCGCGCCAGAGGACTTCCCCGATCCCGCGACGGTGCAGGCGGCGCGCAGCCGCACCGAGGTGATCATCGGCCTGGTGCGGCGCGAGCGTCCGACGCTGCGCCAGTTGCTCGGCTACCTCGCCGGCGCGCGCGGCCACTACGTCACCACGGGAACGCCCGAGCGGATCGCCGACCTGATCGAGGACTGGTTCCGCGACGGTGCCGCGGACGGCTTCAACGTGATGCCGCCCGTGCTGCCCGCGATGCTCGACGTCTTCGTCGAGCATGTCGTGCCGATCCTGCAGAAGCGGGGCCTGTTCCGCACGGAGTACACGGCTGACACGCTGCGCGGCCATTACGGCCTGCACCGGCCGGACGTGCGATTCTAGGCGGCGTGGCGGCGGCCGAGATAGGCGTCCAGCACGCGCGGATCCCGGGCGAGATCGGCCGAGCGTCCCTCGAACAGCACGCGGCCATTCTCCATCACATAGGTGCGGTCGGTCACGGCCAGCGCATAGCTCGCCATCTGCTCGACCAGCAGGATGGATAGCCCCTCCTTGTTCAGCGCCGAAAGGACGGGGAAGAGCATGTCGAGGATCAGCGGCGCCAGGCCGAGCGAGAGCTCGTCGATCACCAGCAGCCGCGGCCGCGAGAGCAGGCCGCGCGCGATCGCCAGCATCTGCTGCTCGCCGCCCGAGAGCGTGCCCGCCTCCTGGTCCAGCCGCTCGCGCAGGCGGGGGAAGAGCTCGAGGATGCGCTCCTGGTCCTGCGCGACGCCGGCGCGGTCCGCCTTCATGCGGCTGAAGCCGCCGAGCATCAGGTTGTCCCGCACGGTCTGGTCGGCGAAGACCATGCGTCCTTCCGGCACCATGGCCAGGCCGCGCGCGACCATCTGGTGACTCTTCAGCCCCGTCGCGTCGCGGCCGTCGAACGTCACGCGGCCTGCCGCCGGCTTCAGCACGCCGGAGATCGCGCGCATCAGCGAGGACTTGCCGGCGCCGTTCGAGCCGATGACACCGACGAATTCCCCGGCGCCCACGGCGAGATCCACGCCGCGCACCGCCTCGATGCGGCCGTAGGAGACGCGGACGCCATCGACCGAAAGAAGCGGGCTCATGCCGAAGCCTCCGCATGGGCGGCGGCGGCCGGCATGCCATGCGCGCCGAAATAGGCCTCGATCACCCGTGGATCGGCCTGCACCTGCGCCGGCGGCCCGTCGGCGATGACCTCGCCGTGGTCGAGGACGGTGACGCGGTCGGAAACCGCCATGATCATCTCCACATGGTGCTCCACCAGGATCACCGTCATGCCGCGGTCGGCCAGGCCGCGGATCAGCGCGACCAGCTCCTCGATCTCGCCATGGGTCAGGCCGGCGGCGGGTTCATCCAGCAACAGCAGCTTCGGCCGCAGCGCCAGGGCGCGCGCGATCTCGAGCCGGCGCTGGTGGCCGAAGGGCAGGTTGCGCGCCTGCTCCTCGGCGAACTCCGTCAGCCCCACCACCTCGAGCAGCATCCGCGCCTCCGCCAGCAGCGCGCGTTCCTCGGAGCGGAAGCGGGGCGTGCGCAGGATGGTGGCGAAGAAGCCGGCGCGATAGCGGCTGTGGCAGCCGACCAGGACGTTCTCCAGCACCGTCATCGTGGCGAAGAGCTCGGTGTTCTGGAAGCTGCGCGCGACGCCGGCGCGGGCCAGCTGGTAGGGCGCGCGCTCGGCCAGCGTCTCGCCGAACAGCGTCACCTGGCCCGAGGTCGCGCGGTAGAAGCCGGAGATCACGTTCAGCACGCTCGACTTGCCGGCGCCGTTCGGGCCGATCAGCGCATGCACGGTGCCCGAGGCGACCTCCATGCTCACCTGGTTCACCGCCGTCAGGCCGCCGAAGCGCAGCGTCAGGTCGCGGGTGATCAGCGTCGCCTGGCCCTTCGCCTCGCTGGCGGAGGCGACCGCCTCGAAGCCGGGCACGAAATTCGGCCAGGCGCCGGTGCGCCGTTCCGCCGCACCGCCGCCGAGCAGGCGCTTGCGCAGCGCGGCGAGCCCCCCGACGATGCCCTGCGGCATCAGGAACAGCACCAGCACCAGCAGCAGGCCATAGGCGAAGGTCTGCCATTCATGCAGCCCCTGCAGCGCCTGGCTGGCAGCGAAGAGCACCGTGGTGCCGACCAGCGGCCCGGCCAGCGTGCCGCTGCCGCCGAGGATGGTCATCAGCAGCAGCTCGATCGAGGCGTTGAAGGTGAATGTCTCGTAGTTGATGAAGAGCGCGAGGTTGGCGAAGAGCCCGCCGCCCAGCCCGGCGAAGCCGGCGGAGATCGCGAAGGCCAGGGTGCGGATGCCCACGATGTTGATGCCGAGCGCGCGCGAGGCGTTCTCGCTCTGCGCCGAGGCACGCATCGCCCGCCCGTAGCGCGACCGCGCCAGCGCCCATTGCACCCAGAGCGCCAGCAGCAGGCAGAGCGCGATCAGGTAGTAGAGGTTGAAGCTGGTGCGGCGCACCGCCATCAGCGGCTCGCCCAGGATGGTCGGGCGCGGGATGCTGGCCAGGCCGGAGGCGCCGCCGGTGAAGCTGACCCATTCGCGCAGCACGTTCACGAAGACGAAGCCGAAGGCGATGGTGATCACCGTCAGGTAGAGCGGGCGGACGCGCACGGTGGGGAAGGCCAGCACCGCGCCCATCATCGCCGGCAGCGCCACGGCGAAGACCATGGCGGCGGCGAAGGGGAAGTCCGCGCGCAGCGCCAGCAGCGCCGCGACATGCCCGCCGAGCCCCATCAGCGCCGCCTGGCCCAGCGAGACGAGGCCCGCGAAGCCCACCAGGATGTTCAGCCCGATGACGACGATGGCGAGGATCATCGCGCGGATGACCAGGCGCAGCTCGTAGCTGGTCGGCCACCGCGTATCGAAGAAGTCGCCCGTCCAGGGAAAGACCGCCAGCGCGCCGACGAACAGCGCCACCGCAAGCCATACGCCGACCCGCGCGCTCATACCTTGGAGAACTCCTTCTTGCCGAAGAGGCCCTGCGGGAAGAGCAGCAGCAGCAGCACCATCAGCGTGAACCCGATGGCGTCGCGCGCCGCGGTGGAGAGGTAGCCCTCGATGAACTTCTCGGTCACGCCGTAGAGCAGGCCGGCGATGACCACGCCGCGGGCATTGGCGATGCCGGCGATGATGGCGACCATGAAGCCCTTGAGGCCGATGATGGCGCCCATGGTGGAGCTCGCCTGGATCACCGGCCCGATCAGCACGCCCGCGACCGCGCCCAGCATGCCGGCCAGCGCGAAGGCGATCAGCGTGATGCGGTCGGCATCGATGCCGACCAGCCCGGCCGCGGTGCGGTTGTAGGCCACCGCGCGCATCGCCCGGCCCAGCAGGGTGCGGCGATAGAACAGCTCGAGCGCCACGGTGACCACCACCAGCGCCACCGGCAGCAGCAGCTCCTGCGGGTAGATGCCGGCGCCGCCCATGCGGATCGGTTCCTCGGCGAGCGGCGAGGGCAGCATGCGCGGGTTGGAGCCGAACAGCGCCGTGGTCGAGGATTCCATCATGGTGCCGACGGCGATGGTCGTCAGCATCCAGCCGATGGAATTGGCCTCGCGGTTGAAGGGGCGGACGAAGCCGCGCTCGATCGCCGCGGCGCCGGCGGAGGAGGCGAGGATCGCCAGCAGCGCCGCCGGCAGCAGGCCGATCCCCATGTCCATCAGCACCACCGTCAGCACGGCGCCGATCATGAAGATGTCGCCGTAGGTGAAGTTCACCGCCTTGGCGGCGCTCCACATGACGTAGAAGCCAAGCCCCATCATGGCGTAGACGCTGCCGACCGAGAGCCCGGTCAGCAGGTACTGGATCACGGCTTCCACGCGCGCTGTCCTCCCGGCGAAAGGCAACGGGCCGCCGCGCGGGGGCGGCGGCCCGGGTCGGTGGCTCGGCTCAGTTCGTCCGGGCGGCGAAGGGCGTCGCCTCGATCGGCATCAGCATGCCGTTGTGGAAGGCCTGCAGCTTGTAGAGCGAGGGCAGGATGGCATCCATCCGCTCCTGCCCGCCGCGCACGAAGGCCGGGCGGTAGCTGCCGACGATGCCGTCGTAGTTCAGGCGGTAGAAGGCGTCGCGCAGCTTCTGGCGGTCATAGGCGCCGGCGAGCTTCAGCGCCTCGGCGATCATGAAGGTGGCGTCCCAGGCATTCGCCATCGCCGAGGGCTGCTCGAGGTCGGCGGTGGTGCGGATACGGTCCGGGAACTTCGCCTTCATCGCGTCGAAGGCGGCCTGGGCGGCGGGGGAGAGCGGGCCGTTCCAGTTGAAGGTGCCGGCGACCATGACGCCGTCGGCCAGCGGCCCGACGGCGCGGGCGAAGGCGGTGGTCAGGCCCCAGGCGGAGACGATCCTGGGCTTCCAGCCGATGCGGTCCATCGAGCGCAGCATGTTGGCGCTCTCGCGGTCCACCGCCCAGAGCACCACGGTGTCCACGCCGGCGTCGCGCAGGCGGATCATCTGCGCGGACATGTCCTGGTCGCCGATGTTGAAGGTCTCGCGCCCGACCAGCGTCACGTTGGCGCGCTTGGCCGCCGCCTCGATGTCGGGCAGCGCGCCCTGGCCCCAGGCCGTGCCCTCGTAGACGAAGGCGATCTTGCCGCTGGGGCTGCGCGCTTTGGCCTGCTCGACCAGGTACTGCGTGACCCAGCGGTCCTTCATCGAGACGCGGAACATCCACTCGTTGCGGCCGTTCTGGTGCTCGATGACCGTGGTGCCGGCGGAGATCACGCCGACCCAGGGCAGGCCCATCTCGGCCAGCGGCTCGCGCAGCGCGATGGCATTGGGCGTGCGGGCGCCGCCCATCATGACGACGCAGTTGTCCCGCTCACCGATGCGGCGGCCATTGTCCACGGCGCGGGCAGGCTCGCCCACATCGTCGTAGATCACGAGGCGCAGCGGCTTGCCGAGCACGCCGCCGGCGGCGTTGATCTTCTCGAGCGCGGTCTCGACCGCGATGCGCAGCATCTGGCCCTGGTTGGCGAGCGGCCCGGTGAGTTCCCAGGACGCGCCGATGCATGGCTCCGCCCGCTGGGCCTGGGCCGGCGCGGCCGCCAGCATCGCCGCCGCCGCGGCCATGCCGAAGAGGGCGGCACCCCGCCGCCCGAGGCTGAGCTTCCCTGTCATCGCTACCCCTCCGTCGTCCTCGACCCTGCCGGTCGGACCGCGAAGGTTAAGCAATCGTCATGCCACTGCGGCCCGGGCGGGGCGGCGCCCGGCGTCAGCCGCGGAAGTGGCAGGCCACCCAGTGGCCGGGCCGCGCCTCGCGCAGCGGCGGCGAGACGCTGCTGCACGGATCGGGCTTCATGATCGGGCAGCGCGTGTGGAAGCGGCAGCCCGAGGGCGGGCGCAGCGGGCTCGGCACGTCGCCGGTCAGGCGGATGCGCTGGCGCTTCACGCTCGGGTCGGGGATCGGCACCGCGGAGAGCAGCGCCTCGGTGTAAGGATGCAGCGGCGTTGCGTAGAGGTCGCGCGAGGGGGCGATCTCGACGATGCGGCCGAGATACATCACCGCCACGCGGTCGCTGATGTGCTCGACCACGGAGAGATCGTGCGCGATGAAGAGGAAGGAGAGGTTGTACTTCTCCTGCAGGTCCTCGAGCAGGTTGATCACCTGCGCCTGGATCGAGACGTCGAGCGCCGAGACCGGCTCGTCGCAGATGATCAGCTTGGGCGAGACCGCCAGCGCGCGGGCGATGCCGATGCGCTGGCGCTGGCCGCCGCTGAACTCGTGCGGGAAGCGGTGCGCGTGCTCGGGGCGCAGCCCGACGGTCTCCAGCAATTCGGCGATGCGGTCCTCGAAGGCCGCGCGGGTCTTCGCCAGGCCATGGATCTCGAGCGGCTCGCCGATGATGCCGGCGACCGTCATGCGCGGGTTGAGCGAGGCGTAGGGGTCCTGGAAGATGATCTGCATGTCGCGGCGGATCGCCGCGAGCGCGGGGCCGTCGAGCGCCAGCACGTCCCGCCCCTCGAAGCGCACGCTGCCCTCGGTGGGCTCGATCAGCCGCAGGACGCAGCGGCCGGTGGTGGACTTGCCGCAGCCCGATTCGCCGACCAGGCCGAGCGTCTCGCCGGAGGCGAGGCTGAAGCCGACGCCGTCCACCGCATGGACCTCGTCGACCACGCGACGCAGGACGCCGCCGCGCACGGGGAAGCGCTTGACCAGGCGCTCGACGCTGAGCAAGGGTTCGGCGTTCACAGGATGCAAGCCACCTTGTGTCCGGGGGCGACCTCGCGCAGCGGCGGCTCCGCCGCGCGGCAGGCCTCGGAGGCGAAGCGGCAGCGCGCGGCGAAGCGGCAGCCCGGCGGGGGGTCGAGCAGGCTCGGCACCGTGCCCGGGATCGCCTCCAGCCGCGTCTTGCGGCCGGCGTCGAGGTCGATGCGCGGGATGGAGCGGATCAGCCCCTGCGTGTAGGGGTGGCGCGGATCGGCGAAGAGCTCGCCGACCGGCGCCTCCTCCACCACCTTGCCGGCATACATCACCACCACGCGCTGCGTGCTCTCGGCCACGACGCCCATGGCATGGGTGATCAGCATCACCGCCATGCCGAGCCGCTCCTTCATCTCCAGCAGCAGGTCGAGGATCTGCGCCTGGATGGTGACGTCGAGCGCCGTGGTCGGCTCGTCGGCGATCAGCAGCTTCGGGTTGCAGGCCAGCGCCATGGCGATCATCACGCGCTGGCGCATGCCGCCCGAGAACTGGTGCGGGTAGTCGTGCACGCGCCGCTGCGGCTGCGGGATGTTGACGAGGCGCAGCATCTCCGCCGCGCGGTCCATCGCGGCGCGCTTCGAGAGCCCCTCGTGCAGGCGCAGCGTCTCGGCGATCTGGTGCCCCACCGTGTAGACCGGGTTCAGCGAGGTCATCGGCTCCTGGAAGACGATGCCGATCTCCTTCGCGCGGATCGACTGCATCTCCTCCTGCGACAGCGGCACCAGGTCGCGCCCCTGCCACAGCACCTGGCCCGAGACGATGCGCCCGGGCGGCATCGGGATGAGCTTCAGCACGGTCATGGCGGTGACCGACTTGCCGCAGCCGCTCTCCCCCACCACGCCGAGCGTCTCGGCCCGGGCGATGGAGAGGCTCACGCCGTCCACCGCGCGGACCCAGCCGTCATCGGTGCGGAACTGCGTGCGCAGGTCGCGGATCTCCAGCAGCGGCGGCACCAGCCCCTCGCCGCCGCCGCCCGGTCCTGCCTGCTCGGCGAGGAAGGCCGCGGCGCTCATCGCCCGCCCGGCCCCGGCGCGCGGCCGCTCACAGCACCCGCCGCGGGTCGAGCGCGTCGCGCAGCCCGTCGCCGATAAAGTTGATGGAGAGCACGGTGAGGAAGATGGCGGCCCCCGGGAACAGCGCCCAGTGCGGCGCGAAGTCGAGGTTGTCCTTGGCGTCGAACAGCAGCCGCCCCCAGGTCGGGATGTCGGGCGGGAAGCCGAGGCCGAGGAAGGAGAGGGTGCTCTCGGCGATGATCGCCGCGGCGACGTCGATGGTGGCCGCGACGATGACCGGCCCGAGCGAGTTCGGCAGGATGTGCCGCGTCACCAGCCGCAGCTTCGAGGCGCCGAGCGCGCGCGCGGCCTCCACGAATTCCTTCTCGCGCAGCGAGAAGAACTGCGCCCGCACCAGGCGCGCCACCGGCATCC